>LUOR01000004.1 GCA_001626925.1 Moraxellaceae bacterium REDSEA-S32_B1
TAGCCTCAGAAATATGTGAACGCTTACAATACTTGTTTAAACCAGTCATAGCCTAACTTTAACACCTTTTGATTTGTGGTAAAGTTATCTAGACCCTATGGAAATATCATAAGATAGGAAAAAATCGTTCGACGCTTAATATGAAAGAAAAATATGTATTTGATATGTTGAAAGAGCTTTCTCCGTTTAACTCAATGTATTTCTTTTTGCTATTCGGTATAGCGTGTTTTGTGCTTGCGATTAATCTTCCCATTGAAAATTATGCAGGTCTGTCGTTCAAAGCAAGATCAGTTAATGGCAAGCATGGGCTTTTATTTGATGCTTCATTTTTTGTGACCTTGTTTATGAGTACCTACATAGTATTGCGATATAAGAAATGCGGTTTATCGACAAGATTAAAATGTGAAATCCGAAAAAATGTTCAATTGGCAGATGAAAAACGACAGAATGATGCAGGGAAGCCAATCAAAAAAGGCGTGGCGATAAGTTATCTGTTTTATATATTGATGTTTTTAGCGATGTATACGGGACCTGCATCGAATTTTCCAAAATACTATCAGTTGTATTATGGACACATCGCACTTGCATTTGGTCAGGTATTATTTTTTCATATTGTCTTTATGAGCATGCTTTTGTTGATCGTACATTGCTATGAGGCAAGGCAGTATATTCTGCGAAAGTATGAATAACCGATTTTAAATTTTACAAAATGAAAAATAGCAAACGATCGTAGCGCTTAATCAGTGCAGTTCACTGTAGAAAATGCTAAATATAAGTAATAAAAAAGCAACCCTAAGGTTGCTTTTCATTTTTTAATATTTAAAAGTTCTCGTAGTTAAACTTTACCACGTGAGATAAAGCCAATAATGAACAAGATTACCGCTACCACTAAGAAAATCACTGCAAAATCTTTAGATAGACCCGCAACACCACCGAATCCTAAAACACTTGCAATCAAAGCGACTACTGCAAAAATAATTGCCCAACGAAACATAATAGACTCCCTTTAAGAAATTTTTGTAGGTTCATCATAAGATCATTATGTGATTGTATCTGTTGAACTTTGGTGGCTTATGTAACTCATATGAAAACAAACCGTATAAAAAATGTTCACAAATATTTTATGATTATTATGATTAACCGTAACTAGAATTGGACGGCAGACTTTATGGTTGCAATACTTTTGTATAAACACTTTGCAAAAAGTTATACGTCATGCTGTTACAATTAGTTGTCAAATCTAAAAAATGCTTTAAGCGATGTCAATTTCTACACAAGACGAATCTAACATTACGGTCGAAATTCGCCCAGAATTTTGGCGACGCTATGCGATTGATCAGTTGAATCACGCAGAGTGGGAAGCGTTATGTGATGGTTGTGGACAGTGTTGTCTGATCAAACTGGAAGATGAGGATACCGGAGAGGTTGCATACACGTCGGTATCGTGCAAACTTTTGGACTGTTCGACAGGGGCGTGTAGCGATTATCCAAATCGGCGTGATTTTGTACCTGATTGTATTCAGCTTACCCCTGAATTATTACGGCAAATCAAATGGCTTCCATCAACTTGTGCATATCGTCGTGTCTATGAAGGTAAGGATTTACCACGTTGGCATTATTTGATCACAGGTGATCGTCAGAGTGTGATTCGAGCAAAAAAGTCAGTTGCGCATCGTTGTATTTCTGAAACGGAAGTGGAAGAAGATCATGTTGATGAATATGTGATTCGTTGGGTGCGATAGGATTTCAAAATCTTGAAAAGCTGAAATAAAAAATCAGATCGGTGCAACATGAAGAATTGATGAAATTGTCGCATTACAGGCGACTAGACTTGCAGTTGAGAATCATTAAACTATAATGCGACTCATTATTATTTATAAAATTTTTGAATGCTATGGCTGAACTGAAGTCGGAATCGACTACTCCACCATCTGAAAGCAACCTATCATCGAAGCAAAGCGATAAATCATCGGCGAAGCAATCGAACAAACAATCTAGCAAGCAATCACGATGGTATCGTGCCAATTTGTGGATTCACCGTTGGATTAGTTTGATCGTAGTGATTCCATTTGCGATCTTGTCGATTACTGGAGTGATTCTGATTTTCCACGAGGAGATAGATCATGCACTCGGACATGAGCCGACAGCCTCGATCAGTGTTAATGGTCAGCATCGTCCATTTTCTGACTCAATCAAAGCAGCACAGCAGGCATATCCCAATGAAAAAGTGATCATGACCTCAATCTATGAAGATCATCATCCCGGTGTGATGCTGATTCGTATGGTTGAAGAGGGTAATGGTATTCGTGATGCACGTTGGATCTATGCCGATGTGCCTGCAGCGAATTTGGTGGAAGCGCCAAACTCTCGGGAAACGCTGACAGGATTTTTACTTGAGCTCCACGCAGAATGGTTTATGGGCTTTATTGGGCAGTTGATTGGGGCGTTGATTGCTTTGTTAGTCTTTCTGTCTTTAATCTCAGGCTTGGTCGTCTATGCGCCTTATGTGAAGAAGTTTTTATTTGGCATCATTCGACGCCAAAAAGGTTCACGTATTTTTCAGCTTGATCTACATAATTTAATCGGCTCTGCGGTACTTGGTTGGGCATTGGTGGTGACCATTACAGGATTTTTACTCGGCATTGGTACAGTGGCGATCGGTGTATGGCAGATGACCGAGTTGCAACGCTTACAGCAGACTTATGCAGAGGCAAAAACCATCAATCCGAATGTGCAAATTGATCAAGTCTATCAAGCAGCAGCATCAGGATCGCAAGGTTGGCATCCGACTTCGGTCTATTACCCAACCTCGGAATATTCGACGCAGGGACATTATTTGGTCTTGCTACAAGGTCATGAAGGGATTCAGGAAAAACTATTACGCATTGCTTTGGTCGATGCGGGCACTGGTGAGCTGACGACGGTTGAGGATATTCCTGTGTATTTGAAAGCGATATTCCTGTCGCAACCGCTCCATTTTGGGAACTATGGTGGACTTGCCTTAAAGCTATTATGGACACTGTGTACGCTGATGACCTTGTTTATTACGGTGAATGGTGCATGGCTGTGGTGGGCAAAAAGCAAACAAAAAAATCTCAAAGGAGAGCGCAATGCAACTGTGGAATAATCTAAATACCTTGTGGTTGCTCTGTGTAATCAGTATGGCGGGAATCATCGGGATGATTTTGGTTGATGGTGTGTGGGATGTTGTATTGCTGATTGTGACGGCACTGCCGATCATTTTGGCAATCTATCGTGCGAATAAGCTTAAAGAAAAGTAAGTTAACATGGCGAAAGCTTTATCGAGTTTTCGCTATTAACACAGCCTTCATATTCAAACTTTATAAAATCCCTTATGCTGATTCTATTGTTGAAGAAATTTAAGGAAGGCAGAAGATGATGGATAAAGTGAAAGGTAATGATGTTAAAGGTCGTAAAACTAAACGGACATGCACAGTTTTGGCTTTAGCTTGTACGGTTTCTTTTTCTGTATTTTCACTTTCGGCATGTTCCTCGCCAAACTCCTCAACACCGACACATCAAGAAGCTACAGAAAGTAGTACAGATTCAACGAAAATCAATCAAACGTATCAAGTCGAAAGCGTTGCAACATTCGATGAGCCGTGGGCGATTACTAATCTTCCTGATGGAAAACTTTTAATCACTGAAAAGCAAGGCAAACTAAAATTATTCGATCCTGCAACTCGGCAAAGCCTTGATGTGCAAGGCGTACCAAAAGTTGCTTATGGTGGACAAGGTGGTTTGGGCGATGTGGTGATTCATCCACATTTTAGCGAGAATCAATGGGTCTATCTCAGCTATGCAGTACAAGGTCAAGGTGGTTATGGGGCGGAAATTTCCAGAGCAAAATTAGACCTCAGCAATCCACAACAACCGAAATTAACGGGTTTAGAAAAAATATGGGAACAAGTGCCAAAAATGTCAGGACAAGGGCATTATGGGCATCGTATGTTATTCGACTTTGAAGATCAGCTTTGGGTGGCTTCAGGGGAGCGTCAACACTTTGATCCTGCGCAAGATATGAACACTAACTTGGGTAAAGTATTGCGACTGAATGACGATGGCACACCTGCTGATGGTAACCCTTTTGCGGATCAAGGTGATGTGGCCAAGCAGATTTGGTCACTTGGACATCGTAATCCACTGGGTATGGCACTTGATTTACAAGGTCAACTTTGGGTGGTTGAGATGGGACCTAAAGGAGGCGATGAGCTGAATCTCATCAAAAAATCTGCCAATTATGGTTATCCGATCGTATCCAATGGTGATCATTATGATGGTCGAGATATTCCCAATCATGACACCCGTCCAGAGTTCCAAGCACCAGCGGTCAGTTGGACACCTGTGATTTCGCCATCGAGTATGATTATTTATCAAGGTGAGCAATTTCCACAATGGCAAGGTAAAGCGATCATCGGCGGACTATCTTCAGAATCCATCGTGATCGTTGATCTCAGCCAAGCCAAAGACAATATCGCCAAGGAAGTCCAACGCTTAGATATGGGCGAGCGGATTCGTGGGGTGATCTCTGCCAATGATGGCAGTCTGTGGGTCATTGAAGATGGTTCAAATGGTAAGCTTTTACACCTCACTGCAAAGTAATGAAATCTTGTTGTTGGAAGTTGCTGAAACTGTTTGTAAATATCTGCGTCATCGCTGACAATGGATATATTCAATTTTATGAATTTAGCCCAACAATCCTGACAAAATCATCCTGAGTAGTTTGCATGTCGAATAGCACCATTCCCTTACCCGAACGTATCCGACCACGGAGCTTAGATGAGATCATCGGACAAGATCATCTCTTGGGAGAAGGTGCGCCTCTACGTCAGATGATTGATCAGGGGCATCTGCCATCAATCATTTTTTGGGGACCGCCAGGTGTGGGGAAAACCACCATTGCATTGCTCCTTGCACAAGCGGTCGATCGTCCTTTTGTTAGCTTATCTGCACTCAATACTGGGGTGAAAGAGCTCCGTGAAGTAATCGCAGAAAGTGGTGATTTACTCACGCCAGTAGTGTTTATTGATGAGATTCATCGCTTTAATAAATCACAACAAGATGCGCTTCTTGGCGCAGTGGAAAAAGGCAAAATTACCTTAATCGGCGCAACCACTGAAAATCCGTCTTTTGAAGTGAACAGTGCGCTCTTGTCACGTTGTCAGGTCTATACGCTCAATGCTTTAGATCATGAGGCAATTCAACAACTGATTGGTCAGGCGTTAGTGCAAGATCAATTTTTAAAAAGTCGAGAAATGCGTATTGATCAATGGGATGCGCTCATTCAATTCGCTGCTGGCGATGCTCGTAAAGCCTTAAACCTGATTGATTTGGTGGCTAGTACTTTACCGCATGCGGAAAATTTAGAAGAGCGTCAGGAAAATGTGGTGAATGATGCGCTCGTGGTCAAAGTCGCCCAACAAAATATTGCTCGCTACGACAAATCAGGTGAACAGCATTACGATCTGATTTCTGCTTTTATCAAATCCATTCGAGGCAGTGATCCTGATGCGACGCTGTACTGGATGGCTCGCATGCTTAAAGGTGGCGAAGATCCTGTGTTTATTGCACGGCGCATGCTGATTGCTGCATCGGAAGATATTGGTAACTCCAATCCAAATGCGCTGCTCATGGCAGGGGAATGTTTTCGTTCGGTACAAGCGATTGGCATGCCTGAGGCTCGCATTGTCCTTGGGCAATGTGCTGTGTATTTGGCGACCAGTGCGAAGAGTAATAGCACCTATATGGCGATCAATCGGGCGATGGCTTTGGCAGAAAAAACCGATGAATTGCCTGTACCGCTGCATCTACGCAATGCGCCAACCAAACTGATGAAACAACAAGGTTATGGCGTAGATTATCTTTATCCACATGATTATCCTGAACATTTTGTGATGCAGGACTATTTGCCACCCGAGCTGAAAGGTACAGTGTTGTATCAACGTGCGCTCAATAAGCGAGAAGTGGAATCTGAGCGCTTACAACAACGTCGTTGGCAACAACAGTCGCAACAGCAACAATGATGATTGTTAAATAGATTGTCGATATAGATAACCTGAGTTCGATGGAATGTATTTTTATGATATTGAAAAGAAAACATTTTTGGAGAATTCTTAAGGTGTATGATCGTATGTCGGAATTAACCTTCGGTTCGACCTACTTTTCTTTCGGGAAAAGTAGGCAAAACCATTTTGTCAGTCGCAAACTCGGTCATACACTAAAATTTATCCAACGCTTTGAGAAACGTCATTTTGCTAATGTTGTCCTGACCTCGAACAATGCGACTGACGTTCCCACGAACCAAATAAATTTTACTCACCTTATGTTGAACTAAGGTTATAGAGATGTTTAACAAATTCGCAGAAATTTAAGGAAAAAATATGCTGACCCTACACCATTTACAATTTTCACGTTCGATTCGTATTCTTTGGGCGCTGGAAGAACTTGGTATTGATTACGACATGCAATATTACAAACGCTTGCCAAATATGTCTGCGCCACCTGAGCTAAAAAAAGTACATCCACTGGGCAAAGCGCCAGTGATCACCGATGAGGGTTTAGTTGTTGCTGAGTCCGCTGTGATTCTAGATCATTTGCAAGCCAAATATGATACGGACAGTCAATTTAAACCGCAGTCGGCAGAAGGCGTCAATCAATATAATTATTGGATGCACTATGCCGAAGGTTCATTGATGCCATTATTGGTGTTCACATTGGTGGTGAGTCAGTTGGGTAGTAAAAAAGTACCATTCTTAGCCCGTCCGATTACCAGTGCGATTGGTGACCAATTGCAAAAGCAATTTTCAAAACCACGTTTAAAAGAGCATGTGGCTTTCCTTGAGCAACATTTAGCAGAAAATGAATATTTTGCAGGTGATCAATTTAGCTTTGCCGATATTCAAATGATTTTTCCATTAGAAGGTTTATGTTCACGTCAAAGTGAATTGGCATTGCCAAATGTGGAAAAATACTTGGCACGTATCAATCAGCGTGCAGCGTTGCAACGTGCCAAAGATAAAAGTCCTGACGGCGGAAAAATGATTTAAAATTCAGTGGTTGCGTCTATTTTGCTACCATTTTTAACAATGAAAAGCATGATTCATTAGCCATGATCTTATGCTTAGACGACATGAGGAAACGCCATGTCAGGCATTATTCAGTCCTTACTTGACACCGATCTGTATAAATTCACCATGTTACAAGTGGTGTTGCACCAATTTCCACAAGCAGATAGTGTCTACCTGTTCCGCTGTCGCAATAGCAAAGAAGCCGCATATCCACTGCGAGAATTAAAAGCAGAATTGGATCAAGAGCTGGACGATCTGTGTACACTGAAATTTAGTGCAGAAGAATTACAATTTTTACGCCAGTGGCGCTTTATCAAAAATGATTTTGTTGATTATTTAGAATTATTCCAACTCAAGCGCCGTTTTATCGAAACCACAGTCGATGACAATGGTGAATTGGTGATTCGCATCGAAGGTCCGATGGTACAAGCCATGTTCTTTGAAATTTATGTGCTCGCCATTGTCAATGAATTGTACTATCGTCGTTTGGATGTAGAGTCTGCCCATATCGAAGGTGAAAAACGCCTACAAGCCAAAGCAAAATTATTAAAAAGTTATGCCGAACAACAGGTCGATGGCGAGCCACCATTTTTGGTCTCAGACTTTGGTACACGCCGCCGTTATAGTTATGCGTGGCAAAAGCATGTGGTGGAAACCTTAAGAGCGGCTGCGCCAAATGTGCTTCGAGGCACCAGTAATGTCTATCTAGCGATGCAATTGGGCATTACGCCGATCGGGACGATGGCGCATGAGTTTCTTCAGGCATTTCAAGCGTTGGACGTGCGTTTGCGAGATTTCCAAAAGGCAGCACTGGAAGCATGGGTGCAAGAATATCGTGGCGATCTCGGCATTGCCTTGACCGATGTGGTCGGTATGGATGCATTCTTGCGAGATTTTGATCTGTATTTTGCTAAGCTGTTTGATGGTCTACGGCATGACAGTGGCGATCCCTATGAGTGGGGCGACAAAGCCTATGCACATTATAAAAAGTTGAAAATCGACAGTCGCACCAAGATGCTCACCTTTAGCGATGGTTTAGATTTAGAAAAAGCGTGGGATTTGCATCACTATTTTAAAGATCGCTTCCAAGTCAGCTTTGGTATCGGCACCAACTTGACCAATGATATGGGGCAAAAGGCTTTAAACATTGTCTTAAAATTGGTGGAGTGTAATGGTCAGTCGGTGGCGAAAATCTCGGATAGCCCAGGCAAAACCATGACCGACAATGATACTTTCCTTGCTTATCTGCGCCAAGTCTTTGAGATACCATCCGAGCAAGGCTGATTATCTGATGGGCGATCATTCGCAGAAAATTGACTAAGCATAGACTGATTTTACGTAATTGCTTCTAAGTGACTATGTTATGATTTGGGGCTTTAGGGGCGAATCAAAATCACTATGAACGCGCTCGAAATGGTCGTATTACAAGGTTAGAACTATGAATGCAGATGTGCCGTTTGGTTTGTTGGTTGAGCCAGAACAGTTTGCACCGTTTTTAGATGATCCGAAATTTCGGATAGTTGACTTGAGTCGTGAGTCGGTGTTTGAACAATTGCATTTGCCCAATGCCATCTCGGTGCGTCCAAGTGAATTGGTGCGCCATCAGGAATTTGCATCAGGTCTATTACCTGAAACGGAAAAACTACAAACCTTATTCGATCGACTCGGCATTACTGCAAATCACCATGTCATCGTCTATGATGACGAAGGCGGTGCGTGGGCGGGTCGCTTGATCTGGAATCTGCACTGTGCGGGGTTTTATCAAACCAGTTTACTCAATGGCGGCATTCACGCATGGCTTGCCGCAGGATTACCGACCTCGATTGATCAATATCAAATAGAACCTGTTGCAAATATTTTCCAAATCGATTTAAGTGCAAAGCAAGATTATCAAATTGAATATGACGAACTTGCGCTAATCGTCGCTGAACAAAACATTACAGCGCAAAGCGTACAGCTTTGGGATTGCCGAACTGAAGATGAATATACAGGTGTGCGATTGGCTGCACGACGTGGCGGTCATATCACAGGGGCACAATGGTACGAATGGAGTACTGCCATTAATCGCCAAGATCATTTAAAATTACATCCATTGACACGGATTCAACAGCAATTGGAACAACGTGGATTTGATCTCTCTAAACCCGTGATTGTCTATTGTCAGTCCCATCATCGCTCGGGTTTGGCCTATATCATTGGGCGATTGCTGAACTGGAATATTCGCGCCTATGATGGTGCGTGGAGTGAATGGGGCAATCGCATGGGCAGTGCTGTCGTCAAAGGAGAACATCCTGTTGAATAAGCCGAATACGAAAAGATTTAAATCCGCCCCCAAGCGCAATCTCAAAACACCAGCCACATTTAAAAAGCCTAAAGCCATGATCGATCAAGCATTTATTCGTCTACAAAAAATCATCCCGCAACATGCGCTGAGCCGTCTTGTGGGCAAAGTTGCTGCCAGTGAGCAACCACTGCTCAAGACTGCGGTGATTTATGCTTTTAAACAAAAATATGGTATCGATCTTTCCATCGCCGAAGCTGAAGAAATTAGCCGTTATCCATCGTTTAATGCCTTTTTTACCCGTGCGCTGAAAGAAGGTCAACGTCCGATTGATCACAATCCAAAGCATGTAGTTAGTCCAGCCGATGGTGCAATTTCACAACTCGGCAAGATCGAACAAGGCAAAATTTTCCAAGCTAAAGGGCAAAGCTATACTGTAGAGCAATTGATCGCTGATCCAAACCTTGCTGAACCATTCCAAGATGGCGAATTTATTACCGTATATCTGTCACCAAAAGATTATCATCGTGTGCATATGCCATATGGCGGGAAATTGACGGAAACGCTGTATGTTCCAGGTGAATTATTCTCGGTGAATCAAGTCACGGCGGAAAATATCCCAGAACTATTTGCACGTAATGAGCGCATGGTGTGTTTGTTTGATACTGAGCTTGGTCGTATGGCGGTAGTCTTGGTTGGGGCGATGATCGTCGCAGGCATCGAAACGGTCGCAACAGGACAAGTTAAGCCAAACGGTCGTATCGAACTGCAAGAGCATGACATGACTTTAGAAAAAGGCGATGAACTGGGTCGATTCTATCTTGGCTCAACGGCGATCGTCTTATTTGAAAAAGATAAAGTGAATTGGGATAGTCATTTCAAAGCCAATAGTGCGGTGCAAATGGGTCGTCCACTTGGGAAGACTAAAGAGTTATAACTTCAATTTCTTTTTTTAGTTTTGGCTTGGTTTTAATAGTGAATACGATAATTTAATAGAGTGAGTTGATGTGATGAAACATCCTGATATTAAGATTCATGATTGAATATTAGTTGGAACTCGTAAATGTGTTGTTAGACGTATTTATGACTCAAACTCACAATTTGGAGTTTGTGAAGTTGTTTTTAATAAAGATAAACCAACTACACATGATGTTTGTTGGAATGGTGAGGAGTGGTGCTTTCCAGATCGACCAGATTTCGGAGGATACGTACCAAAAAGTTGTTATGATACTAGAAAGTTATTAAGTGGATTAGATTATTATTAGACTTGTATTGAAGTCAATATGCTTTAACTTTGTGTGAAATAAAAAAAGCCCATATCATTTGATATGGGCTTTTTAGAATTTGGCGTCCCTACGGGGATTCGAACCCCGGTTACCGCCGTGAAAGGGCGATGTCCTAGGCCTCTAGACGATAGGGACTAATATGAGGCATGTTCCGATTTAGAATATTTAACTTCTAAAACACTTTAATCCTTTTAGGTATTAAAGTGGCGTCCCTACGGGGATTCGAACCCCGGTTACCGCCGTGAAAGGGCGATGTCCTAGGCCTCTAGACGATAGGGACGCAGAGTACAAGTGACTGCCATGATTTAAGACATGACATGAATCTGCTTGCTTAGAACGAGGTGCATTGTAATGGCATATCTTTGATGATGCAAACGATTTCAGAAGTCTGCATCGCCAATCGCATTATTTTTATACGGTGTTTGTCTAAGAATTATGCAATGCGATGGCGTTCTGAAAAACACATTGGGTTTTCAAAAATCAACCGTATTCAAAAATGATGCTTATTGCTTATAAATACTACAAGAAAAATGATTGCTTTCTTGTTCCAATCGACTTTTCTTACGGTGTTCTGCCGCTTCAAAACGACACTGTTGCACCGCATTTTCAATGACTAAAGGTGGAATCGCTTTAGGTTTGCGATGCTCATCGACGGCAACCATGGTGAAATAACAGGTATTGGTATGGCGAATGGTGCGTTGTTGGATATTTTGCGCTTGGACACGGATGCCGATTTCCATTGAGGTTTTCCCAACAAAGTTGACACTGGCAAGAAAAGTCACCAATTCACCCACATGGATCGGCTCTTTAAATAATACTTGATCGACTGAAAGCGTGACCACATAGCTACCACTGTATTGACTGGCACAGGCAAACGCCGCTTGATCAAGCAATCTTAAAATCGTACCGCCATGCACATTTCCAGCAAAGTTTGCCATGTTTGGCGTCATCAGCACAGACATAGATAGTTCGGCCTGTGGGTTGGCTTGAGTGACTGGATCAAGTGGGGACATATTTTACTTTCCTTATCGACTTGGCGCTTAGCTTGGGATAAGGTTGATCTTTGAGAGCAACATTTTTTAACATCAATGCGTTAACCACATTTTCTAATTAGAGTGATTGAGCACACCGCTGTGAACTAATTATACGCCGAAAATAAAATACCGACTGAAAATCTTGTGTTCGTAGCGCATAGAAGCTCACGATAGATCATGCCTAAAGCCTTAAATAATGCAAAGACATGACTTGTCGTGCGCTGTGCAATAACACTTGCCGAAATAGACATTGCACTTTAGCATAGCAAAACATTGATAAAATAATTTCACTAGGAATACATCCATCACATGAGTAGCCTTGTCCATCACGCCACTGAAAACCGCTCTGTTGCTGAGTTTACCGAACAAGCCTATTTAAACTACGCCATGTATGTGATTATGGATCGTGCATTGCCACATATCAGTGATGGTCTGAAGCCTGTGCAGCGTCGTATCGTCTATGCGATGAGCGAACTTGGGCTAAAAAATTCAGGTAAACCAAAGAAATCTGCTCGTACCGTCGGTGATGTGCTCGGTAAATATCATCCGCATGGCGACAGCGCATGTTATGAAGCGATGGTGTTGATGGCACAGCCGTTTAGCTACCGCTATCCATTTATCGAAGGTCAGGGCAACTGGGGCTCACCTGACGATCCAAAATCTTTCGCTGCGATGCGTTATACCGAAGCTAAACTGTCGAATTATAGTGAACTGTTACTGAGCGAACTCGGTCAAGGCACCTGTGAATGGCAAGACAACTTTGACGGCAGTCTAAAAGAACCTGTCACTATGCCTGCTCGTGTACCGAATATCTTACTCAATGGTACGACAGGGATTGCGGTCGGTATGGCAACCGATATTCCGCCACATAATCTGCGTGAAGTGGTCAAAGGCACCATTGCCCTAATTAAAAATGCCAACCTGACCGATGAAAAATTACAAAACATTATCCCAGGCCCTGATTTACCGACCCATGCCGAGATTATTACTCGACCTGAAGAGCTCTTAAAAATCCAAACGACTGGGCGTGGTAGCTATCGCATGCGTGCGGTCTACACCGTTGATAAACAAGCGGATAAACACGAAATCGTGATTCAGCATCTACCGTATCAAGTGTCAGGCTCGAAAGTATTGACACAGATCGCCGACCAAATGCAAGCGAAAAAGTTGCCATTTGTTACTGATCTTCGGGATGAATCTGACCATAAAAACCCAACGCGATTGGTGATCGTACTGCGTTCCAATCGTGTCGATGTCGAAGCGATCATGAGTCATCTCTTTGCTACGACAGATTTGGAAAGTAGCTATCGGGTCAATCTAAATATGATTGGTGCGGATGGTCGCCCACAGGTCAAGTCGATTCGTCAAATTCTCTTGGAATGGATCGAAATTCGCACCGAAACCATTACCAACCGACTGCGTTATCACCTGAATAAAATCGAAAAGCGCTTACATATCTTGGCGGGCTTACTCATCGCCTACCTCGACATAGATACCGTCATTAAAATTATCCGTGAAGAAGATAAGCCAAAGCCTGTATTGATGGCGCATTTTGGTATTGATGAGATACAAGCCGAAGCGATTTTAGAACTCAAGTTACGTCATTTAGCACGTCTTGAAGAAATGGAAATTCGTAGAGAGCAAGATGAGTTGGCGGAACGTGCAGCGGTAATTCGTGAACAATTGGAAAATCCTGAATCACTGAAAAAACTGATGATCGAAGAACTGACAGAAGATGCTAAAAAGTTTGGCGATGATCGTCGCTCTGAGATCGTCTTGCGTGAAGATGCAGTGCAAATCAAAGAATCAGATCTTGCCCCTGCGGAAACAGTTACTGTTGTTATCTCTGAAGCAGGTTGGATTCGTATGGCAAAAGGCGAAGTCGATGCCACGCAGCTCAACTATCGTGCAGGGGATAAATATTTAGACTCCACCACAGGCAAATCCAATCAAAAAGTCTATCTGCTTGACCATACTGGACGAAGTTACGCATTGGCTGCAAGTGGTTTACCGTCGGCACGAGGGCAAGGTGAGCCACTGACTTCAAAATTGAATCCTGCGACTGGTGCACAGTTTATCCAAGTGATCATGGGTGCAGATGACGTTGCGACTGTGACTTTGAGCTCGCAGGGTTATGGATTCTTATCTGAGTTGAAGCAACTTGATACTTCTGCCAAAGCGGGTAAAAATTATTTATCTGTAACAGAAGGTTTCAAAACTATGCCGATTGCGTTTGCTCAGGGCAAATCACATTTGGCATTGCTCAGTCAGCAAGGTCGATTGCTCATTATAGATCTTGAATCTTTACCAAAGCTCAATAAAGGCAAAGGAAACAAGATGATGCAACTAGACAAAGAAGATGAACTACTCGGTCATATTGCTCTGAATTTGACAGAAGATGTGTTAAAAATACAGGTGGGTAGTCGATTCTTGAGCTTAAAAGGAGAAGACTTGAAAGCCTACTATGGTAAAAAAGCGACAAAAGGCAAACTTTTACCTCGAGGCTATCAAAAAGCACAGCGATTATTACTTGATATCTGACTCGGTATCAACGTATAGTCAAGGTGTGCGGTAGATGTTTTTCAACATTTAAACAATAGCCATGGACAAGGTGAAATATTAATCTCTTGATCAAAATCTCCTCCATGAAAACATTTAGGCGGTTTGGTGAGGCATTACACTTGATTAAGCAAAAATTATTAACACAACTTTGTCCATTGCAAAGCAAGTAATCATATCTAGACAGATTGACTGGAAATCACAGTCTGACTTGATGCAAGAAAATATTTTTGGGAGTAGTGGGTACTATGGACAAAGTTTGGTTAAAAACGCATGAGAAATTTGGAATTCCGTCAGATATTTCTATGCCAGCAGAAAATACATCGTTGATTGATATTTTCGAACAAAATTTTAAGAAGTTTGGTTCACGTGATGCGTTTATTTTCATGGACAAAACCATGTCTTTCGCTGAACTTGAAGATCATAGCCGTCGATTTGCAGCATATTTACAAAGTTTGAATTTGCCAAAAGGCTCTCGCGTTGCGGTGATGATGCCGAACGTCTTCCAATACCCGATCGTTCAAATCGGCGTATTCCTTGCAGGTTTGGTCTTGGTCAATGTCAACCCACTGTATACAACTCGTGAGCTTGAGCATCAATTGAATGACTCAGGTGCGCAGGTTTTGGTTGTTGTTGAAAACTTTGCCAGTGTCTATCAACCAATCCACGGTAAAACAACGGTGAAACACGTTGTCGTGACTGGTGTAGGTGACATGCTTGGTATGCTCAAAGGTACATTGGTGAACTTCGTACTGCGTAAAGTACGTAAGCAAGTGCCAGAGTGGAGCATTCCAGGTCACGAATCATTCAAATCTGCATTGTCAAAAGTGTCAGCAAGCAAATATCAACGTCCAACGGTGAGCTTAAGCGACACAGCGGTACTACAATACACTGGTGGTACGACAGGTGTATCTAAAGGTGCAGAGCTTACGCATCGCAACCTCGTTGCAAATCTGCTTCAATGTGAAGGCATCTTCTCTTCAAAATTTGGTGAAGGTGATGCAGCAGAAGGCGATAAGATCGTTTGTGCGCTTCCGCTTTATCACATTTTTGCATTCATGGTGTGTGCGCTATACGGTATGTATAAAGGCCAAACTAACATCTTGATTCCAAATCCACGTGACTTACCTGCGGTGGTTGGCGAGCTTCGTAAATACAAGCCATCATTCTTCCCTGCGGTCAACACATTGTTCAATGCGTTGGTCAACAATGAAGAGTTTAAACAACTCGATCATAGCAACCTCAAAATGGCAATGGGTGGTGGTATGGCTGTATTGCCATCGACTGCGGATGCTTGGAAAAAAGTAACAGGGACAACGATCATCGAAGGTTATGGTCTATCTGAAACTTCTCCAGTTGCGACTGCGAATCCACCGATTAACGAAGACTTTACAGGGACAATTGGTGTGCCATTACCTGCAACTGAAGTGGCGATCTTGGATGACGAAGGTAATCCGATTGCACTGGGTACATTGGATAATGAAGGCAATCCACAAGCAGGTGAAATCTCGATCCGTGGTCCACAGGTGATGAAAGGCTATTGGAACCGCCCTGAAGAAACTGCAAAAGTCATGACTAAAGACGGTTTCTTCCGTACTGGTGATGTCGGTATCATGAATGATGAAGGTTACTTCAAGATCGTCGATCGTAAGAAAGACATGATCTTGGTATCAGGCTTCAACGTCTACCCAAGTGAGATCGAAGAAGTTGTGACGCAACATCCAAAAGTATTGGAAGCGGCTGCGATCGGTGTACCTGATGAAAAATCAGGCGAAGTACCAAAACTGTTCGTTGTGAAAAAAGATGAAAGCTTAACAGCCGAAGAAGTATTGGCATTCACCAAGCAAAACTTAACAGGTTATAAGCAACCACGTTATGTTGAGTTCTTGCAAGAATTGCCAAAATCGAACGTCGGTAAAATCCTCCGTAAAGATTTGCGTAAGTAATTCGCTTAAGCATAATCAAGACAATAAAAAAGCAGCTTCGGCTGCTTTTTTGTGTTTTCGGTTTCATGCAATGTTATTCATACTTTAGACATAACAAAGGGAACAAAATTATTTAGCCTGACGATTCATCATTGCACGTTCAAACATTGGACGTGACAGTCCAATCAGTGAGATAAATAAAATCATCGAAAGGAGCTGACGCTTTAACCCACCGACATTAAACTGCATGCCATAACTCAAATAATTATCCACCAAGCAGTACAGCAAAACGACTGCTAAAGTGATCGTCAGCGACTTCTTATTAATCCCCACCATGACAAAGCTGATACAGAGCACAAACGCCGTGCCAATCGTTGACCAAATATTCCAATTGGCAAAGACCACACTGAGCAAGATCGCCAAGACAGGTAGAACGTACCAAAGAATACGGTCAAGTTGCTGACCGTACTTTTGCTGTGCAACAAGTGCCTGTTCAAGTGCTTCTTGATGACTTTGTTGGTCTGTTTGTTTTGAGCGCTTTTGTTGCGCATGCTGTTGAGGGTTGTGTTTAGTCATAGAGCTGAGCCATTCAAGATGCAAAAAAGTATGCGAAGAAATGCGAATACAGAAAATAAATATCGAAAAATCGAGATCATGGTATCATGCCTCGATTGAATCGGTCACTGATTCACATTGAAATTCAAAACACATTTTCGAGGATAGATATGCATAGCTTAAATATCGTGATATTGATCATTTTAATTGCATGTTTATTGCCTTATGTTTTTGCATTTATTGCACGCTCAACATCGAGCTACGATCCAAAAATTCACGATAGTCACCGCCAAGTGGTTGAGCAGTCACAAGGCATTACCAAGCGTGCCGATGCCGTTCAGAAAAATAGCTATGAAGGCTTGCCGTTATTTATCGCTGCAATGTTGATTGCAGATTATTTGGTGGTGCCTGATATTTATGTCGTCACTTTGGGAATTGCTTATCTGATTTTGCGCATTATTTATGGTTTGTGTTATTTGGCGAATTTTAATCGTTTGCGCTCGGTATTTTGGTTGCTGGCGACCTTGTGTCCAGTCTGTCTTTTGATGATTTGTATGCGGATTTAGTCCCCAAATATCATGACAATTCTTTGCGTAATTGACAGCGCAATCAGTTGAGATTTAAGTATAATAGGGCAACTAAATATTTTAGGTGATAATACCCTGCAATTCTCAAAATTTAATGATTGCATTTTATTATCGCAATTTAATTCACCACAGACAAAGAGTGAGCTATGAGTTACAACAATATCCCTCCAGGTAAAGACGCACCAAACGACATCTACGTGATCGTTGAAATCCCTGCCAATGCTGCACCGATCAAATACGAAATTGATAAAGATTCTGATGCATTGTTTGTAGACCGTTTCATGGGTACAGCGATGTTCTATCCTGCGAACTACGGTTATGTGCCAAATACTTTGTCAGAAGATGGCGATCCGCTAGATGTGTTGGTGGTTACACCGCATCCAGTGGCTGCGGGTTCTGTGATTCGTTGCCGTCCAGTGGGCAAGTTGAATATGGAAGATGATGGTGGTATTGATGCGAAATTGATCGCTGTACCACACGAGAAACTTTCTCCACTGTACAAAGACGTGCAAGAATATACTGATCTTCCGCCATTGTTGATCAGCCAAATCGAACACTTCTTCTCGCATTACAAAGATTTAGAGCCTGGTAAATGGGTAAAAATCAGTGGTTGGGAAAATGCTGAAGTGGCCAAAGCTGAAATCCTAAAATCAATTGAAGCTGCGAAAAAATAAGCGAATTGATTGTAAAAAAAGACCGCAAATGCGGTCTTTTTTTATGGGCTTAACTAAGTGATTTATTACTAAGTGATTTATTGTTGATTTCACGCTTTAGGTAAATCTTCTGGCGCATGCAACTCTTGTCGCTCAAGTTGAATGTTCTGAAAGTCTGCACCCGATGGTGCTTGATAAGCACGCAACCCAAACTCACTGATAATCGCAAATAGATGATCGAAAATATCCGATTGAATATCTTCATAAATCGTCCATTCGGTAGTTTTGGTGAAGCAATACAGCTCAAGTGGTAAGCCTTGTGCCGTCGGTTGAAGTTGACGCACCAATAATGTTTGATCTTCAGCGATGCCATCATGTTGTTGCAAATACAGCAACATATAGGCTCGGAATGTCCCGAGATTGGTCATGCGACGCTGATTAAATAGCTCTTTGATGCTATTATTCCACTGTGCCAATTCATGACTTTTTTTATCGATATAAGTCTCAAGCAATAAGAAATGCTTTAAGCGAGCAATGTCGTCATCAGACAAAAACTTCACGCTACTTTGATCGACATAAAATGCACGCTTAATGCGACGACGACCAAGGTCTGTCATACCACGCCAGTTTTTAAAGGTATCGGTGACCAGTTTGTTGGTCGGAATCACGGTATAGGTTTTGTCAAAGTTTTGCACCGTGACGGTGTGTAGTGCGATATCAATCACCGTACCGTCTGCGCCGAGACTTGGCATCTCAATCCAGTCGCCAATACGAATCATGTCATAAGAAGAGATTTGTACACTTGCGACCAGTGACAAAATGGTATTTTGAAAAACCAACATCAATACCGCAGCCATCGCACCGAAGCCAGCAAGTAAGGTGAATACATCTTTTTTCAAAAATGTACCGATAATCATCAAGCCACATACAATATAGATGATCAGTTTGATCAATTGCAGATAGCCTTTAATCGGCTTATTGGCTGACTTTGGATTGTGTTGATAAGACAAATTAAAAATATTTAAAAAGTCGCTAATTGCTAAGGCAATCGTTAAGAAAATCCAAGCTTGAGAAAGCATTTGTACCAATTGTACGACTTTCTCTGAAAGATGAGGTACAGCGCCTATGCCGTTGATGATGACAATGGCAGGGACGATATTGGCAACACGTCGAATCACGCTATGTTTCTGGAATGCTTCACTATTTTTGGCGAAAGAAAATTTGGAAATCAGCTTGCGCAGTCCAACCACCACAATTTTTTTGCTAATCAAATACGCAACTGTAGCGATCAAAATCAAAATCGCCAAAGAGTTCAACATCTCTAACCACGGATATTGATCAATCCAGTCTTGCAATTTCAGCCAAATCTCTTGCACAGCACACTCCACATTACGAATCTTTAAGGCAGTGTTTATTTTTAATGATTACCATAAAAAATCATGTCATCAACAAGTGGCATAGCTTAAACCATGTCTGCGTAAGTCCAATGATATTTGTCAAAAAGCAACATAAAAAAACAATATAAAAAAACTCTAAAGCTAAATAGCACTACTGGCAGAGCATGCATTACATGGAAAATGTGAATTTTAGCTATACCTCAGCGTACGGTTCAGGCACAATCAATATCAGTCAAATTCATGTTTTTATTAATTTTTAGGAGCTCTAAATGACTGCGCAATCTGTCATTTTGCCACTCCCATCGGATCATGCACGTTTTATTGTGATTCGTTTGGGACAACTGACCATAGAACAACTCAAACAGCAACTCAATGATCTGATTAATACCCGAGATCGTCTGATCACCCAGCATGCAAATGCTGACATTAAAACTGCGATCGCATTTTCACCGTCACTTTGGCAACAGCTCCATAGTCAAATACCTGAGAATTTTCACCAATTAGAACCACTTCAAGGCGCTTTTGAGATGCCTGTAGATGCAGGTGATGTGTTGATTCACTTGGCGAGTAGCAAGGCAGATATTTGCTTTGTACTGAGCCAAGCCTTCTTTCACGGTATTCGTGAGCAAGTGGAAGTGCTTGAAGAGCGTACCTGTTTTAAATATTTGGATAGTCGTGATTTAACAGGCTTTATTGATGGCACGGAAAATCCGCAATTTAAAGATGACCGTGAAGAAGTGGCACTATTGGGTAAAGACGCGGGTATTTTTGCCGACGGTAGTTTTGTTTTTGCACAGCGTTACGTGCACGATTTGGATAAATTTAATCGGCTAAAAGTCGATGCTCAGGAAAATGTTTTTGGACGATCAAAACTTGAAAGCATCGAGATGGAAGACGATGTAAAACCTGACAATGCGCATATCGCTCGTGTGGTAATTGAAGATGATGAGGGCGAAGAGCTCGAAATCGTGCGTCACAGTTTGCCCTATGGTGACGGACACGCTGAGCAAGGTTTGTTTTTTATCGCCTACACCAAAGATTTAAATATTATTGATCAGATGCTTGAGCATATGTTTGGTACGACAGGTGATCATATTCACGATCGTTTGTTGCATTTTACCACCGCTGTCAATGGTGGCTATTATTTTGCACCATCAGATGAATTGCTTGCTGAAATCATTGATGAAGATTGATTTTTAATTCACTGATAAAAATTTAAAAAAGCGCAGTTCAATTGAATTGCGCTTTTTCATTTTTGGCGTTAAAAGCTAAATTTAGTGATTTTTAAACTTTAGAGAAATCAACCAAACGCGCGGTAATACGACGCACAATCGGTAATAAAATCAAGACCGCAGGAAAAGCCACACACCACGAAAAGATCCATGCAGAAACCCAAACAGTCGCAAAATGATCCACAAAACCAATATTGTGAATAATATTGATCAATGAAATCAGCCCACTCATCATAAATGACAATATGAACGGAATCACCACCGCAGCATATTTGGCAGGCAGTTTTGGCACGTTGCCAAAGATATAAGGAGATTGAGACATAATGCGGATCAAATCAAAAAGATGGGCTATTCTAACCATATTTACAAATTTAGCCAAAAATTAACCAGAAAAAAACCACCTCAAATACTGATCGCATGCTCTTCACTCTCCCTTTGTACGGCAAAATTTGCTATATTTGCTTTCTTTTTTGGCAATATTCCGAGCGGTTATGAACACGGCAATCCAAAATGCACTGGCGCAAGCAGTGACAGCACTTCAATCACAAAATATTATCCCACAAGATTGGCAAAATAACAGTGTGTTGACCCGTACCAAAGACCGAAGTCATGGCGATTTTGCCTCGAATATTGCCATGGTAGCCTCGAAAGTTGCAGGCATGAAGCCTCGTGATTTGGCAGAAAAAATTCTAGCAAATCTACCAACTGTTGCTGACATCAGTAAGGCGGAAATCGCAGGACCTGGTTTTATCAATTTCTTTTTAAATGCAGATCAACGCTTTGTGGTATTAGACAACATTGCGGCGCAAAAAGATCAATATGGTCGTAGCCAAGTCAATCAAGCTGAAAAAATCCAAGTCGAGTTTGTCTCTGCCAATCCAACATCGAGCTTACATGTTGGGCATGGTCGTGGTGCAGCTTATGGGATGACTGTAGCAAACTTACTTGAAGCAACAGGTGCAACCGTTGACCGTGAATATTATGTCAATGATGCAGGACGTCAGATGGACATCTTGGCGACTTCGACCTATTTGCGTTATTTAGAATTATGCGGTCAAACGCTAGTTTTCCCAAAAAATGCTTATCAAGGCGACTACGTCAAAGAAATCGCACAAAGCATTATTGATGCTGATCAGAGCCAAGATAAAAATCATCACGTTCGTGCTGTTGCCGACGTCTATGCAGAAGTCCCTGAAGATGTGCAATATGCTGAGGAGCTTGATGCAGAAGGCAACAAAGTTGTACTGTCTGGTGATAAAGAAAAGCATATCGACGGTTTGATTGCCAATAGCCAAAAGTTACTTGGTGCAGATTATGCGGTATTCCATCAAGCGGCGTTAAAAGCCATTTTGGATGATATTCAAGATGATTTGGCGGATTTCGGTGTGACTTTTGCCAAGTGGTTTAGCGAAGCATCATTGATCGAGAAGATTGATGAAGCCTTAGCGGTGCTCGATCAACGTGGTTTTCTCTATGAAAAAGACGGCAATATTTGGTTTAAATCGACTGAATTCGGCGATGAAAAAGACCGTGTAGTCAAACGTCGTAACGGTCAAACTACTTATTTTGCTTCTGACATCGCTTATCACTTGGATAAGTTACAACGTGGTTATACCCACATCGTCGATATTTGGGGCTCAGACCATCATGGCTATATCGCTCGGGTGAAAGCGGCGATTGATGCACTTGGCTATGATTCATCAAAATTGACTGTGCTTTTGGTACAGTTCGTCAGCCTATGGCGTGGTGGTGAAATGGTGCAAATGTCCTCTCGTTCAGGGCAATTTGTGACCTTGCGTGAGCTTCGTCAGGAGGTCGGCAATGATGCGGCACGCTTCTATTATGTGATGCGCAAATCCGAGCAACACATTGATTTTGATTTGGATTTAGCAGTTTCGCAAAGCAAAGATAATGCAGTGTATTACATTCAATATGCCCATGCTCGGGTCAATAGTATCTTGAGTAAAGCGCCAGAGAAAAATATCAGCTTTGATCAAGCAACAGCTCGTGAACATTGTGAATTACTGACTTTGCCGATTGAGGAAGAAATTTTGGCGAAATTGGCGGCCTATCCAGAGATTGTGATTCGTGCTGCTAATGCCTATGAACCGCATCAGATAGGTAATTATCTCAAAGACTTAGCGGCGTCATTTCACGGTTGGTATGCGCAAGATGGCGTAAAATTCTTGGATGAAAGCCATATTGAGCTGTCACAAGCACGTTTATTGCTCTCTGTGAATGTACAGCAAGTCTTAAGAAATGGCTTAGCTGTATTGGGTGTCAGTGCGCCTGAGGCAATGTAACAAAATATTTTACTTTGCACGAAATCTCCGGGACTTCTGTAATATATGCGATAAGTCCAATTTGATTAGACTTCTGTGAATAATGCAGTAGCTAGATTTTGCAAAGGTTTAATTTTTTGAATTGTATTGATGGGGTTGTGATTACTCAATTTGAGTAGATACATGTTTTGAGACGCAAGTAAAAAATAGAGGATAGTCAGTGTTTGGTAAAGCCCCTCGTGGAGTATCGCAACGCCCGAAAGCACGTGAAAACACCCAAGCGATTCCATCGTGGCTATGGCTTGTGGTTTTGGTTTTGGCGGGTATTTGTGTTGCTATTTTCTTATCGCTATGGAGTCCGTGGAAGCCTGTTGAGCGTAAAGGTGCGACGCAAGGACCAATGGCGGTCAATAATCAAGATACCAATAAAGACTACCGCTTCTATGACATGCTACCACAGCAACAAGTGACACCAATTCCAGATCAAGCAGTCCCTGAGCATCAAGTCGAACAGCCAGTAATTGTTGTTGAAGCACCGGCACCAGCCCAAGCGGAGCCTACTGAAGAAGCGGTCACTGATCCTTTTGATGAAAATTATCAAACAGCAACCATCACCGCTGCACCTCGTTTTATCTTGCAAGTGCGAAGCTATGAAGATCCTGATAGTGCTGATGCACGTCGAGCTGAGATTGTCCTCAATGGTTTATCTGCCGAAGTAGTAATGACCAATGAAGGCGATCAAGTGTGGTATCGAGTGATCTCAGGGCCATATGAGTCGAAAGAGTTTGCACATATTGCACAGCAGACTTTACAACATGCAGGCATTGATTCGATCATTGTGAAGCAACCGATTCGAGCAACAAACTAAATTTTTTCACTTTATGTGTGAACTAAAGAAATAAAAAGAACCCTGCCGAAGCAGGGTTTGCGAAAAAGTGAAATCAGCTCATTTTTGTTTGGTATTACTGCTGATTCTAAATCGGTTTAGAATGCATAAGCTAACCCAAGGACGACTTTGTTCTTTTGGTCGATTTCAGAGCGGTCTTTACCACCGATGATGTAGTCAAGACTCCATGTTGCGCCTGTATCACCAAGTGGGTGACTCAAACCAAGCGTTACATGACGCCAAGCAAAGTCAGTGGTTGTCCCAGCGGTGAACTCATCATCATCACCATAGTAGTACATACCGAGCTGAGCTTTCCCTGTAAATCCTGCAGGCAATGTTGGTGCATAGCTTGCGAGGAAGTAGGTATCGCCTTTATTACCAAAGGTCACATTGTTAAGTAAAGTTTGCGCAGAAAAGCTAAAGTCTTTGTAGTTCAAACCAAGCATCGTTTCGTAACCCGTAGACTCCCAACCTGGGTAGTAATAATACAGCGTTCCACCAACGGTATAACCTAAGTCTTCGGTAATATTGCCTTTATAACCTGCGTAGAAATCGCTTTCAAAAGAATTTCTACTGTTGGTATTGCTACAGCCATTCGGGTTTAAGCATGCATAAGAATAATCTAATGTCGAAAACCAGTAACCGAGATAAAAGCCACCATTACTATAATCAATACCGCCTTGTACTGCAGCACCAGAATTTTCAGGCGCATTGGTAATACCACGCAAGTTGTAGCTAGAAAGTACCGAAATGTTGCCTGTCACTTCGCCTGGAAATGGCAAAGAAGATGTTTCCTCGGCTGCCATCGTGAATGTTGAAGCACTTGCGATGAATGCGCCTGAGATTGCTGCGTATTTAAAGTTCATGTTGGATTCTCCCCAGAACAATGTAGAAAATGATTCAAATCACTTGGACTTGATTAAACTTATAATGCAATCACTATGCCAATTTGTTAAGTTATTGTTTTGTCATGTTTATAAGAAGTAAAAAGCGTAACTGATCACATAAATGGAAAAGCACAAAATACGACAAATCTAAGAGTGTAAAAAAATGGTGCAAAATTGCAGTTTTGCACTATTTATAATCAAACTGTATTAAATTGTATAAATCAGTGTTCAAGGATTTCCAGTTGCATCGCTTCAATAAAAAACCAATCACGAGGATTGGCTCTGTTCTGCATAAAAAAATGGTTTCAGCGCAGTATTTGGATTAAGGTAAGGCTTATTTTTCCATATTGCTCAAAATCGAGGTTCTGACATCATCTAGTGTCGCATTGATGGTGAGCATCACGGCATCGGCACATTGTTTGATGGCGGTGTCAGGATCTTTGAGACCATTACCAGTCACTGTACAGACGATGACTGAACCTTCAGCGATTTTCCCTGCTTTGATATCACGGATCGCACCACCAATAGAGGCAGCCGATGCAGGCTCTACAAACACGCCTTCATACATTGATAGCATGCGCTGTGCATCTAAAATGTCTGCATCAGTCAATTCATCAAACCAACCATTTGAGTCACGAACGACAGCTTTGGCATGATTCCAACTTTGTGGATTGCCAATACGGATCGCTGTCGCCACAGTTTCAGGTTGTTCGACTGGTGCACCACGTAAGAACGGCGCAGCACCTGCAGCTTGGTAGCCGACCATGGTTGGACGACCATCAGGTTTTGGTCCTGTAAATTGATCAGTTGCTGCATCATAGACCACTTGTTCAAATTGATCAGCAGATTGATTGGCAATCGCTTCGGTGTAGCCCATCCAGTGTGCAGTAATGTTACCCGCATTACCCACCGGTAAGCAGTGGTAATCTGGTGCACGACCGAGTTCATCAACGATTTCATAAGCAATGGTTTTTTGACCTTGCAGTCGATATGGATTGATCGAATTCACGATGGTTACAGGTGCTTGATCTGCAACTTCCTTCACCAAGCGCATACCATCGTCAAAATTGCCACGGATTTGCATGGTGATTGCACCGTACATCATTGACTGTGCCATTTTCCCCATGGCAATTTTGCCTTCAGGAATCAACACGTAGGCTTTGATCCCAGCACGTGCCGCATAAGCCGCAGCCGCAGCAGAGGTATTACCAGTCGATGCGCAGATAATCGCTTTTGAGCCTTCTTCAACGGCTTTGGTCACTGCCATCGTCATACCACGATCTTTAAATGAACCTGTTGGATTTAGACCTTCGTATTTGACATAGATCTCGACATTTTTGCCAATCAAACGTGGAATATTCTCCAGTTTGATCAAAGGTGTGTTGCCTTCGCCGAGGGAGATAGCACGAGTAGTAGCAGATACAGGCAAACGATCACGATAGCGATCAACGAGACCAGTATAACGATTGGCATTCGACATGATGGTGTTCCAAAGAGTTGCATTCAGTCATTGAGTCAACTTTTCTTGAGTTAATGAAAAGCAATCGCCTCAACTTAGTATGTTTTAAACAAATAAATTAACTTTCTAAAGATTCTAAACGAATTCGAACAATTTCGCCATGAATCGCAGGGAGCGCTTGGATTTTTGCCAAGGCTTCATCCATGATCGATTCTTGGATTGGATCGGTCAAAATCACGATCGGAATCATATCTTTTAAGCGTGTTTGTTGCATGATTGCATCAATGCTAATCCCTGCACGGCTCAAGATCGTAGTGACATCTGCTAATACGCCTGTTTCATCTTCAGCATTGACACGCAGGTAATAGCCTGTGGTCATTTCTTCACGGCTGAGGATTGGCAAATCAGACAAATCTTCAAAGGCAAAATGTGGAATCGTACCTGAGCCATCTTCGGTATAGCTAATGTCACGCACGATATCGATAATATCGGCAACCACAGCAGAAGCAGTCGGACCAGCACCAGCGCCTGCGCCGTAGTACAGCGTTGGACCAACGGCATTTGACTGAACGAGAACGGCATTTTTCACGCCATTTACATTTGCCAACAGTTCTTCTTCTGGAATCAGTGTTGGATGAACACGAAGCTCAATGCCTGTTTCAGCACGACGTGCAATACCGAGGTGTTTGATACGATAGCCAAATTCCTCTGCGTATTTGACATCGAGTGCAGTGATTTTGCTGATGCCTTCGGTATAGACTTTGCTAAATTGTAGAGGCATACCAAATGCAATTGACGCCAGCATTGCCAATTTGTGCGCTGCATCAATACCTTCGACATCGAAGGTCGGATCAGCTTCGGCATAGCCAAGCTCTTGTGCTTCTTTGAGTACATCGGCAAAAGCACGACCTTTTTCACGCATTTCTGTCATGATAAAGTTGCCTGTACCGTTGATAATCCCTGCAACCCAATCAATGCGGTTTGCTGCCAAACCTTCACGTATCACTTTGATGATGGGAATACCACCTGCAACCGCCGCCTCATAGGCGATTTGCACGTGATTGTCATCTGCCGCTTTAAACAACTCATTACCGTGTTCTGCAAGTAATGCTTTATTTGCAGTGACAATATGCTTACCGTTTTTAATCGCTTCTAATAGCACTTCTTTGGCAGGATGAATACCGCCCATGACTTCGATGACGACATCCACATTAGACTGTCGTGCGATATGAAGTAAATCATCAGATTGTTGAATGCTTGGATCAAGATTTAAATCTGGACGAGGACGACGTGTGCCGACATGGGTAATTTGAATTTCTCGACCTGTGCGGCGTTTAATCTCTGCGGCGTTGATTTGTAATAATTCAAGAACGCCACCACCGACGGTACCCAAACCAAGTATAGCCAGACGAACTGGTTTCACGTCATACTCCAAAATTAGTTGTAAAGAATTCTTCAAATCATAGCGAAAAAGTGCCCTAGACTCTAGGGCTAGATCGCTTTAGTTTCACTTTTTAAAGCCATTTTTTAAAAAACAGCTTTTGAAAATTAGCGTTTTTCATTTAAGCGTTGCAATAGTGCATCAGGCTCAATGTAGCCTGCCAAATAACGCCCATCTTCGCTGTAAATCGCAGGTGTGCCATTGACACCGATCTTCGTGCCAAGCTCGTATTGTGCCATCACAGGGTTTTGACATTCATTCGCCACCACAGGAAGTCCTGCAATAGCAGCATTAAAGGCTGATTTACGATCTTCGCTACACCAAATACTTTGCATGGTCGGGAAGAACTGCTCACCACGAGGCCAAGCGATATAGCGTACCTCGATGCCTTTGCTGTTAAATTCATCCATATGTTCATGCAACTTATGGCAATACGGACAGCTCGCATCGGTGAAGACATAGATCACATGCTTGGTTTTGCCTTTGGCAGGGTAGACAATCAAATTTTCTTTTTTGAGTTTTGCAAATTCAGCTTTGTTATCACCTGCTTGCAAATCTTCACTGACATTATGAATCGCTTCTTCACCAAGTCGAATCATGTCGCCTTGAAAAATATATTTGCCATCGCTACTTGCTAACACCGCAGGGAAGCCTTCTAAAGTCACCCAAAACCAGTTTGGAATCTCAGTGGCTTTGACATTGGTGATTTTTGCGGTCAGTCCTGCTTTATCAAAGTTTGCTTGCAGGTTTTTGATGAAACGTTGCTGTGCATTACGCTCAGTCAAAGTCGATGCTTCGCCAGAAACAGGCATCGTTGCAGTGATTTCATTGCTATCAGTGGGCTCTTGATCGTTCTTCGAACAAGCAGTTGTTGCAAGCAAACCACCCATCAATACTGCGCTGAGCGCAAATTTCAACAATTGCATAAATTGTCCATGAATTAAATTCAAATCGGAATGACCGCATAATATAGCAAAAAGCAAGATCACTGCCTAGCAAATATACGATGCGAGTATGTGTGAGATGTTTACAGGCTGTCCCTTAACCACGTGGATGATGTTGTTTATGAAGCTGTTGCATGCGTGCTTGCGCAACGTGGGTATAAATCTGCGTGGTGGATAAATTGGCATGACCGAGTAGCATCTGCACCACACGCAAGTCTGCACCATGATTGAGCAAGTGCGTGGCAAAAGCATGGCGTAAAACGTGTGGTGAAATATCTTGTTGAATGTTGGCTTGCAAGGCGTAGCGTTTGATTGCATACCAAAAGTTTTGGCGTGACATCACACCACCATGTTGGGTGAGAAAGAGTGCATCGGTGGAATGTTTGTAGAGTTCAGGTCGTGCGCTTTGTAGATATTTTTTAATCCAATCAATGGCAATTTCGCCAAGTGGCACAAGGCGTTCTTTGTTGCCTTTACCTTTGATACGGACAAAGCCTTGCTCCAGATTGAGCATTTGGGTTTGCAAGCCAATCAGTTCGCTGACACGAAGCCCACATGCGTACAGCACCTCAAGCATGGTGCGGTCACGCAGTCCTAAAGCCGTTGAAGTGTCAGGCGCATCAATGAGTTGTTCAACCTCAACATTGGATAAATTTTTTGGTAATGGTCGTCCTTGACGAGGCGTTTTTTGCTCAGCCAATGGATCATCTTGGCGAATACCTGTTTCACGTAAAAACTTAAAAAACTGTCGTAATGCGGACATGGCACGTGCAATCGAACGAGGGCTTTTGTCTTGTTCGGTCAATTTTAACAAAACGGTTTGAACATGTGCTGTGCTCCAATCAGGAATTGCCACGTCACTACATTTTGCACAGAGAATCAGATCAGATAGATAAGCATTACGAGTATGTACACTACTGCTATGGCTGATTAGATAATCCCGAAAACCCTGTAAATAGCTAAATTCTTGTGGAATGCTGACAGGTGTAAGTGTGCGGACTTTTTTGGCATTCAACATAATTGATTCAGCATAAAATAGTGTTCAATCGGAAAAATGAAGCGTATGAAGAATTGAGCGGTGTAAAAAGTGTTCACTCAAAAAAACAGGTTAAGAGAAAGTCAGAGTTAGTGCAATTCAAAATTTAAAAATTGCTTTTCACATTGAATAAAAACAAAGTGCATCAAAATTGTGCAAAAAAGCAAGCATTCTTTCTCAAACTGTAATGGAAAAAATTCTCATTTATATTTATACTGTGTGATTAACATTTTACATTCATCCAAAAGGCTGTGCCGTGCGTTTATCTCAACTCAAATCCAATCAAATTGCTCGAATTACCCAAGTGCATCATCACTTGGTTGAAGAGGTTGCTGAAAAAAAAGATGCGATCGCAACGCGTCTAACCAGTTTGGGCTTTGTTACAGGTGAAAAAGTTGAGGTGCTGACTCGTGGTATTTTTGGTGGAGAACCATTGCTGATCAAGATCGGATTTACCCGATTTGCACTCCGCAGTAATGAAGCAGAACGTATCGAAGTGGAATTGGTTTAAGGAACACGAGCATGAGCGAACAAACCATGAATGAATTGCTACGTGTCGCCTTAGTCGGCAACCCAAACTGTGGTAAAACGTCATTATTTAACCAACTGACAGGCACACGTCAGAAGGTCGCCAACTACGCAGGCGTGACGGTTGAACGTAAAGAAGGGCATTTTAGCCTACCGTCTGGACGTAATGTGCGTGTCTTGGATTTGCCGGGTGCGTATAGCTTAGAAGCGACCAGTCCAGATGAGGCGATCACTCGTGATGTCTGTCAAGGCGTGCTGAAAAGTGAAGCTGAGCAAGATGCGCTGTTAGTGGTCATTGATGTGACCAACTTAAAGCTTCATTTGAATTTACTTTTAGAAGTCGTGGCATTACAACGCCCAATGTTGATCGTCTTGAATATGATGGATGAAGCACGTCGTCGTGGTATGCAGATCAATGCCCAAGCATTGTCTGAGAAGTTGGGTGTCAGTGTGGTTGAAACGGTTGCTGTACGCACTGGTGGCGTGCAAAATCTTTTAAATTCTTTAGATAAAAGTGACTTTAAAGTCCCGACCTATCAAGTACAGTCAAGTATTCATGAGTCGATCAATGAGCTCATCGGTGTGACGGTAACTTCTGCGGTACAAGAAGACAGCCGTACCACGTTTTTAGATAAATTATTTTTACATCCAGTGCTTGGTTTGCTTAGTCTTGCAGTGCTGATGTTTGTGGTTTTCCAAGCGGTTTTTGCTTGGGCAGCTCCATTTATGGATGCCATTGAAACTTTCTTTGGTTGGCTTGGCGAAGTGATAGGTGCAAATATTTCGCATCCATTATTACAAAGTTTGGTGGTTGATGGGATTATCGGCGGTGCAGGTGGTGTCGTCGTCTTCTTGCCACAGATTTTGATTTTATTCTTCTTTATTTTGATTTTGGAAGAGTCGGGTTATTTGCCACGAGCGGCGTTTCTGCTAGACAAGCTGATGTTTAAAGCAGGTTTAAGCGGTCGTGCCTTTATTCCATTGTTATCAAGCTTTGCCTGTGCGATTCCTGGGATTATGGCGACACGAACGATTAGTGATCCACGAGATCGTTTTACCACGATTTTGGTTGCACCGCTGATGACCTGTTCAGCACGCTTGCCAGTGTATGCACTACTCATTGCCGCATTTATTCCTCAGCAGATGGTTGCAGGGATTTTCAATTTACAAGGTTTAGTGCTGTTTGGTCTGTATATGGCAGGCATTGTCAGTGCATTGATTGTCAGTTATATCGTCAAATTGTTCCGCCGAGATAAGTCTGAGCATGCCTTAATGCTTGAGCTACCGAGCTATCGTATTCCTGATTGGAAAAATATTCTGATCGGTGTCTATGAACGTGGCATGATCTTTTTAAAGCGTGTTGGTGGGATCATTTTTGCCTTGTCGATTTTGCTGTGGTTTTTGTGTACTTTCCCACAACCGCCTGCCGATGCGACCATGTCTGCGATTGATTATAGTTTTGCAGGGATGCTTGGACATTGGATGCAACCGTTCTTTGCGCCGATTGGTTTTAATTGGCAGATTTGTATTGCCTTGATTCCTGCGATGGCGGCACGTGAGGTTGCAGTGGCGGCACTGGGCACAGTGTACGCATTGTCGGGCAGTGAAGATGTACAGGCGGAGAGTTTGGCACAGTTGATTAGTGCGGATGGTTCAGGTTGGTCATTGGCGACTGGTTTGGCATTGCTGGTGTGGTTCGTCTATGCGCCACATTGTCTATCGACCTTAGCAACGGTACGTCGTGAAACAGGCTCATGGCGCAATGTGGCGATCATGACGGTGTATTTATTCGGCTTGGCATATTTGATGACGTTCTTTGTTTATCAAATCGCCGTGCGTGTTTTTAATTTAGGTTAATTGGAAGTGAAAACTTTCACCGTACGATTTACCTAAATCTTGTTTGGAAAAAGTTAAGGGAGAAAAATCATGATTGAGATGCTGATTATTACGCTACTGGTATTGTGGAGTGTGTTGGTCGTATTTAAGAAAGTTTTTCCAAATACAGCAAAGAAAACATTTTCTACATTGTCCAATATGTGTCAAAAACAAGGTTGGTCTACTTTGGCAAAATGGCTTGCACCCAAAGCGCCCGTTGGCTGTGGTGGCGGGTGTGGTTGTGATACCGAGAACGATCCAAGAGATGGGAAATCAGCCCAAAAAATTGAAATCCAAACGGTAAAGTGGAAGTAGTTTTTGCAAATCTGTGAAAAAAAATCACAGATTTGTTTGGCAGATTATTCAATCTTGTTTACAATCTAAGCAATCTGTTGTGTTCACCTATAGCGAATCGTTGCGCTGAATTTCAGCGACGATATGAAAAATTTGACATGAAAAAACTGCCACTGATCTTGATCATGATGAGTTTGTTCATATTCCAAAGTGCTTGGAATGTGGCGGCAGCGTTTTGTCAGCATGAAAGTGTCGATTTTTCACAAGTTCATGAAACGCATTTTGGGCATCATCAAGTCTTAGATGAATGTCTAAGTCATGAAAATCAAGTGCTTGAAACGCACGGCAATAATAATGATGGTAGCCATGCGCAACAAGATGATGCCAATAATAATATCAACGTTAAGCCACAAAACCTTTCCCAAGATCATCACGATCACTTGCCGTCGATGAATCATATTTTGATGCAAGATGCACAGCCAGACATTGTGCAATCCAATACTTTTCAGCCCAATCTTGAACCACAGTTCACTTGGAACAATCTGTATCAATCTCCTGATCTAGGTGCGATCACGCCACCACCGCTTTCATCCCCGCTATAGGTGGGGTAGCTCGACATTCCCACCACGACGTTTTTAACCAAGTTAAAAGCAGTTTCGTATTAAAAAATTGTGGGAATACATATGAAAGTTTTCAAAGATCAAAGTCGAACCTATGCTTTCAAGGCATTGTGCATGGCTATGGCTGTAATCTGTGCATCGAATACTTATGCAGACAATACAGAGATACCAAGCGATTCGACGAAGAATCAATCCATTCAAGCTTCAATTTCAAATCAAAATGCACAGACTCATAGTCTGAGTCAGGCAATAGATCAAACACTACAATATCAGTTGCAAACAGGGTTATGGCAAACACAGCAACAGATTGGTCAAGCCAATCTTGCACAAAGTCAACTGTGGCAAAATCCAAGTCTGAGCATTGAACAAACGGGTTTTGCTAATGATCAAGAACGTGAACTGAGTATTGGTATTGCACAGCCTTTAGATATATTTGGCGTGCGTCAGGCAAGACGTGATCTTGCCAAACTGTCCAATGCGCAAATCGAACTGAATGAAAAGATCTATCGTGCCAAACTGGAATTGATTGTCAGTCATCTTTGGTCAGAAACGGTGATTGCCGAATTAGAACATCAGCTGATCGAGCAACAACTTGCAACGAGTCAGCACATCTTAGATGCCACACAAAAACGCTACCAAGCAGGTGCAATTGCACAAGTCGATGTCGATCGCATCAAAATGAATGTGCTGTCTGATGCACGTCTAGCGGTGCAAGTCACACAGCAGTTGCAGGCAGCCAAGCAGAATTTATCCACACTTTGGGGGGAGCGATCTTTAACTCAAAATACCATGAATGCTTCTGCATTAGCCGTGGAAAATATCTTCCCAAAATGGTCGAAAGATCAAGTCTTAGCACAGTCGAAAAACAATTGGCTGATGCAAAATCTGCAACTACAAAGCAAGCAAAGCTATGCCGAGCTTGCAATGCTCAAGTCAGCGGCTCGTCCTCAGCCGACTTTGCTATTGGGTATGACCCAAAACAAATCGCCTGAGCAAGAGAGCAATACTCGACTCAACGTCGGCGTGGGAATTCCGCTGAATATATTTAATCGCAATCAGTATAAGACAGCGATGGTGCAGGCAAAACAATCTAGCCTTGCACAGCAACAGCGTTATCAGCTTGAGCAAGCCGAATTGAAATTACAGACTTTGCTTGATCAACTTGATGGGCTTTCAAAACAATTTCAGCAGGTCGATCAAGTACAAGTGCCTTTGGCAGAGCAAGTGCAACAGAAAGTGATGCTTGGTTTTCGAGCAGGAAAATTCTCCGTGACTGATGTACAGCAAGCCACGCAACAACTGCAACAAACACGCTTGCAAAAGATCGAACTACTGCGTCAAGCATGGCAGCGCTATATTGAACTACAAAGTATCAGCCAAGGTTTTGCGCTAGAAGAAATCACACAAGCGGATGCGATGTACACGATGAATCAAACCTTTTGGCAAGCGATTCAAAATAATGAAGGCATTGGGGCGGGAGAATAACAATGGATATTCAAATGAAAAATTTAAACATGACAGCAAAAACATCGCAGTTTGGCAAAGCCTCTCAAGCGCTACTCATTGTATTGGTGATCGGCTTAACCGTGGCTGCGATTAGCGCATTCTTGTTATTTTCAAAACCTGACACCGCCTCAGAAGACAGTCACGGTCAAGGTGCAGAAGAGGCGCATGCGGAAGAAGGGCATTCTGAGGGTGAAAATTCAGAAGACAGCCATGCAGAAGATAGCCATTCAGACGAGAATCATGCTGAGGAATCAGCTACAGAAGCAGGACATACTGAAGGTGCAATTGAGCTCACGACCGAACAACTGAAACAGCAAGGCGTAAGCATTGCAAAAACAAGTCTAGGTATGGTAAGTCAAACCACAGCAGTGCCTGCAATGCTCGTTGCCAATACCGATCAGCAAGCACATGTATCCTCGATGTTTTCAGGGCGTGTCGAGTCGGTCAATGCCAATCTTGGGCAACGTGTCGGCAAAGGTCAGCGTTTAGCCACCATTGTGTCACCTGATTTGGTTGGGCAACAGTCGAATGTGCAACTTGCACAAAGCAACTTACAATTGGCTCAGCAAGAATACAATCGTGAAAAACAACTGTGGTCGCAAGGTGTATCGGCAAAGCAAGACTATCAACGTGCCGAAAATGCTTATCGTAAAGCGCAGATCGAACTTAAAGTCGCACAAAGTCAAATACAGGCGTTGGGTGGTGCAAAAAGCTCGAATGGTCGCTATACCTTGACTGCACCAATGTCAGGGGTGATCTCGAATAAAGACATTATGGTTGGTGAGTATGTACAACTTGCAGATCAACTCTACGTGATTGATGAGCTGAGTCAGCTTTGGCTTGAGTTTGTTTTACCATCACAGCAGAATATTCAACTTGCGCCAAATCAGCAGATTGAATTTACCGCATTACAAAATGGTCAGACCTATCAAGCACGGATTCAAACACTTGCCAGTCAAGCCGATCAAGGGACAGGTCGCTTACAAGTTCGTGCGGTGGTGTTGTCTAAAGATATGGCACTGCGTCCAAATCTGAAAGTCAGTGTGAATCTGCCGACGTCATCGAGCAAACAAGTGCTACGTGTTCAAAAGCAAGCGGTGCAACAGATTGATGGTAAAAATGTGGTGTTTGTAGCGACACAGCATGGGGATAATGTGGAATTTTATCCACAAGAGATAGACTTAGGGAGCTTATCTACAGTACAGCAGTCAAGCGATCAACAATGGGTTGAAGTCCGTAAAGGATTAACAGCAAATCAAAGCTATGCCAGTCAAGGTAGCTTCTTGCTGAAATCTGAATTGGAAAAAGGAGAGGCGGCACATGGACACTAATCCTAATTCCGAAAATAAAACTGCCAATGACGATCATTTACCTGTAGACGGTTGGTTTGATCGGCTGATTCAATTTTCCATCAATAATGCCATTTGGGTAATGCTCTTTATCGTAGTGTGGATCGTGGTCGGGGTATGGAGCTATCAAAAACTCCCGATCGATGCTGTACCTGACATTACCAATACCCAAGTGCAGGTTAATAGCCAAGCCAATGGCTTTACGGCATTGGAGATGGAGCAACGGGTCACCTATCCGATCGAAACCGCAATGGCAGGTATGCCAAAGCTCGAATATACACGCTCAATCTCACGTTATGGCTTGTCGCAAGTCACCATTGTCTTTGAAGACGGTACGGATATTTATTGGGCAAGACAGCAGATCAACCAACGGCTACAAGAGGCGCAAGGCGATTTGCCTGAGCAAGTCGAAACCAAAATGTCACCGATCTCCACAGGATTGGGTGAGATTTATCAATGGGTACTGCTTGCAGAGCCGAATGCGAAAAAAGAGGATGGCACACCTTACACGGCGATGGATTTACGAGAGTTGCAAGATTGGGTGGTACGTCCACAGCTACAACGTGTTGAAGGTGTGGCGGAGATCAACAGCATCGGTGGTTTTAACAAGACCTACGTAGTGTCACCTGATTTTAATACCATGCAACAACTGCAAATCAGTCTTGCCGATTTGCAAACTGCGTTGTCAGAAAACAATGAAAATCGTGGTGCAGGTTTTATTGAAGAAAATGGTCAGCAAATCACCGTGCGTGTACCGGGTGTATTAGGTTCGGTCGAGGATATTGCCAATGTGGTCGTGAGTGAGCGTTCGGGTGTGCCGATTCGAGTAGCTGACATCGCCTCGGTGTCGATCGGTCATGATCTGCGTACAGGTGCTGCAACCTACAACGGTGAAGAAACCGTGTTGGGTGTGGCAATGATGATGATGGGTGAAAATAGTCGTAGCGTCGCCATTGATCTCGATCAAAAAGTCAAGGAAATTCAGCAGTATTTACCCAAAGGCGTGAAGATCGAAACGGTCTATAACCGTACCACACTGGTGGAAAAAGCCATTAAAACCGTGCAGAAAAACCTTGTCGAAGGGGCGATCTTAGTTATCGTGATTCTGTTTGTTTTTCTTGGGAACGTCCGTGCGGCATTGATCACTGCTTGTGTGATTCCACTGTCGATGCTATTTACCTTAACAGGCATGGCAGAGCAAAAAGTCAGTGCCAACTTAATGAGTTTGGGCGCACTGGATTTCGGGATTATCGTCGATGGTGCAGTGGTGATCGTGGAAAACTGTATTCGACGACTCGCAGAACAACAAAAGCATCTCGGGCGAATATTGACACGGCAAGAGCGCTTTAAAGAAGTCTTCCTCGCTGCCAAGCAAGCTCGTCGTCCGCTCATCTTTGGTCAAACCATTATCATGGTGGTGTATTTGCCGATCTTTGCTTTGACAGGTGTGGAAGCCAAACTGTTCCACCCAATGGCATTTACCGTGGTGCTTGCGCTACTTGGTGCGATGATTCTTTCTGTGACTTTCGTCCCTGCGGCGGTGGCGTTATTCGTCAAAGGTGAAGTGAAGGAAAAAGAAAGTCGTTGGATGGCGTGGTTGAAACAGCGTTATCTCGCTGTTTTGGATTGGGCGTATCAGTTTAAATATTTTGTCGTGGCAACGGTGAGCTGTGTACTGGTTTTTACCGCAGTGCTATTTAGCCAAATGGGTAGTGAGTTTGCACCGCAGTTGCAAGAGGGCGACTTTGCAGTACAACAATTGCGTGCGCCAAGTACAGGATTAGATCAGTCCTTGATCATGCAGGAAAATACTGAAAAGTTGCTCCTGAAAGAATTTCCTGAAATCAAAGCGGTGTTCTCTCGTACAGGGACGGCAGAAGTTGCCACCGATGTCATGCCACCGAATATTTCCGATGGTTTTATTATCCTTAAGCCAAAGTCTGAATGGGAAAATTCGAAACAAAGCCTCGATGATTTACGCAATCGCATGCAGGCTTTCCTTGCCACTTTGCCGGGAAATAATAGTGAATTTTCACAACCAATCGAGCTGCGTTTTAATGAGTTAATCTCAGGTGTGCGTAGTGATATCGGGGTCAAATTGTTTGGCGATGATATGGAAGTGCTTGGTGCAGAGGCAGAGAAAATCGCTGATAAAATCAAGCAAATCTCAGGTGCATCAGCGGTCAATGTTGAGCAAACATCGGGTTTACCACTACTCAATGTGGCAGTGAATCGTGATCTCGCAGGGCAATATGGACTGTCCAGTCGTGATATTCAAGACATCGTATCGGCAAGTATTGGCGGTGAAAATGTCGGGCAAATGCTGCAAGGCGATCGCCGTTTTGACCTCGTGGTGCGTCTTGATGATGCACAGCGTACTGTGGCGCAATTGGCGCAACTACCGATTGCATTGCCAAATGGTGGTTTGATCCAACTGCAAGATGTGGCAGAAGTTGAAAACATCATGGGTATCAATCAAGTCAGCCGTGAAAATGGTAAACGTCGCATCGTGGTGACTGCCAATGTTGAAGGGCGTGATCTCGGTTCATTCGTGGCAGAGATTCAAAGCACCTTATCACAGCAAGAACTCCCTGCCGGTTATTGGCTAGAGTATGGCGGTCAATTTGAAAATCTCGCTTCAGCAAAAGCTCGGATGCAGATCGTGATTCCATTGGCATTGATCATGATCTTTGTCTTACTCATGGCGGTATTCTCCAATGTCAAACAAAGCCTATTGGTCTTCATGGGCGTACCGTTTGCTTTGACTGGTGGTGTGGTGGCGCTGTGGCTACGTGATATTCCGCTGTCCATGTCGGCAGGTGTGGGATTTATCGCCTTGTCAGGTGTGGCGGTGTTGAACGGTTTGGTGATGCTCAGCTTTATGCGGGAGCTTCGGGAGCAAGGTATGTCGATCGTTGAGGCAACGTGGCAAGGGGCAATCCTGCGCTTACGTCCTGTGTTGATGACGGCATGTGTGGCATCGTTTGGCTTTATTCCGATGGCGATTGCTACGGGTACAGGTGCGGAAGTTCAGCGACCGTTGGCAACGGTGGTGATCGGTGGGATTATTTCCTCGACCTTGCTGACTTTGGTGGTGTTGCCTGTGTTGTATCGGTGGATGAATAGTAAGGCGGAGCAATCTGTCACTGCGAAAACTTAAAAGGCTTTAAACACAATTTAAGCAAAAATAAACCTCACAGATTCGGATTGGGTCTGTGGGGTTTTTCTTTGGGAAATGAATGGTTTAAATTTGAAAAATTTAAGGATATAGTAGAAAAATCAATGATGTTAACGCACTGCTTGGACTAAAAAAGGATAATAAATTGAGTCAGATTTGTAGCTTCGAAGATTGTGAAAGAGATGTTTTTCAAGATCGTCAAGAGTGCGTTTTGCATTGTGAAAAGAAAGATTACTCAACTGACTGGTTCAATATTAAAATATTAGCTAATTTCTACGATGAATTGATTGAATATATTGCTAATTTCATTTTTCATCCTTTATGGGGAAGCAGTCAAGATTTAAATATTGATAGCATTGACTCATTAAAAAGATATCTCAAAGATGAATTTTCTATAGACGATGTAATTTCCGATTTACCTTTAACAGTTGCATTTAATGGAATTTTTTTTCCTTGTAGAGATGACAGAGACCGCTTTGACTATTTCAAAATCTTAAAAAAGTTAGAAAGTATCCATTTTGGATTCTGTAAGTTTTCATTGAGTTGGATTGATCTTCCTGAAGTTAAATTTTTTTATCAAGACTGTGAGTTCAATACATATTGGTATATTTCAAAATCCAAATTGCTTGGAAATATGAATAATGTTCTCTATCAAAACTGTATCTTCAACGGGGCTGTAAGTACTCATTTTGAGGCTGATGAAGAAAGAGTCTTAGAAATTTCATTATTTAACGATTGCACTTTTAGGAAAAGTCTTGTGCTAAGTAGCTTAGCTATAACGAAGCCTTTATTTAAAAATACAGAAAATATAGTGGTTGAAATACCCGAACTTCAAATACGCAGATGCAATATTGAAAATGAATTTTTGTTAAGTGATTTAAAAACGAATTTATTACATATTGAAAAATCTAAATTTTTATCAAAAGTAGAAATACAAAAATGTGATATTGCCGAAGCCAAGTTTATTGATTCAGATTTTAAATCTTCATTTGATGCCTATGGAACGAGCTTTGGAAATTTTTTTGCTGCGACAACCATTTTCAGTGACTTTGCAGGATTTGAACGATGCGAATTTGGCAAAGCAAGCGATGAAAATGGTGTAGCTCAATTCGAATACGTCACTTTTTTAAGCTTTGCGAATATTCGAAATACGATTTTTCATCAAGGTTTAAACTTAGAAGATACCAACCTCAAAGAAGCACCGAACTTTTTAAATATTCAACTTTTATCTGACAATACCAACCGCGAAACCTACCGCATCATCAAACATTCTTTCGACAAAATCGGCAACCACATCGAAGCAAACCGTTTCTATGCAAAAGAAATGGATAAGTATCAGCAGAGTTTAAAAGACAAACCGATTAGCCAAGAAAAAATTATCTTTTGGCTCAATAAATATTCCTCAAATTTTGGGCAAAGCTACCTGTTACCTATTTTTTGGATTGCAGTTTTTACTGGAATTTATTATTTGATTATTCAGGGCTATGAATCCGAAATACTTTACAGCTCTTATCTGCCGTGGAACGAGAAGATCAACTTTTTTGCGACTAAATTGAATGATGTTGCATCTAATGTAATTCCTTTTAAAAACCTGATGAAAGAGAGTAAGGGCTATGAATTTATTACATTAATTTTCTATGTGGTTTTGGCAAGTCTGATTTGGCAAACCATCGTCGCATTGAAACGATACACGCAACGATAGGCAGGTATTTCTTACATCATTGCAAACTTGTCACCTCTCGCCACTGCGTAGAATCATCGATTAGATTAATTTAACCGAGTATTGAGCTGACAAAAATAGCGCAAGCAGTGTAAATAATTGTAGGTAAAGCTGGCGGAAACAATTCTTTTTATTGTATTTTATGGTGAACGACAAATACCCTTTTGTCGTCAGCTCTTTGGATGGAACCAAATTTTTCTATGAACATTCTCATTGTTGATGATCATCCCTTATTTCGACATGCTTTGATCCAAGCGGTTCGATATAGTCTGCCGCAAGCTTCGATTAGCGAAACGGCATCGGTTGCCGAGTTGTACCAACGCCTAGAAACAGGTGCAGAGCCTGATTTGGTGTTGCTCGATTTACATTTGCCTGGTGCATCGGGTTTTTCTGCTTTGGTGCATGTGCGTTCGCAGTTTCCGACGATTCCGATTATCGTGGTGTCTGCACATGAAGAAGCCAATATTATTCAGCGTTCGATTGCGCATGGTGCGATGGGCTATATCCCAAAATCTGCGCCACCTGCCAATATTGGCGAAGCGATCAAAGCGGTTTTAGAGGGTGATATTTGGTTGCCACCAAACTTTGCGCATCATCCGAATGATCCACGTGCAGCCAGTGAAACAGAGCTTGCCGATAAGATTCAATCACTGACGCCACAGCAGTTTCGTGTGTTGATGATGGTGGCGGAAGGCTTGCTTAACAAGCAAATTGCTTATGAACTAGATGTATCAGAAGCGACGATTAAGGCGCATGTCACAGCGATCTTCCGTAAGCTTGGTGTTCAAAATCGTACGCAAGCGGTTTTGGCGATTGGGGCATTGACCATCGAAGAGCCGAAGTTCTAAAAATATTCTTCGTATTTTAATGCACTACTTCGTTAACCATCACTCGATGTACTACAAGTACACCATCGTTCGGTTGCCTCGTATTGCAATTAAAATACTTTGACTATTAGGTTGTGTTGAAGAAAAAAGCTTAGCCTGACGACTAAGCTTTTTTGTTGTTGAAACTGATGTGTATAACTCAATCATACATTTAAACTAGATAATCTTGTTTTGCACGTTGATCAGCACAGTTTAACGGATTCATTGCACATTCCAGTTCGTCGATTTGCGCTTCAGTCACCAAGCCTTTTTCAATAAAGAATTGAGCCACTTGCTCATCTTGCATACTCAGGAATACAGGGTCATAGACGCCAAGCTGACTAAATAGCAGAGCCGTTTCTAAGCAGTTGAAGCGATCCAAATATACGCTGTCTTCATAGATCAAGAACAAATGTTCATTCTTAGATTCGCTATCGACACGCAGTGCTTTGGCAAGCGTATCAGGTTTGGTTTTGATCCAAAGCAAGTCAGATAGCTCATCGAACTGCACAAGGTCGATGCCAAGCTGACCAGTTTTGACCAAGCCAAGCCATACTTTAAACACGAGTACCGCACCGCCACGAAGCAACATGCTCCAAATCTGATGACGTGTATCGTGATCAAGGTCTTCTGCTGCGTTGCTCAGAATGTCGATAAACCGTTCTTCTTGTTTTGCCAACTGATCAAATAAGCCCAAACCTTGTGGGTGAAACGCAGCAGGCGCAAACACATCAAAATTTAGTCGTTTAAAGACGGTGAGTGCAAGCGGAATCGCACTTTGATAAATCGTGTCAAGTGCCGTGATTTGTGCAGGCGTAAGCTGTTGCTGTGCAGATAGGCTTTGCCAGTCGATCGACGGCAAAATTGAATTTTCTGCATATTGGCGTTGTAGACTTTGCATGGCTTCTGGATGTTGATTTGATTGGATATACATGATGTTGTTCCTTTTGGCAGGAGAATCTTGTTGCATTAATTGTTGTATTTGAAAAAAGTCAATAATATTAGACTAAAGTATGAATTGACCATTTTCTAGTATTTTAATATTTTGAAATCATTGAGTTAGTATAATTGTAAGAAAGTGTACAATTGTTCACTTAAGTAAAGAAGCACTTTTGCCATATCTAAGCCGAAAAAATTGCTCAAACAACGGATTTGTTGACTGGATCGACAGAAGTGCTGAGCAAAAATGTCATTATTCAGCACTTTTATCTATGATTTATGGATTTTGAAGTTTAATACTTGATAAGAACGCTCGAAGTGCAGCAGGTTTTAGTGGTTTTTTCAGCAAGGCAATGTTCATTGCTTTAAGCTTTTCAGGTAGATCAGGGTCACTATCTGCGGTGATCAGTGCTGTTGGGATATGCTTTTGCTGGTGGCTTTGGATAAAGTCGAGTCCATATTGCTCATCATTGAGATGTTGATCAATCAACCATACATGGATTTCATGGGTGTTGAGCACGTCTAAAGCTTGGGTGGTATCTAATGCGGTATAGACTTGATAGCCCCATTTTTGCAGTAAGTTTTGCATACCGTCTAAGATGGTTGGGTCATTGTCTAAGCAGAGAATCTTTAAAGATTTTTGTGGCGCAGTGAAGTTGCTTGGCATTGCTTGTTGTACCGCAGGTGCAACCACCGTTGGTACTTCTAAGATAAAGCTTGAGCCTTTACCGACTTGAGAATTAACCTGTACCGAATAGTTCAATACATGGGTCATACGCTCGACGATGGCAAGTCCTAGCCCCAAGCCTTGCTCACCCCAGGGTGACTCGTGTCCACCTCGTTCAAATTCTTTAAACAATTTGTGCTGTTGTGCTTCGGGAATCCCAGGTCCTGTATCCCAAACACCAATGCGAATATGACCGTTTTGACTGGTACTGCGTAGTACACCGACCACTACACGCCCTGAAGCGGTATAGCGCAAGGCATTACTGACAAAGTTCTGCAATATACGACGTATCCACTGCGGATCAGTATCAATCCAAAAGTGCGTATCATGAATGTGAAGCTCAATCTGCCGTTGTTCTGCGATCGCACTAAACTGTAATCGTAGATCGCTCAGTAAATCTTGTAGATTATACGTACGGCGATTTGGCTTGATCGAGCCACCTTCGAGTTTGGCAATGTCAAGTAGCGCAGAGAGCATACTTTCTGCACCAAACAAGGCACGATCGAGTTGTTCCAAAGTTTTTTGATCATCGGCGTGAAAGGCACTTTGTTCTAATGCCGCGCTAAATAGTCGTGCGGCGTGCATCGGTTGCAAGAGATCGTGACTTGCTGCTGCGAGGAAGCGACTTTTTGATTTGTTGGCTTGGTCGGCTTGTTGCAGGGCAAGGTGTTGTTCATCTAAGGCATGTTCGAGCTGCGCAGTACGCTCACTGACACGTGCTTCAAGGATGGCTTCATTTTCACGGAAAGCAGTAATGTCGGCATAGGTGGTGACAAAGCCACCGCCTTCGATCGGATTACCTCGCATCTGAATCACACGACCATCTTCACGAATCCGTTCAAACTCGTGCGCACTGCCTTGTTTCATCCAGTTGATCCGCTTATTGACGTGTTCTTCAACTTCGCCCGGACCACATTCGCCACGTTCTGCATTGTATCGAATCAGGTCGGCAACAGGACAACCGACATAGACTAGCTCTTTGGGATAATCAAATAGCGTCAGATATTGGCTATTCCATGCCACGAGGCACATATTGGCATCGACCACGCTCACCCCTTGCGTCATATGGTCGATCATGGTCATGATCAGATTTTGGTTAAAGCGTTGCCACTGCGAAGCTTGATCGAGAATATTCGCAACTTGTCCAAGTGCTAAGCCATTATCCACCAGTGCTGTGGTCAACAGGGTGCGTGCTGATGCTGTGCCAATCGCACTGGCAAGGAACTGCTCACTAAAACGCCACCACATGCTATTGGCAAGTTGTTGTGGATCAAGATAAACCATTTGCTGACGTGCGAATTGTTCAAAGGCGTGTTTAGTACTGCGCTCCCCAGCGATACGAGAGCAGAGTGCGATTAAGTCAGCGATTTTTAAATGGGAAACGTGTTCATTGGCGAGATATTTTAAATTCGATACCGTTTCTACCGCTGTGCTATGGGTTGGTGCTGTGGGTACAGTTGGTAAGGGTTTGGCATCATAAAAGAAAAAACTTTCCGCTTGGATTTGCTCTGCCACACTCGGGCGATAAAGTCGTGAAAAGCGGTAGTAGCAAAACATATTTGCACCCAATGACCACAGTACGCCATGCGTAAGCGGTGCAAGTGAGCTAAAACCAAATAATGCCTCAGGTCGTAACCATGCTTGATGATAAGGACCATGATCAAGAATATGTTGACCCCATGCAAGGTATTCAGTCGGTAAACTGCGTAACACGGTTGGCATGAGTAGGGTATAGACCCAAACACTAAAGCCAACGAGTAAACCGATACATACACCTTGCTTACTACCACTGCGCCAATACAGTCCGCCGATCAATGCAGGAGCAAACTGCGCCACCGCACTAAAGGCAAGCAAGCCAAACACAGAGAGTTGATTGATATCTGCAAAGAAATGATAAAAGGAAAAACCGAGTAGCATCACAGCGAGAATGGAAATTCGACGCACCAGTTTCAACATCTGTGGCATACGTGGATCATGACGAGAGATGATGTTGAAGCGCCACAACACAGGCATGATCAAGTCGTTACTGAGCATGATCGATAAGGCAACAGAAGATACCAGTAGCATCCCCGTTGATGCAGAAAATCCACCTAAGAATGCAAGTAAAGTGAGCCAATCATTACCATAGCTCATCGGAAGCATCAGTACAGCCGCATCAGCAACAGGAAGCACATTGCTCGGTGCATGAATCGCCCAACTGGCAAGTGGAATAATCGCCAAGATAGTGAGAATCAAATACGCACCAAACCAACGACGTGCGCCATTGATATGGTTTTCATCTTTCAGCTCAACCACAGCGACGTGGAACTGACGAGGTAGACAAATCATTGCCAATGCAGCAAGTAGCGTCTGAATCCAAAAAGTATCAGGTACACCGACCTGTTGGACGAGATTGACCGTTTCCGCTACGTCACGACTGACTTGATGCAGATTGTCTTTTGATGCAAATAAAAAGAAGACTGCCACAGCGATCAGCGAAAACAGTTTCACGAAAGACTCGAACGCCACCGCAAGCATTAAACCGCCGTGTTGTTCGGTATTGGCGATGCGCCTCGTCCCAAATAGCATGGCGAGAATGGCAAGCAGACCAGTCAACAGCAAGACGCTATTGGTCACAGCAAATGGGCTACTGTGTTGCTCAAGAATGATATTGGTACTCATGGCGATGGCACGCAGTTGCAATGCCAAATAAGGCAAGATTGCCAAGACCGCAAGTAAAGTCACCAATGTCGCAAGCGAGCCCATCTTGCCATAACGTGCGGCAATAAAGTCTGCAATCGAGGTCACGGTATGATGCTGGCGTACACGCCCTAAACGTCGCCAAATATCATAACCAAAAATCAAAAAGAGTAGCGGACCGAGATAGATTGGCAGATAGATAATACCATCACGTGCAGCCGCACCAGTTGCACCATAAAAGGTCCAAGATGAACAATAGACGCCGAGTGTTAGACTAAAGAGAATCATCCTGCCACGAGGACTCAATCGACTGGCATGGCGTTCACCATAAAAAGCACACGCAAATAAAATAAGTACGTAAATAGCTAATATGCCTAGAATTAATCCTGCATTCATCCGTGCTTCGCCGAGTCTGATTCCACTACATCATACCTGAAATTTGCACAAAATCGTGCCTGTAGATTGTTGAAATCTCGACCAAAGTCTAAGTGAACAGTTGCTAAGCAGTTGCTAACGTGGCTTACATCAAAAAAACCAATGGCATTTGCCGTGAAGGAAAATTGACTAAGTTTTAGTCATACACGTTAGGAGAAATGAGATATGGATGATGCTCATGTACAGGAAATTTTAAGGAACCCCAAGTTCCAAGAGTTGGTGCAAAAACAGCGCAAGCTGAGTTGGGCGCTGACCATCTTAATGTTAGTGATTTATTTCGGCTTTATTTTATTGGTCGCTTATAACCCTGATTTTTTGCATAGCTCATTTAGTGGTGTGATCACGTGGGGGATTCCGCTCGGTATCGGTGTGATCGTCGCATCGTTTGTACTGTGCTGGGTGTATTCCGTGATCTGTAATAAAGCATTTGATCGTTTGAACAGCGAAGCCATTCGTGAAGTGAATGAAATTTTGCATACGCAGAAAAATGCAGCTTCACAAAACAGCGCAAACAAAGGAGCTGAATAATGATCAAGGTCAATAATACTTTGAAAATGATGCTCACCACAGCATCAGCAAGCATGATCAGCTTGAGCGCAATTGCAGCGCCAACGGTCGGTGAAACTGAAAAACAGGCGACCAACTGGATTGCCATTATCATGTTTGTGCTGTTCGTCGGTCTGACACTATTTATCACCAAATGGGCGGCAAAACGTACTCAATCGACCAAAGATTTCTATACCGCAGGTGGTGGGATTACAGGTTTCCAAAACGGTCTGGCGATCGCAGGGGACTTTATGTCGGCGGCATCCTTTCTTGGGATTTCGGCGATGGTGTTTAGCTCAGGCTATGATGGATTGCTCTATTCACTCGGCTTTATGGTCGGTTGGCCAATCGTCCTATTCTTGATTGCAGAACGTCTGCGTAATCTCGGGAAATATAACTTCTCTGATGTGGCATCGTTCCGTTTGGAAGAGCGTCCAGTACGTGCCATGGCAGCGGTCAACTCATTAGTTGTTGTCGCATTCTACTTGATCGCACAGATGGTTGGTGCAGGTCAGTTGATCAAATTACTCTTCGGTTTGGATTATAACATTGCAGTCGTAATCGTCGGTTTACTGATGATGGCATACGTGATGTTCGGCGGTATGCTTGCAACGACTTGGGTACAAATCATCAAAGCGGTACTGCTACTTTCAGGTGCATCATTCATGGCATTCATGGTGATGAAGCATGTCGGCTTTAGCTTTGCGGAAATGTTTAACCAAGCGATTAATGTCTTTGGTGAAGTGCATAACAAAACCACAGAAGAAGCCACTCAAATCATGGGACCTGGTGGTCTGGTCAAAGGACCACTTGATGCGATCTCACTTGGTTTGGCATTGATGTTTGGTACAGCAGGTTTGCCACATATCTTGATGCGTTTCTTTACTGTAAAAGATGCGAAGGAAGCACGTAAATCTGTGGTCTTTGCTACTGGATTTATCGGTTATTTCTACCTATTGACCTTTATCATTGGTTTCGGTGCAATCTTACTGGTTGCGAATAACCCTGCATATATTGATCAAGCAAAAACTGCTATCACAGGTAGCTTGCAGTTGATCGGTGGTAGCAACATGGCTGCGGTACATTTGGGTCATGCAGTCGGCGGTAATATCTTCTTAGGCTTTATCTCTGCGGTTGCTTTTGCGACGATCCTTGCGGTAGTTGCAGGTTTGACTTTGGCAGGTGCGTCTGCGGTATCGCATGACTTGTATGCCAATGTATTCAAACGTGGTCAAGTGACAGAGCAACAAGAGCTCAAAGTATCGAAAATGGCAACGCTTGGCTTGGCGATCTTCGCGATGCTACTCGGTATCATGTTTGAGAAACAAAACGTGGCATTCATGGTTGGCTTGGCATTTGCGGTCGCTGCATCTGCAAACTTCCCAGTATTGATCTTGTCAATGTTCTGGCGTGGTTTAACAACTCGTGGTGCAGTGATCGGTGGTTGGGCTGGTTTGATCAGTGCCTTGATCTTGATCTTCCTGACCAAAGCGGTTTGGGTGGATACCTTGAAGCTTGGCGAGCAAGCACCACTTGATATGAGTAATCCTGCATTGTTCTCGATGTTGATTTCATTCTTTGCATGTTGGTTCTTCTCGATCACGGATAAGTCTGCTCGTGCACAGCAAGAGCAAGCGAAATATGATGCGCAGTTCGTGCGTTCAATGACGGGTATCGGTGCATCAGGTGCGTCAGATCACTAACTTTGATCAGCGAACAGTGTAAAATTATTCAAACCATTAAGAAGCCGATACAGAGTGATCGGCTTTTTTATACATAAAATATGGAAATATAGTCAGAGAACTTAAATCCTGCTACAGCGTTAACCTCGCTCACAGTACTATTTGTATACCTTTGCTCGGTTGGCTTGTATCAGAAATTAATTTCTTCGACTATAACTCGAATATTCTGCGTGGAATAACAATGTCGAAACTCGAGCAAAACCTTAAAAAAAATTCCCAAGATCCTTTAGCGATTCGATGGCTATACTTTGAAAACTATGATGATGAAATTCAAAAGCAAGTAGCACAATGCTTAAATCTTGAAAAACTGAGTATTTCATTTTTGGACATCACACAGATTTCTCATTTTGTCAGTAAGTTACCAAAATTCAAATCGTTTGATTTTTTTGGATGTCGGGATTTAGATTGGATTACAAACCGCTCCCAATATCCTGGATTAAAAATTTTGGGCGCACATTGCAAAACCATCACACAAGTCAAACAGATCGCTGAATTATCGCAATTAGAGCATTTGACGATGACAGGGGGATGTCTGTAAGCTTCCTCAGAGTTTTAGTCAACTTAAAAATTTACAGTCATTAGAATTGTTTGCGTTGCCGTTAAAGACAATACCTGAAGTATTGATGGAATTACCCAATTTTAAGACTTTATTTGTGAATACAGGTGATACCGGTCTTGATTTTGATCAAGTGGTCGATGTGTTAAAGCAATTTTAAAAATTAGCGAGTTTCAAATTAGTCACGCCAAACTTAAAGTTGAGTGAAAAAATATCGGCATTACAAAAACTTAAAAGTTATACTTGTCTGGTAAGGGACTAGAAAAAATTCCTATTGAGTTGTATCAACTGCACCAATTGACGGAATTGGATTTAGCAATGAATCCGCTACATCATATGCCAAAGAAGATAGGGCAATTATCACAATTAAGAGTATTAAAGTTTAATTTTAATTGGTCGAATCGCATTGATCTAAGTCATCTGATGGATGAATTACATCAATTCACAAAGTTAAGAACATTACACCTATGGTCTTGTAAGAGCTTAAAACAATTGCCGAGCAATATTTCGGCATGTACACAGCTTCAAGAGTTGAATGTCGATAATAATTTACTAAGCGATGTGCCTGATACGCTATATGACATGATTTGGTTAAAGAAGTTAAGACTCAGTACCAATCCGATCCAAGAGGATATAAAGCAAAAGTTACAAGATTGGGCAGATCTAAATGTTATTCGGTTAATCGTGGATTAAATTCGAGTGTGGATTGATAATCCAAGACGAAAAAATACCGCTCGAAAGCGGTATTTAGGATATTTGCTGAGATGTTTTTTATTAGATGTCTTTAAGATCAACACCAATACGAGTAGCAACTTCTTCATAAGCTTCAACCACACCCCCTAAACCTTGGCGGAAACGATCTTTATCAAGCTTCTTCTTGGTGTCTTTGTCCCATAGACGGCAACCATCTGGAGAGAATTCATCTCCAAGCACGATGCGATCGTGGAATACACCAAATTCAAGTTTGAAATCCACCAAGATCATGTTGCCTTGATCAAAGATTTTGCTCAAAACATCATTGACTTGATAGGTCAGCTCTTTCATTTTTGCCAATTGATCTTCATTCGCCCAGCCAAGTGCAATCGCTTGTGATTCATTGACCATTGGATCGCCCAACGCATCATCTTTGAAAAACAACTCAAAAGTTGGCGGGGTCAATTGTTTGCCTTCTTCTACACCAAGACGACGGCACAGTGAACCAGCTGCATAGTTGCGAATCACGCACTCTACAGGAATCATGTCGAGTTTTTTCACCAAAACTTCGTTCGGGCTCAGCAATTCTTCAAAGTGTGTTTCGATGCCTGCATCTGCTAACTTTTTCATAATAAATGCGTTGAAAAGGTTATTCACTTTACCCTTACGGTCAAGCTGTTCGATCTTTTCACCATTAAATGCAGATGCATCATCCCGGAACACCAAAATCAGGTGATCAGGATTGTCGGTTTCGTAGACTGATTTTGCTTTTCCAGTGTAGAGCAAGGCTTGTTTAGACATGGGTGAACCTTAAATATGTGAGGCGTTCGTAGAGCGCAGATTAAGCAGGCCAGTTTTGAAAAATCAGTGCAAGAATTTCACTAGCAACGTCGCGATCTGCAAAATTATTGTCGGTATTATATACGCCTAAGGTGTTACTTGCACCTGATGGCGTCAAACGAAGTTGATAATTTTCATCTTGATAACGAATTTGCGTGACATTAGGCGTTTCACCTGCTTCAGTCTCAAAGTTGGAAGCACTCACCGCAGCAGCGACATATTCCCAAACTTGATTGGCGCCACCATCGATCTTGAGCAGTGGAATACCGTTACCATCTTGAACTAATTGTGGGCGTGATGGTGCAGTTCCTGTGCTTGTTGCTGTCGCCGTAGCAACTGGCTCGGGGCGTGGCAGATCAAAGCGATTGCCTTTTTGATTGCTAAAATCGGGTGCTTGCTCAAGTGCACGTGGGTCAACTTCAGGTGCAGGATATAAGGCACTTTGCGGACGCATTTGTAAGTTTTCAGGGACTTTTAAAGGTGGCACAGTTTTCGCCGATTTATAGTCTAATGAACTGTTGTCTATCGCAAGACGTGAACAACCGAACAAACTCATCGATACCAATCCAAGTATGACTACAATACGTAACTGCATAAATTTTCGCTCTATTTATTTCGATTTAGGTCAATTTTATCATCAACTTAATGATTGTTAAGGCACTACAAAAATCACACTGATTCAAGAATATGCGTTGCTTGTAACGCTTCACGAACTGGTGTGCGATATTGCTCTGCCAATGGTGTCAGCGGTAGACGAATACCCGTGCCCATTTTGCCCATTTCATGAAGTGCCCATTTTACAGGGATTGGGTTGGATTCACAGAATAAAATGTCATGTAATTGTGCGACTTGTGTATTGAGGCGATGCGCTTCAGCTTTATTGTCACTGAGCGCAGCTTCACACATTTGGCTCATGGCATGTGGAGCGACATTTGCGGTCACTGAAATATTGCCTTTAGCACCCGCAAGGATGAGCTCCCAAGCAGTTGGGTCATCACCAGAGAACACCACCATGTCAGCCACATCCAAATGATGAATCAGTTGAATGCCACGTGGAATATCACCTGTGGCATCTTTAACACCAATAATGTTTGGGATTTTTGACAAACGCACTACAGTTTCATTGTCCATGTCGACACCTGTACGGCCTGGAACATTGTACAAAATCTGAGGTATATCAACGGCTTCAGCAATAGTTTTGTAATGCTGATATAACCCTTCTTGGGTCGGTTTATTGTAATATGGCGTCACCAAAAGCGCTGCATCTGCGCCAACTTCTTTGGCAGCCTGTGTCAGCTCGATCGCTTCACTGGTCGAATTTGCACCTGTGCCTGCGATGATCGGAATGCGTTTGTCTGCAATACGAACGATCTCAGCGATGACTTTGATGTGTTCATCCATACTTAATGTCGATGCTTCTCCAGTCGTACCGACAGCAACGATGCTGTGCGTACCTTGCTCAATATGCCATTCGACAAGCTGCTTTAGCCCTGCCCAATCCACGTTGCCATCTTCTAACATTGGGGTGACAATTGCGACGATTGAACCATGAATGGTTGTTGCTAGCTGAGTCATTTTAAAACACGATCCTATAATGGCATCCAAAAAAGCTATTTATGAACAGTCGAAGTGTGCTGACGACGAGTCATGAATTATCAGAAATAAATACTCTTACGTGAAAATAGCGGATGCTTTTCATTTGAAAAAATTCTATGTAAATCAATTGCTGTGATTTAAAAAAGCGTTATTTCCCAATGGGTCCTTTTAATAAATGCAAGTAGACAATGATTGATTACATCGATCTTTGATTATGAACTATGCTGGGTTGAAGAACAATAGTGTTTTTACCTGTGCATTGTTATCAAAATCACCGTTGTGAGGTATCTTTTGATAAAAAAATAGTTCAAGCTGAATTTGAAATCAATTACTTTAAAAGCAAGCATTCATTTATAGCATAAACAGAATTTGCATCTCACCAACCAAGAAGCCAAGCACCGCACCTACAATGATCAGCGCCCATTCATCTTCTTTAAATGCAGGGCGGAGCATACCTTCAAACTCTTCGGGTGTCAGACGTTGCATCCGTGTGATCAAGGTGTTTCGAATATCCATGGCATCTTCGGCATAGGATTCCATCGATTTCATGGTTTCAGGTAAACGCTCCATGATGCGCTCTGCCACTTTGGTTTTGAGGACTTGATATTTTGCACCGCCAATAGCGTAAACGACTAGTGGACGCACGATGCCTGCCTCAATATCAATCTCTTTACGCACATGACGGTTTACTAAGCTAATGACACTATCAGAGCGAGGGCCAGTGAATAGCTCTTCAAGCAAATGACGAGAAGTCAATAACTGCTTAGAAATCAATGCTGCATAGTCTGCTGCAACTTCATTCTGACGTTTGATGAATAAACCTTGCCATGTGTAGCCAAAGACTTTTTTGGGTTGAAGCGGACGGAACATCATCTGCAAAGCCAGCCAGTCACTAAAGAAACCGACAAATCCGCCAAATAATGGCAACATCCACGGATATTGTCCTTGAGTAAGTATCCAGCACGTCATTTGTACTAGACCGATAGCGAATCCAAACACAAAGCCAACATTCATAAAGAATTTAAACTCTTCTCGACCGACTTTTTTAAAGATGTCATTGAGTAAGCGTTTGTCTTTCATCAAGTTGTTAATGACCATGTGCTTAATATCAAAATATTGCACCACATCTTTTTGAATGTCTGCCATGACTTGCTCAACGATCTCAGGCGCTTTGCTTTTTACACGGCTAATTAAACGTTGTCTTGCAAACTCAGGCATTCCTTCCCAAAGTCCAGGATGTTGTTCTTGGGCGACTTCACGAGTGATGTCTTCAGCCGCAGCCATGAGGGGCAGTTCGATTTCCTTGGCGATGCGTTCGGGGTCAAGTCGAGCAAATATTTCTTCGGGCTTGATTAACTTTGACGTCATCAAATCCACGGCAATGGTTGCCATTTTTTCAGCTTTACGTGGCACGATACCTTGCCAGCCGAAAATCGGCTTGATGCCTTTGAATTCTAAAGGTGCAAACATCATTTGAATTGCAACGACTTTGGTCACATAACCAATGATGCCACTAATAAACGGGATGGAAATATATAGCCAAAAATTCTGTTGAAAGTCTGCCCAAATAGCGTCGAACATTTTTTCTTTTCCTAAGTGCTTCACGCTTGTGCTGAGATTAAAATAACTCGATGTAAAAGCTGTGAAATAAATATCTTGCAAAACCAAAGTGGTGATTTTAACAGCAAATTACATAAAATATACTTGCACTGGAAAATATAGTTTGTACGCGCAAAGTCAATATTTCTCTTATATGCTTCTCAAAAAGTCCTATTGCACCGAACGATAAGACAACGCTTCGCTGATGTGCATGGTGCTGATCTGTTCAGACTGTGCAAGGTCGGCAATGGTGCGTGCCACACGCAAAATACGATGATAGCCCCGTGCAGAAAGTTGTAATCGTTGCTGAGCCATCGCAAGGATATTCTGGCTTTGTGCATCGAGCTGGACGTGTTGGTCGATTTGTTGTGGGGTTAGTCCTGCATTAAGGTAGCCTTGACGTTGCAACTGCTGTTGATTGGCCGATAAAACACGCTCACGCACCGAAGCCGAACTTTCACCGGCTTGTTGCTGTTGAAGCTCATGCGCAGACAGTGGAGGAACTTCGATATGTAAATCAATCCGATCAAGTAGAGGTCCTGAAATCCGATTTTTATAGCGTTTGATCGCTTCGCCTGAACATTGACAACGACTATCTTGATGGAAGGCGTAGCCACATGGGCATGGATTCATCGCAGCAATCAGTTGAAAATTGGCAGGATAGCAAATCTGCCGAGATGCCCGAGAGATCACCACCTCTTTAGACTCTAAAGGTTGACGTAAAACCTCTAAAACTTTTCGGTCAAACTCAGGCAATTCGTCCAAAAATAAAACACCTAAGTGCGATAAAGTAATTTCCCCAGGTTTGGGGTTGGAGCCACCACCGACCAATGCCACGGCTGAAGCCGTATGATGTGGCGCTCGGAATGGGCGCACACCAAAGGCATGATTTTGATTTGAAATCGAATAAATGCTTGCAACTTCTAAACTTTCGCTATCGGTGAGTGGTGGCAAAATACTTGGCAGACGTGAAGCGAGCAGAGTTTTCCCAGTCCCTGGTGGTCCTGTAAAGAGTAACGAGTGTCCGCCTGCAGCAGCGATTTCAAGTGCTCGCCGAGCTTTCAGTTGTCCTTTGACATCAGCAAGATCAGGCAAATTATCCAGTAAAGTGTGATTCGGCTGATAATGGTGTGCAGGCTGTTGTACTGTTCCTGTCAAAATATCGCAAACGGTTTTTAAGTTACTGGTCGCATAGACCGTTAAATCTTGAATACAGCAGGCATCATCGGCATTTTGTTCAGGGAGTAATAATTGTCGTCCTGAGCTTTTACAGGCGTGGGCAATACTAAGAATCCCTGAGATTGGACGAAGTTGTCCATCTAGGGCAAGCTCACCAAGTAACTCAAACTGACTTATACGATCATCAGCGATTTGTCCTGATGCAATCAAAATCCCAACAGCAATTGCCAAATCTAAACGTGAACCATCTTTTGGCAAGTCTGCAGGAGCAAGGTTGATGGTGAGGCGTTTATTGGGAAATTGAAAGCCACTATTGATAATTGCAGAACGGACACGATCTTTACTTTCACGAACGGCAGCTTCTGGTAAACCAACAATGGTTAAAGCAGGTAAGCCTTGACTGGCATGGACTTCGACTTCGATTAACGGTGCGCTTAATCCGAGTACACTGCGTGAATAAACTTTGGCAAAACTCATTTATTGTTCCATTATTGTGCGTTTTTATAAAAATCGCTGTGTTTTTGATCGATGTTGGCGCAATTGTTACTTTTTGATTTGATTTTGCAACGTCTCTAATTGCTGTTGCAGGGCATTCATACGTTGGTTGGCTTGTTCTAGTGCAATTTTTTGGCGTTCAAGCTCTTGTTTGGATACCAAGTCCATTTTTTCCACCATTTCTGCCAAAACTGCACGGATATTGTGCTCAAGGTCTGCTTTTGGTGCGGCGATTTGTTCTTTTAAAGCCTGAACGAAGCTATCTAAAGTCGGTGTCATGGTCTTCATCAAAAAATATTCTGCTCAAAATCAAGATACAATAAATGTAACTGAGATGGTAGCTGTAAGATGGATAATTCATAGAAAACTGCTAAACTCTAGGCATAACATCGCTTTATGTCGTACGAGCTTTGGAAAAATCCCCAACATTTCTCAAGTTTGGCACGAAAATTGATATGTAAAAACCACTATTGGTATGAGTAAACCCAAAGGAAGATAACATGAAGCTCGTAACAGCAATCGTTAAACCGTTTAAGCTTGATGATGTCCGTGAATCACTTTCAGAAATCGGTGTGCAAGGTATCACTGTCACTGAAGTTAAAGGTTTCGGTCGTCAAAAAGGTCATACAGAACTTTATCGTGGTGCAGAGTATGTGGTTGATTTTTTACCTAAGGTAAAAATCGAAATCGCAATCAAAGACGATATGGTTGATGGCGTCATTGAAGCCATTACTCGTGTGGCAAGCACTGGCAAAATCGGCGATGGTAAAATCTTTGTTTCTAACCTAGAGCAAGTGATTCGTATCCGTACTGGTGAGACTGGTCCAGACGCAGTCTAAAACAACATGGCATGACATTTGCTAAAGCTAGATTAATCTCTAGTAAGTTAAGTCAAGTCAGCACAACGTAAATTAAAGGTTGGGGGATCTAATGAATAAATTGCTACTGGCGTTTGGTCTATCGACTGCGCTACTCGGTACATCACCAGTATGGGCCGAATCCGAATCTACAACTGCACCCGCTGAAGAAGCAGTCTTGGCAGTTGAAACGACCGAAGCTCCAGATATGGTTGTGGTTGAAAACGCACCTGTCGAAGCTGTCGTTCTCGAAGAAGCAGCACCTGCTGAAGAAGAGCCAACACTAGATACAGGTGATACGGCGTGGATTTTGACATCTACCGCACTTGTACTATTAATGACAATTCCTGGTTTGGCATTGTTCTATGCAGGTATGGTACGTAAGAAAAGTGCATTGGGCACGATGGCGCATAGCTTAACGGCGGCGGCTGTGGTGAGTATTGCTTGGGTTGTAATTGGTTATAGTCTTGCCTTCACCGAAGGCAATAGCTTTATCGGTGGCTTTGAGAAACTGATGCTCTCGGGGATTACGACCGATGCACTCAGTGGGACAATTCCTGAAATCCTATTCGTCATCTTCCAAATGACTTTTGCCATCATCACTGTGGCGATCATCAGTGGTTCGATCGCGGATCGTATGAAGTTTAGCGCATGGCTTGCTTTCATCAGCATTTGGGTCATCGTTGTCTACGCACCGATTACACACTGGGTATGGGGTGGCGGTTGGTTAGCGAATGACGGCGCACTCGACTTTGCTGGTGGTACGGTTGTACACATCAACTCAGGTGTAGCAGGTCTAGTCGCAGCATATATGCTTGGTAAACGTATGGGCTACGGCAAAGAAGCAATGGCACCACACAACTTGACTTTAACTGTAGTCGGCGCAAGCTTACTTTGGGTGGGCTGGTTCGGTTTCAACGGTGGTTCTGCTTTGGGCGCAAATGGTTCTGCGAGTTATGCAATCGTTGTTACTCAAGTTGCAGCAGCGTCAGCAGCATTATCTTGGTTGCTTGTTGAGCGCATGGTACGTGGTAAAGGTTCAGTACTTGGTGCGGCATCTGGTGCGGTCGCTGGTCTTGTCGTGATTACGCCTGCGGCTGGTTTCGTCACAGTTGGTGGTGCATTGATCATGGGCTTGATCGGTGGTGTAGTGTGTTTCTGGGGTATCAGCGGTTTAAAACGTATGTTGAAAGCTGACGACTCTTTGGACGCATTTGGTTTACACGGTGTGGGTGGTATCGTTGGTGCGATCCTAACTGGTGTGTTTGCAAGTGAATTCATCATGGGTGATAGTGCACCGACCAATATGATGCATCAATTGTGGGTACAAACTGAGGGTGTATTGGCAACCATCGCATACAGTGCAGTATTGACTTTCATCATCTTGAAAGTGATCGACATCGTGATTGGAATTCGTGTAGATGCAGACGATGAGCGTATGGGCCTTGACTTAAGTCAACATGGCGAGCGTATAGAGTAATTCTCACCACGTGCAAGATCTGAAAGTAAAAAAACTCCGCTTCGGCGGAGTTTTTTACTAAAACCTAAATATTGGAACTGAGCTTATTTGATTATATTATAGTATTGCGAATGTTATTCTTGGTTTGATAAATGTGGGAATGGTCAAGCTCTTTTACTTGCTAGGATTGTGAAAAAGTGGAAATGAATATTTTGATAATTTAGAGTAGTTAAGTAATGCACGCCAAAAATACCGCCTTAATCGTCGTCGATGTACAAAATGGCTTTTGTCCGAATGGCAATCTTGCTGTACCAAATGGTGATGAAGTCGTACCGATCATTAATCACGTGGCGAAACATTTTCAAAATATTGTATTAACTCAAGACTGGCATCCTGCCGATCATATTTCTTTTGCAGAAAACCACGTGGGTAAACAGCCTTTTGACACCATCGAACTGGATTATGGTACGCAAGTACTTTGGCCGACACATTGCTTGCAAGGCTCGCAGGATGCTGAGCTTCATCCTGATTTAAACATTCCAAGCGCACAACTGATTATCCGCAAAGGTTACCATCAGCATATCGACAGTTATTCGGCTTTCTTGGAAGCAGATCTGCAAACCTCGACTGGACTCGCAGGCTACCTACAATCTCGTGGCATTGATACGGTTTATGTGGTCGGTTTGGCGACAGATTTCTGTGTGGCGTGGACAGCGATGGACGCAGCTAAACTCGGCTTTTACAGTTATGTGATCGAAGATGCCTGCCGCGCCATTGATCTGAATGGTTCATTAGAGAATGCTTGGCAAGCCATGAACGATGCGGGCGTAAAGTGCATATCATCCCAAGACATTCTTGCTGTGTAATTGCATAATAATCGCTACCGATCAGCTTTAATCCTAAGCGTGACAGGTTTAAACTTGCCTAAATCTGTGTAAAAAATGATTCAACATGACGCCAGCCTGCAAACTCCTCGATCAACAAAATATTGCGTATCGCAAACATGAATACGATCATGATTCGAATAATCACAATTTTGGCTTGGAAGCGGTGGAAAAACTGGGATTGACGCTCGAGGAAACCTTTAAAACCTTATTGGTCACAGACGGTAAAAATCATTATGTCGCCGTGCTTCCAGTCGCCTATCAACTCAATTTCAAAAAAGCCGCAAGCGCTCTGGGCTGTAAAAAACTGGCAATGGCAGAGATCAAAGATGCCGAACGCCTGACAGGTTATCTGGTCGGTGGGATTAGCCCGCTAGGACAGAAAAAACGCCTAAAAACCGTGATTGATGATTCTGCACAACAATTTGAAAAAATGTATGTTAGTGGTGGCAAACGTGGCTTAGATATCTCACTTGCACCCGATGATCTCAGCAAAGTATTAAAAGCAAACTTTGCCGAGATTCGAGATTTAGTCGGATGACTTCAACTCCCCGACTGCGTTAATTGCTCTCAATGTACAACTTGTACACCTTCACTCAGTGGTCTTGCCGTTGAATTAAACTCATTCGCCTAAATATGTTGATTCTTGCAAATAGAGTTATGATTTAATTGTAGTATCAATTCGTGTGCCACGAAGCAGGGTTTTAGTCACAGGTGTTTTCTGACAAATATCAAGAATTTTTGTTTTGGTTGCCTCATCCAAGTCCTTGTCAAAACTCAGCTCACGAGTAATCCATTCCTCACCCTCTTTATTTATATTGAAGTGTAGATCAATGGAAAAATGCCCATAATCCAACGCTTTATGCTTTGCATACATGCGCAATGTGATCATCGTGCACGCCGCTAGTCCTGCAAGTAGATAATCATATGGTGCAGGTCCTTTATCACCACCACCAAAACTCTCAGGCTTATCGGTAATATAATGATGTTTCCCACTGCTGAGTTCACCTGCCCACGGTGAGTCTAGGCTAGTGATTTTTGTATTTGCGATGCTCGCCATGTTGCCGTCCTCATTTTGTATTCTAGGTTTTGTATTTTGCGTTTTGCATTTTACAGTTTTAGCTCAGGCAGGCTTATTTTGAAGCCCGCATCTGATCTGGAATCTCAGGCGCAATCAGACGTTTACCTTGATACGATGGTATTTCACCAAAACGTACATCATGGTCAATCCATTGCTGACGTGCCTCTTTCATTTCTTCCGTAGTACGTGCTACAAAATTCCACCACAATAGAATTTCACTTTCAAACGGTTCACCACCAATCAGTAGCACTCGTGCACCTTTTTTCATTTTTAGGTGCATTTTTTCATTGCCAACTTCGAGCACCACCATATTGTCCTGTGTCAGCGCATGACCGTTGATTTCAGCTTCCGCTTCCATCGCCAACAGCCCATATTCAAACTCAGGATTTAAATCCAAAATCACCTCGACATCATCGACGGCTTCGACATCTACACCAAGCATCTTGCTATAGACTTGCACTGGCGAGGTCGTGCCAAGAAAATCACCGACCAATACCGAAAATATTGCGCCATCTTGTTCAATGGTTGGAAGCTCAGGATAATGCTCAAACTTCGGCGCCATATGACGATGCGCTTCAGGCAATGCAATCCAAAGCTGTGCCGCATGTAAGCCTGTTTCTGCCGATGGCGTCACTTCGGTGTGGGAAATACCCTGTCCTGCGGTCATCAGATTGACTTGTTTTGGGCGAATCAATTGCTCACTGCCCACGCTGTCGTGGTGCATCACTGTGCCTTCGATCATCCATGTAAAGGTCTGCAATCCAATATGCGGATGCGGTCCGACATCCATGCCATCATTCGGTGCAAACTGCACAGGTCCTGCATGGTCAAGGAAACACCATGCGCCAATCATACGTTTGTCTTTGCTCGGCAATGCACGTTTGATCGTGGTACTTGTGCCGACGATGGCAGAACGCAGATGGACTTCTTTGATGCTATTTGGTTTGGCTAATGGACAATCTGAAGATTGTGACACGCTATCTGTCGTGGTATTGGTCATGTTATTTCCTTATTTCTAGCTTATCTGTTACTGGTTTTCGACTGAATTTTTTATAGAATATCGAAATCGTGCGACAGATCACAGTTCAGAATTGCAACGCTGTGTGTATATTATTTTGATTTATGACAAATATTTTTAGGAGATGTACACAATCTTATGTAAAAATACTGTTGAAGAAATAATCACTACTTATCAAATGAACAGTAATAAACACGAAAATTACGAACTTTTAAATTTGCTCGGTTATGGCTTGGCGAAGTTTGACAATGATTTTATTCAACAATTTGGCTTTTCGACCAAATCTGCATTCTATGAATATTTCGTTAAGTTAGGAATCGTTGAAACTGGAAGTGTCGTTAAAAACAGAATGGATTTATTTGATCCATTTTTTGACAATGATCGCAAAGGTTGGTGGCAAAAAGGCGACGCATACATTCACCGTAAACATCTGATTGATAATCTATTCGGCAGTGAAAACTGCGTCGGTTACGCCAATATCGTCAAACTTTTTCTGCATGAAAATTTTAAAATTAATGACTTTATTGTACAGGTCAAACCCATCGTAAAGTCAAGATTTAAGAAGCTACAAGAAACAGGATTGGAAGCTGAGCTGTATTTCCTAAATAACTATCAATCCATTGATATTTTTAAAGATGGAAGCATCGAAGATGCTCGTCTATATGGTGATGGCTACGATTTTCAAATCAATGTACCAAATACGTCGTATTTAGCTGAAATCAAAGGGATTCGTGCCAAGAAAGGTCGCTTTCGTTTAACCGAGAATGAATATAAAAAAGCGCAAGAATACCAGCTAGATTACATCATTACTTTAGTATTGAATTTAGATGATACGCCGACATTTTTAACCATTGACGATCCACTTAAGAACCTGAAATTTGAAGAAAAAATCATCAAATCAAAAGAAGTTAAAGAATATCATTTGGTATCTGATATATGTTAGAACTCAGCGAGAAAGTTAAAGTTTTGAAAGACTATCTTGATGAGATTGGCGACACTCATGCGGATCGTTTTAAAACAGATATTGTCTTTTACTTTAATGAGTTTGAAGATGAACAAAGCTGTGATTTTCAATTTCTAAATAGACTCAATTCAAAAGAAGAAATTCATAGCGTGATTGATCATTTGATTTCCAAGATTGTACTGAAGTTTGACGAAGATGAAGAACAATTATCTGACTTTATCTTTTATGCGCTAAATCCTTAAGCTCAATTTAAGTGAATATCTTTTTTGATAAAACGAATAAAAAAAGAGCACCGAAGTACTCTTTTAAGGTAATTTCCGAACTGCCGCGAGCGTAGCTCTTGGCGTTCGCTAGGCAAGACGCAATGCATCTTGAAAGCCCTAGCTCACTCCCATTCAATCGTTGCAGGTGGCTTACTCGATACATCATAGACCACACGTGATACATCTTTGATTTCATTCATAATACGAGTTGAGATACGATCAACTAAATCATACGGTAGATGCGCAAAACGAGCAGTCATAAAGTCCACTGTTTCCACAGCACGTAGCGCAATCACCCACGCATAACGACGACCATCGCCAACCACACCTACAGACTTCACAGGTTGGAATACCGCAAAGGCTTGCGCTGTCTTGTCATACCAACCACTGGCACGAAGCTCCTGCATAAAGATGTCGTCCGCAAGACGCAGAATATCTGCATATTCCTTTTTCACTTCGCCCAAGATACGCACACCAAGACCCGGTCCTGGGAACGGATGACGATAGATCATGCTATGTGGTAAGCCAAGCGTGGTGCCGAGTTTACGCACTTCATCTTTAAACAAATCACGTAATGGCTCAACCAAGTCAAACGCCAAATCTTCAGGTAATCCGCCGACATTGTGATGCGATTTGATCACATGCGCCTTACCTTGTTTGCTCGCTGCCGATTCGATCACATCAGGGTAAATCGTACCTTGCGCCAAGAATTTCACGCCATCGAGCTTACGAGCTTCTTCTGCAAAGACTTCGATAAATTCACGACCGATGATTTTACGTTTTTTCTCAGGATCTACTTCACCTGCAAGCGCTGTCAAGAAACGCTCTTCAGCATCAGCACGGATCACTCGAATACCCATGTTGTCCGCAAACATTTGCATGACTTGATCGCCTTCGTTTAAGCGAAGCAAACCATTATCGACGAATACACAGGTCAATTGATCGCCAATTGCTTTATGCAATAATGCTGCAACCACAGAAGAATCCACACCACCAGACAAGCCTAGCAAGACTTTTTCATTGCCGATTTGTTCTCGAAGCTGTTCGACACGAAGCTCGATAATATGCTCAGGTGTCCATAGACCACCGCAACCACAGATTTTATGCACGAAGTTTGAAAGTAATTCTGCGCCTTTTGCGGTATGCGTCACTTCAGGGTGAAACTGTACACCGTAGAAGCGACGAGTTTCATCAGATGCCGCCGCATACGGACAGCTTGGCGTGCTTGCCGTGGTGGTAAAACCTTGTGGTAATTGACCAACTTTATCACCGTGGCTCATCCACACATGCAATTGATCTTCACGATCTTGTAGATTACCAATCAACTGGTCACGAGTTTGAATATCGACTTCTGCATAGCCGAACTCATGCACTGTGCCTGCTTCGACTTTTCCGCCCAATTGTTCAGACATGGTTTGGAAGCCGTAGCAAATCCCCAGTACAGGCACACCGAGTTCAAATACCACTTGTGGCGCACGAGGACTGCCCTCGATATGCACGCTTTCTGGACCACCTGAGAGGATGATGCCGTTTGGATTAAAGGCACGAATCTCGTCTTCAGTCATGTCATAGGCGTACATTTCTGAATACACACCTGCTTCACGGACACGGCGAGCGATTAACTGGCTGTATTGCGAGCCAAAATCAAGGATAAGAATACGGTCTTCGGTAATTTGAGTATTGGTCGTCATCAGCTACAACTTATACAAGGCGAGAAATTAAGCGCTGTATTTTAGCATTTTCTACGGTGAACTGCATCGATTTGCGATAGTTTGGATTATATATTTCATGACTTAACCTATAAAATTGATCTTTTGTTGTCTGATATCTTGTGCATTAAGTAATTCGCTAGGTAATAATGTTGATTGTTTTGACAATTGTGTAAGGCATGTGTCAGGTATCGGTATGGTTTTTATCCACTTACTTTTGATAATGACGTGACTTCAATTCGTTTCACTGGCAAACTTTAGTCAAAATGTGATTTTCTAAAACAATTTATACAAATTTTGGCTTGGGATTCGTCCTAAAACAGTGAATAATTGTCTGAATTGCATGTGTTATTTTAAATTTATTTTTTAAGATAATTATCGGCTAAACCATAAAACTAATCGTTGTGTTGCATGTCCCATATTTCTGTGTTGTTAGATGAAACTGTTGATGCTGTATTAGGCGAGAAGCAGTCAGGTGTTTTTGTTGATGCGACCTTTGGTCGTGGAGGACATACTCGTCAACTTTTAAGTCGTCTTGATGCCGATGCCAAAGTCTATGCCTTCGATAAAGACCCGCAAGCACTGGCAGAAGCACAGAAACTCACCGAAGCAGATTCACGTTTTCAAATTATCCATGCCAGTTTTGCCGATTTAAAAGATACTTTGGCTGAACTTGGCGTAGATGCGGTGGATGGGATTATGGCGGATTTAGGCGTATCTTCACCACAGCTTGATCAGGCAGAACGTGGTTTTAGTTTTATGCATGATGGTCCTCTCGATATGCGGATGGACAACTCGCAAGGCTTAACAGCGGCCGAGTGGCTCCTTGAAGTCGATGAAACAGAGCTTGCCAATATTATTTTTAAATATGGTGAGGAGCGTTATAGCCGACGCATCGCTAAGGCGATTAAAAATGCAGGGCAAATTGATACGACTGCGCAACTGGCTGAAATCGTCAAAGTTGCCCATCCGAAATGGGAAAAGCATAAACACGCAGCGACCCGAACATTTCAAGCGATTCGTATTTTTATCAATCGTGAGCTGGATGATGTCGAGCAGTTTTTACCGCAAGCGGTGGAATTATTAAAAGCCAATGGTCGCCTTGCAGTGATTAGTTTTCACTCCCTTGAAGATCGTTTAATCAAACAATTTATTCAAAAAGAATCAACTTTGCCTGAACAAGATTGGGGTGAGGTACTTTCACAAACGGAACAACAAGATACGCGTCGTTTAAAGAAAGTTGCACGCATCTCACCAAGCCAAGAGGAAGTGAAGGAAAATCCACGTTCACGCAGTGCATGGTTACGTGTGGCATCACGTTTGCCGCAGCGTGAGGAGTAAGGACATGGTCAAAACAAAAAAGCATACCTCAGCCAACTCAACATCTAAGCTCGATAAAACATTGGTAAATCAGCGACTTCAAGCTGAATTCCTTCAAGAAAAGTCGACTTTGCAGAATATTGCCATTATTTTTGTATTGCTCGTTGCAGTGATGGGCAGTGCATTTATGGTGGTTCATCAAGTGTTCCAATATCGTTATGATTATCGAGGTTTTACCAAGTTGATTCGGGAAAAGGATAATCTTAATGCCGAATGGGGAAGGTTGTTGATTGAGCAACAAACTTTTGGCGCAACAGCGCAGATTGGCAGTCGCGCGGTGACACAATTACGCATGTTTTCACCGCCCGCATCGCAAACTGTGGTGATCGCCAGTAATCAATTGGCAACGGAGAAAATTGCTTTGGGCGAATCGCAGATTGAACAAACTGAAGCACAAAGTGTTTCACAGTAAATGGATAAAGTTTAAATTTTTGCAAGATATAGTCGAGGAAATTAATTTTTGATACAAGGCAACCAAGCGAAGGTGTACAAATAGTACTGCGAGCGAAGTTAACGCTGTAGCAGGATTAATGTTCTATGACTGTAAATGCAGGCAGAATACATATACTATTCGATGCATATTGTGGTGAGTTTTTGGCTTAACGAAAGAGAGACTGGGAAAATAAAGCAACATGGCGTTGAAATCAGCAAAAGGTAAAACTAAACGAAAGGCAGTAGTCGCCAAGCCGACACTTGCGCAAGATATGTGGCGTTTTCGTCTGCTGTGGATCGCTGTATTTGTCGCCTTTGTCTTGCTCATTTGCCGTGCGTTTTGGGTGCAAATCATCGAAAGTAAATTCTTGCAAGAACGTGCCGACGCCAAAATTCTCTATACCGATAAAGTCCAAGCCATGCGTGGCGTGATCAGCGATCGTAATGGTGTGCCACTGGCGATTAGTACACCTGTCATGACCTTGGTCATTGACCCAACTGACTATTATCAAGCTCAAGAACGTAATGCAGAACGTATCGCCGAAGGGAAAAGTCCAAGTCGCAAAAATTTTGATTTGGATGCACTAGCCAAAGCCGCAGGTGTTGATGCCAAAAAGCTGAAAAGTGACATCAAGCGTCGTGAGCGCACCCGTTATGTGGTGATTAAACGTCAAGTGCCACCCGCCAAAGCACAAGCCATTTTGGATCAAAATTTCCAAGGGGTTTACACCGAAAAAACTTACAAACGTTACTATCCGCAACCACAGCCCAATGCACAAATCATCGGTGTAACCAATAGTAATGGTCTAGGTATCGAAGGTCTAGAGATGCAACTCAATAAGCGTCTTGCAGGTGTCGATGGTGAACAGCGGATTTTGCGGGATCGCCGTGGTAATCGTCTGAAAGTCGATGAAGTGATCACCCAAGGGCAAGCGGGGGAAAATATTCAGCTCAGCATCGACTCAAGGCTACAGTACATCATGTATCGTGAGCTGACGGCTGCGGGGGTTGCCAATAATGCCCGCTCTGCAACGGCGATTGCGGTCGATGTCAAAACAGGTGAAATCTTGGCGATGAGCAGTTGGCCATCGTACAATCCAAATAATCCGAAAACCTTTGATAACAAAGATGCCATGCGGAACCGTGGTGCGATTGATTCATTTGAGCCGGGGTCGACCATGAAGCCATTGACCGTGATGATGGCGTTAGAAACGGGTAAATATCAGCCCGAAACGGTGATCAATACTTCACCAGGTTATATGCGGGTGGGCAATCATACCATTCGAGATACGCATAATTACGGTCCGCTCAATCTCGGTGGCATTATCATCAAATCCTCTAACGTCGGTGTCTCGAAAATTGCCCTATCAATGCCATATGAAACCTTACCATTATTTTATAAACGTCTTGGCTTTGGGAAAAAATCCGCAGTGAAGTTCCCTGGAGAAAGTGCAGGCTTGATCTTGCCACCGAGCAAGTGGAATGTCTCAGAAGTGGCGACCATGTCCTATGGTTATGGTTTGAATGCCACGGTACTTCAGCTTGCACAGGCTTATGCGATGATCGCCAATCACGGACAGAAAGTGCCTTTAACTTTGTTCAAAGTGAATGAGCCACCAAAAGCTGAGCAAATGGTTAAACCCGAAATTGCCGATACGGTATTACAAATGCTCGAAGGCGTGACTCAACCTGGTGGAACAGCACGTCAGGCAGTGATTCCCGGCTATCGTGTTGGTGGAAAAACAGGCACAGCACATAAACTACGTGCCGATCGTAAAGGCTACTCGCAAAACGAATATCGTGCGCTGTTCGCAGGGGTTGCACCGATAAGCAATCCACGTATTGCGATGGTGGTGGTGGTAGAAAATCCTCAAGGAAAATATTACGGTGGACTGGTAGCAGCACCTGTGTTTGCCAAAATCATGCAAGAGTCTTTGCGATTACTTAATGTACCGCTCGATCGACCACTTGAAACTTCTGGAGCATCGTGAATGATGTGTTGCCTAAAGGAGCGTAGTGCATGACCACGTTGCAACAAATTTGGACAGGTGAAATTACCTCTATTACATCCAATGTGACTTTGCCAAAATGGGCGAATGATACTTTTTCATGTTTCCAATTAGACAGTCGTCAAGTGCAATCTGGTGATATATTTATTGCGCTACAAGGCATCAATAATGACCTTAAAAAAACACAGCACAATATCAATAGCGCACTAGAAAAAGGTGCAATCGGTGTATTGACCGAAGTTCAAGTGCCTGCAAATGAAAACGTGTTGTATTTGCCACAATTACGTCAAATTCTTGGATTATTACAACAACACTTTTTACAAGCGAAAGCACCACTTGATTTAGCCGAAGTGGTTGCGGTTACTGGCACTAATGGTAAAACTACAGTCTCAAGACTGATTGCAGAACTACTCACTATGCTCGGTCAAGCCACCGCAGTGATGGGTACGACGGGCAATGGCATCTTGCCGAATCTACAATCATCGACGCACACCACGCTTGATGCGTTGCAATTACAGCAGTCTTTTTACGATTATAGCTTGCAAGGTGCGCGTTATTTAGCACTTGAAGCCAGTTCGCATGGTTTAGCGCAAGGACGATTGGCAGGCATGCCGATCTCGGTTGCTGCATTTACCAACTTGAGCCGTGATCATTTGGATTATCACAAAACTTTAGACAATTATGCTGAAGCGAAAGCCATGCTGTTTGATTTCCCAAGTTTAAAACATGCGGTCATCCATCAAGATGATGAGTTTGCATCACTGATGATTGAACATGCCAAAAATAATACTACTCAACCGAATATCGTGACATATAGTATGCGTCATGATGATGCGGATTATCATCTCAGTGATGTGCAGTTTAGTTTGGATGGTGCGGGCTTCACTTTGCAGTGTGAAAGTGGTGAATATCAGGTGAGTAGTCCGCTACTTGGATGTTTTAATGTGGAAAATGTCTTAGCAGCGATCATCTGTGTGGAAAAACTCGGCTATGCATTGGCGGATATTGTGCCTTTGGTCGCAAAGCTAAAAGGCGCACCAGGTCGCATGCAAGTTATTGCTGACCAAGGGCGATTGTTTATTGTGGATTATGCGCATACGCCAGATGCTTTGGCGCAAGTATTACAAAGTCTAAAAGCCCATGTCGAGCATCAGCTTTGGGCGGTGTATGGTTGTGGCGGTGATCGAGATCGAGGCAAACGTCCAGAGATGACCCAAGCTGCGATCGATTGTGCTGATCAAGTACTGATGACCACAGATAACCCACGTACGGAAGACCCATTACAAATTTTTGCCGATATGAAAGCTAATTTGTCTGAGCTAATAGTAAACGCTGAAAATTTCCATGAAATTCATGATCGCCGTGAAGCGATTAAGTTTGCAGTACGTCAAGCAAAACAGGGTGATATTGTGGTCATCGCAGGCAAAGGGCATGAAAATTATCAAGAAATTGATGGCGTCAGACATTGGTTTGATGATGTAGTCGAAGTGGAATCTGCAATTCAGGCGCAACCTCATCAGCCTCTAAGTTATCCCGCTGAATAATTATTGACCAAGAATTAAGGAAAATCGCATCACATGCACACCTCAACTACCAGTACCAGTCGTCTTGATCCGTGGACTATTCAGGATTTACAACAGGCGACTCAAGGCGTTTGGCATCAAGGCATTCAGCCAATGACCAATATAAAGCGCATTGTCACCGATTCACGGGATGCACTGGTTGGCGATGCATTTTTAGCGTTGAAAGGTGAGCGTTTTGATGCGCATGATTTTGTCGAAAAAGTGGCAATGCAAAACGCAAGCTGTGTGATTGTCGAGCGTGCCATTGACGGTGTGAATATTCCGCAGTTGGTTGTAGCAGATACACGTTTAGCCTTGGGGCATTTGGGTGCATATCGTCGTCAGCAATGTCAGGATTTAAAAGTTGTTGCTTTGACAGGCAGTAGTGGTAAAACCACCACCAAAGAAATGCTCGGCAGTATCTTCTCTCGGCTCGGCGAAACCTTGGTGACACGTGGCAATCTGAATAATGATCTCGGTGCGCCAATTATGTTGTTGGAACTTCGTGCCGATCATCGCTATGCAGTGATGGAGCTTGGGGCAAGTCATATTGGTGAGATTGATTATACCAGTCGCTTGGTACAGCCTGATGCCGCAGGGATTTTGAATATTGGCACAGCGCATTTGGGAGAGTTTGGTGGGCGTGATGCCATTTGCAAAGCAAAATCAGAGATTTATCCGCACATCAAATCTACTGGTACAGCGATCATTCCTGCACAAGATGATTATTCAGGGCAAATTCTAAAGAATGTGAATGATGTGGCGAATGGTCGTGCGCAGATTCGCTTTGGTCAAGGTGGCGATGTCTATGCCACGGATATTGAGATTTTGGCGCAATCTTCACGATTTACCTTGAATACGCCAAAGGGCAGTGTACAAATCAACTTGCCATTTGCAGGGGCGCATAATGTTCAGAATGCCGAAGCCGCAGCCAGTTTTGCATTGGCGATGGGTGTGTCTTTAGACGATATTGCTTTGGGTTTAGGACAGGCAACTGGTGCAAAAGGGCGACTGAACTTTATCGAAAAAGATCAATGCTTATTCATTGATGATACCTATAATGCCAACCCAAACTCGATGCGAGCAGCCGCACAAGTTTTACTGCAACAACAAGGCATCAAAGTCATGGTGATGGGTGATATCGGTGAATTGGGTGATGATGCAGAGATTGAGCATCAGAAACTCGGGCAGGATTTGGCACAGCTTCAACTTGACTATATCATTGCAGTGGGTGAGTATTCATCTGCGGTTGCCAATGGTGCGGGTGTGCCACATTGCAATGCTTTTATAACACAAGATGAAGCGCAAGTGCGCCTTGAACAAATTATTCAACAACATCAACCACAGCCAGTCAGTTTGCTATTCAAAGGGTCGCGTTATACCCATATGGAGCATCTCATGGACGCATTGGTGGAGAAATTATAAATGCTGTTATGGCTCTTTGAATTTTTGGCAAATTATCATGATGCCTTTCAAGTTTTTCGTTATTTGACTTTGCGGACATTGCTCAGTGTATTAACTGCATTGGGAATTGGTCTATTGCTTGGACCTGTGATGATTCGTAAATTGCGTGCCTTGAAATATGGTCAAGCAGTCAGTAATTTTGCCCCTGAAAACCATGCGGCAAAGATGGGCACACCAACCATGGGCGGTGTGTTGATTCTGATGTCGATCGGCATCAGCACCTTGCTTTGGGCAGATTTAAGCAATCCTTATGTGTGGATTGTATTGGGTGTGATGGTGATCTTCGGTGCGGTCGGTTGGGCAGATGACTGGATTAAAATCCGTTATAAAGACAATGCTGGCCTTCCCGCTCGTAAAAAATTCTTTTGGACTTCGGTTGGCTCGCTCGGTGCAGGCATTGGCTTGTATTGTATTGCGCAGTTTCAGACTGACCCTGTAATCACCTCGAATATGCTCGATTTATTGATTCCATTTTTTAAGAATTTGAGTATTCCGTTTTCTGTGATTCCATTTGGGATTGCCTTTATTATTTTCACCTATTTGGTGATCAATGGCGCATCCAATGCGGTAAATTTGACCGATGGTTTAGATGGCTTAGCGATCATGCCGATCGTGCTTGTTGCCGCGGGTCTAGGTGTATTTGCTTATCTTTCAGGTGATGTACGCTTTGCCAATTATTTGCATATTCCTTATGTCAAATATACCTCTGAGCTGGTGGTGATCTGTGCGGCGATGATTGGTGCAGGACTGGCATTCCTGTGGTACAACGCCCATCCTGCGCAAGTGTTTATGGGCGATGTCGGTGCGCTATCGCTTGGTGCGATGCTTGGTACAATTGCGGTGATGGTACGTCAAGAGATCGTCTTTGCGATCATGGGCGGAGTGTTTGTGATGGAAGCGATTTCGGTGTTCTTGCAAATTGGCTCACTGCGGATGCGTAACAAACGTGTATTTTTAATGGCACCGCTACATCATCATTATGAAAAGCAAGGCTGGAAAGAAACTCAGGTGGTGATTCGCTTTTGGATTATTACTATTATCTTGGTCGTCTTGGGATTGATGACGTTAAAACTACGTTAAACAATTTCTATTTAAATGAGCCAGCACTGCTGGCTTTTTTATTCAGATCAACTCTTATTGTGGAAAGTAAAATATGTCTGAGCTGTTGATGTGTCCAATCTGCCGAGAAGCATTGCATCTCGAGGGAAAAACGTGGCAATGCGAGAATCGGCATAGTTATGACCAAGCCAAACAAGGCTATGTGAATCTGCATGTGGTACAGCATAAAAACAGCAAAAGTCCAGGAGATACCCCTGATGCTGTGGCGGCACGTCGTCGATTTCTACAAACAGGCGCATATCAACCTTTACAGCAAGCAGTCAGTGAATTATTACAATCCATTTCATCAAAAGCAGTATTAGATATTGGTTGTGGTGAGGGTTATTACACGCAAGCGATGGCAGACGTTGTGCCACAAGTGGTCGCTGTAGATATTGCCAAAAGTGCAGTACAAACTGCTGCCAAGCAAGCACATCAAAGTAATGAAAATCACAAAGCGCAAAATATCACTTGGGTGGTGGGGACAGGTGCGGTGCTACCAGTACTTGATCAATCGATGGAGGTCTGTACCAGTTTATTTAGTCCATTACCCAAAGTGGAAATGCTTCGGGTGTTAAAGAAAAGAGGTTATCTCATCATTGTCACACCTGCACCACAGCATTTATTTGCCATGCGTGAAGCTTTATTTGATGAAGTCAAAGCGCATGAGCCTGATAAATTCGTGACGCAAATGTCACCCGAATTTTCACTCATTTCTAAGCAGATCATCACGACGGATCTCGACTTAGATCAACAGCAATTAAAAGACTTAATCGCCATGACACCTTATGCGTGGAAAGCCAAAGCATACAAACGACAAGCCCTAGAAGTGCAGTCATCATTTCAGCTCAGTGCATCATTTTATTTATTTTTATTGCAAAAGTGCGTAGATTAAACGCTCAGGTTTTCATAAATACTCTAGGGATAGTGCGGTCGCCATGCTTAAATTTTTGCAAAGTTTTAAAAGTTTACCTTCGGCGTGGTTGCTTGCAGTGCAATTGATGATGCTGTTTACCGCACCTTTAACCCATCAGATATTTAACCACCATGCTTTTGCATGGTTTTTGGGTACATTGGCGCTATTGATGGTGGCGCAGATTATTCGGGTTACGGCGATTTATACGGTGATCGGGATGCTCTGTGTGATTCCTGCGCTTGTATTGTCGCTTGCGGTAATGTTGGGCGCAGATTCTCCAAATATCTTGATTACAGCACATTTATTTGAAGCAGCGGCTTATCTTTGTGCTGCTTATGGTCTGACACGTTATATGTTTGATGATCGCTATCTAACACGAGATGAGCTGTTTGCAGTGGCGAGTGTGTTCACGCTTTTGGTTTGGGCGTTTGCCTTTATGTACAGTGCGTGTCAGCTTTGGGATGTGAATAGTTTTAATTTGGATAATGGTCAAGCACGCTCATGGGTAGATTTGATATTTATTAGCTTTAGTGTGCAGACAGGTACAGGTCTCAGTGATATCGTACCTCAAAGTGATATGGCACGTGTGCTAGTTTCCTTGCAGATGTTTGGTGCAGTGATGTATTTGGCGTTGATCGTTTCTCGATTGATCGCCTTACAATATATTCGCCATGTTCCAAGGAAAAAAGAGTAAAACCTATCATTTAAAACAATAAGCTAAACATAAGAAATTCAATAAGAAGGTTTTAGCAAAAGATTCAAATAGTGGATTCAAGCAAAATGATTCAAGACAAGAGATTCAATCACTGGCTTAAACCCATTACTCCGTATGTTGTTGCTGTGACAAAATCAGCTCAATTTCTTCTTGTGCTGCCGCTTGCAGTTTGGCTTTGAGCTGTTGCAAAGTTTGCTCGATATAAAATTCCGCTTCAAGTTCTAAGCGAGTGCGTAAGTCTTGATGCTCAGTTATTTCTGGTACAGGCGCATATTGTTCAGCGATCACTGCTGATGTCACGGCATGGTTTTCACTGCGGTTAAATTGTTTAATATTTTGCGTATCAAATTTGCGTTGATTGTCAAAATTTGACGCAGTACTTTGTTGCTGAAGCTCATGGGCAAGCTGTTGTAAATAGGCATTTTGGTGCTGTGCTTGGCGTTGCTCTTGGGCTTCGAGTTCAGCCACTTGTTTAGCTTCGAGCGCACGTTTTTCGGCGAGCGCTTGTTCAAGTTCGGCTTGGCGCTGACGTTTGCGTTCTTCGGCGAGTCTTGCTTGTTCTTCTAAAATCTGTTGTTTGAGCTCGACATAAGCACGTTCGATAATCTTTTTATTTTTTTGTTGCAAAACAGCATCTTGATACTGCCATTTGGTGATATGTTCATTTGAGTCAAGTAGCTCGCAGATGTGATTTAATTCATCTGAAAATGTTTGGCGAACGGCTTCAGGCGCGGTAAGCCAACGCTGGGTAAAGTTTTCACCGACATTTAGTGCCACGACCGACTCCTCGATGTTTGATCATTTAAAAATAAAAAGCACTTAAATCTTATGTACCGTAGGTTCAATATCACTCGCCCGATAGGCTTTAAATACTTGGCGGGACAAGATTTTTTCCTCTTCATTATGCCCGACTATTTCGATTAAATGTAGTGTGCCGTGCTTAATTTCTGTTAAATCCAATGCCTGCCCTGTAAGATTAATACAGACTTCACGATCACGAGGAGGCGGATCACAACTAATCAGAATTGGCGTGTTTGACCACTCATGCTGTGCATCGGTTTCGTTTTTTACATCATCAATGAGAAGATGTGGCACAAAACTGGTCGGTGCGAATGTCCAAAGCTGATCGTCCAACTGCTGTGCTTGCGCAGCATCACGACAATAAATCCAAATGGGATGTTTGTGATAAATTTGCTGACACAAACGACAGACCACATCGGTCTGCGTTTGCGAAGACTTTTCAACTAAGTAAAAACTAATTTTCATTCAATTTTTACAGTCTTAATTACTGGCACGATTGGCAAGGAATTGCATCAAGAGTGGAACAGGTCGACCTGTTGCGCCTTTTTGTGCACCTGAAAGCCATGCTGTACCTGCAATGTCCAAATGCGCCCAACGATAGTCACGTGTAAAACGTTGTAAGAAGCACGCAGCGGTGATCGCACCACCATATGGACCGCCGATATTACCCATATCTGCAAATGGCGAATCAAGCAATTCTTGATAATCATCCAGCACTGGCATACGCCAAACACGGTCAAAAGATTGCTCACCCGCATTGATTAATTCTTGAGATAGCGTGTTATCAGGACTAAATAGCCCTGAAAGTACTTTACCCAAAGCCACTACGCAAGCGCCTGTTAATGTAGCAATATCAATCACCAGTTCAGGCTCATAACGTGCGATATAGGTCAAGGTGTCGCAAAGCACCAAGCGACCTTCGGCATCAGTATTCAACACTTCGACGGTTTGACCGCTCATGGTGGTGACGATATCGCCTGGGCGAGTGGCATGACCTGACGGCATATTTTCCGCACAAGCCAACGCACCAACCACGTGAATCGGTAATTTACTTTCACATAAAGCACGCATCACACCGAGCACGGTTGCTGCACCGCACATATCGAATTTCATTTCGTCCATAGTTGCTGCAGGCTTCAGTGAAATACCACCAGTATCAAAGGTCACACCTTTACCAACTAGCACCACAGGTTTTTGTGCTTGCTGAGAATTGTATTCAAGTAAAACGACACGTCCTGAACGCTCCGAACCTTTACTCACGGCGAGAAAAGCATTCATGCCGAGGTCAGCCATTTGCTGTTCATTCAGTACCTTCACGTTGAGCAAGTCTGGAAATTCACCTGCAAGTTTCAAAGCTTCATCAGCCAAATATTCTGGGAAACATACATTGCCAGGGGTATTACCAAGATGGCGTGTGAAGTGCTGACCTTTTTGAATGGCTTGGAGCAAAGTTAGTTGTGTGCTATCGAGTGAGGTTTGTTTAGCAAAGAATTGGATATTTTTTAACGTGATTTCTGACTTTTTGGTTTTGAATTGATCATAGGCATAATTGGCTTGAGTCAGTGCCAAAGCAAATTGGTAATGCAATGTTTCAGGTAAAGTGCTGAGGTCAATCGTAATGGTTTCAGCGAGTTTTTGCGTGGCTTTAACGATGCTTTGCGCAAGCTTTTGCAGTTTTGTACCATTTAATTGCTCAACATCACCAATGCCAACCACAAATAGTTGGGGGAAAGCTTCACTTTGCGCATAAACAGGGTGCATTTGATTAATTTTGCCTTCAAATTGGCTGAGTTCTAGCCATTTCTCAAGTGAGATGATTTCACTTGCGTTGAGTTGCGATGCAATATTTTCGCCATCTTTTGCTTCTTGAATAAGACGAATGACTGGTTGTACTTTAATTTCAGGTAATTTTAGATCGGTTATTAAGCTTAGTTTCATAAAGTCATCATTATCCTTGGCAGTCATCAGCTTTGATGAGATTTGTGTAAAAGGTGCAACAATATCACCATAATATACCGATTTATTACGGCACTGCAAAATAGCACTGGGGCTGACATTCAGGTAAACTAGCACAATTTATGCGTAGTCTGTGGACGCATCGCATGATTCAAAAATTTTTGGGAATTTGCATTTGATTATTACTCGATATTTGGTCAAGCAAGTGGTGACAACCTCATCAGTCGTTGTGGCATTGCTGACCTTAGTGATGCTCGGTGGTCGCTTGATCAAATACTTTGGTGTTGCTGCGCAAGGGCGTATGGATGCAGGGATTTTATTTAGCATTATTGGTTATCGGTTACCTGAATTTTTGACCTTGATTTTGCCATTGGGTTTTTTTGTTGGCTTAATGTTGGTGTTTGGACGTTTGTATGTCGATCACGAGATGGCGGTGCTCAATGGGAGTGGTGTCAGTCGTGGACAGTTGGGGCGAAAATTATTACCACTTGCTGCAATCATCATGGCATTACATACCGCATTGATGTTATGGATCGCACCGTGGGGTAACCGTTCTTTTGATCATCTCACGACGACGCAAGCAGTACGTAGTGGCTTTGATTTAGTGCGCCCCAAAGAATTTATTTCTAGCGGAGTCTATACTATCTATGCAGGTGGTTTGACCGAAGATCGGCAGAGTTTAAAAGATATTTTCTTTTATCAAAAAGCGGATAAGGCAGGGCAACCTGATGTGATTATTCTTGCCAAAGAAGCACGTCGTGTCGCTGCGGAAAACGATCAAGCCAGTATCGTCAATTTGTATCAAGGGCGACGTTATAGCTTTGTTCCTGGGCAACCGAAATATTTACAAGCAGAGTTTGAAAGCTATCGCTTACGTCTTGAACCTCAAGAAAACGACGAAATTATATCGCAACGCATTGAATCAATGACTATGGCGCAACTTTGGCAGCGCCGTGGACAAAGTGATGTGATCATGAGTGAGCTAGGTTGGCGTATCTTTGCGCCATTCGTGATTTTGCTCGCATTATTACTTGCTGTGCCGTTGTCAGAGGTCAGTCCACGTCAAGGACGTTATTATCGCTTATTCCCTGCAATTATGATCTTTGCCAGTTTGATCGTGGCGCTGATGGCAGTCAAGACACGCATGACCAAAGGCGAGCTGGGGATTTGGGCGTATCCTGCGATTCTCATGATCTATACAATTGTTGGTTTGTTTTTTGCCAAAAAATATAAACTCACACCTAAAATCAAAAAACGTCTAAGAGGAGCGACCTAATGTTGTCACGTCGTATTCTCGCTCGTCATGTCATTAAAGCAACTGGTGTTGCCATGTTGGGTGCAACCGCAATTTTATTATTATTACAAATGTTATTCGGCTATCTCGCTGAGCTTGGTGAGCTCAATGAGCATTATAACGCATGGCAAGCTTTTCTCTATATTCTGTGGGATGCGCCGAGCAAACTCCTTGAGCTATTGCCGATCGGTGCGTTGATTGGTTCGGTTGTCGGCTTGGGGACACTTGCTTCAAACAGCGAGTTGGTGGTGATGCGTGCTTCGGGGGTGAGCCTGTGGCGCATCGTCGGTTGGGTGATTCGTCCTGCACTATTATTAATCGTCGTGTCTTTTGCGCTCAGTGAATGGGTTATTCCCTATAGCAATGAGCAAGCCAAAGCCGCACAAAAAGAGAATTATCGTGCGTCGCTTGGTGAGGTGCATGGTTATTGGACACGAGAAGGGCAACGCTTTGTGCATATTGATTATGCCAATGCAGGCGGACATTTGCGCAATGTTCAAGTGATTGACTTTGATGATAATTATCGCATTGTTTCGACCATTAATGCCGAAGAAGGACAGTTTCAACAAAATCAAAATTGGACACTTTCAAGGATTCAACAAGTCGATATTTTCCCTCAAGGTCATGCACAGCAAACGACACGAACCGAGGAAAGTTTGCCTTTGGCTCTACAGCCGAAATATGTGCATATGGTGACAGTGAATCCTGAAGATCTTGCGCCAAGTCAATTGGTCAGCTTTATGAGCTATATGGATGAATATAGCCAAGTGCCGAAGAAATATGAGCTTGCCTTTTGGAAAAAACTCGCTTCACCACTGGCATTGATTGCTTTGGTGGTGATTGCGTGTTCGTTTATCTTTGGACCTCTACGTCAGCAGTCGATGGGGTTTCGCTTGGTGATTGCACTATTTGTTGGCTTAGGATTCTATTATTTACAAGACTTCTTGGGCTACGCCAGTTTGATTTATAGTCCATCGGCAGCGTGGTTTGTGCTGTTGCCTATTTTTTTGATTTTGGGTGCAGGTGCATTTTTGTTGCATCGGGTGCGTTAACGTCAGGTGCTTGCTTGCATTTGGTAAGTTGGCTCTTGTATCAAAAGACTAATCAGTCGCCAAAGGAATAGGGTCTGTTGACATTTTAACCATGCATTGCGTTATAGGCTAAAATCACATAAACGAGGTATGAAATGCAGGGAATGGTCACTCCCTTGCCAAGTTTCATAACGAAGTTTATGGCAATTTTAGCCATCACCTTTCAGGACAAGGATGCTTTTTGACGCTACGTTGTTAGAAATGAGTTATTTAGAATGCTAAACCGCCTCATTCCTGCCTAGTATCGTCTAAAAAGCATCCGTTGTCGCAAGCATCTGTGAAATATCAACAGACCCTAGTATTTGGCAGATGAATTTGTTGCAGAAATTGCGTAAAATTACGTCGATAAATGACGATGTAAAGATTAAACAGGTGAGATGAAACAATGACGGATGTAGCAACACATAAAATTCCCCACGTTTTGGTGATTATGGATGGCATTGGTCATCGTGAAGCAGTCGAAGATAATGCGTTTTTGGCGGCGAAAACCCCAAACATTACGGCAATGAAACACAATCATCCACATAGTTTAATCTCAGGCTCTGGCGAAGACGTTGGCTTGCCTGATGGTCAGATGGGAAACTCTGAAGTTGGGCATATGAATCTTGGCGCAGGGCGTGTGCTCTATCAAGACTTTACTCGGATTACCAAAGACATTCGCACAGGAGACTTCTTTGACCATGCAGTCTTAGTCGATGCAGTGGAAAAAGCCAAAGCGACAGGTGGTGCAGTACATATCATGGGCTTACTCTCGCAAGGTGGAGTGCATTCTCATGAAGATCAAATCGAAGCCATGTGTGAGTTGGCACTGAAACGGGGTGCGACAGTGTATTTACATGCCTTCCTTGATGGTCGTGATACACCGCCAAGAAGTGCTGAGCCAAGCTTAAAGCGTTTCGATGCTTTATTTGCGCAGTATCCAAATCAAGGGCGTATTGCCACGATGATTGGTCGTTATTTTGCTATGGATCGTGATAATCGTTGGGATCGTGTGGAGCAGGCTTATCGTCTATTGACCGAAGGCGAAGCGACCCGTGTGGTAAATAGTGCGGTTGATGGCTTAAACCAAGCTTATGCTGCGGATGAGACCGATGAATTTGTCAAAGCGACCCGTGTGGGCGATCTCGCAACCATCAATGATGGTGATAGCATCGTCTTTATGAACTTCCGTGCTGACCGTGCACGTGAACTGACCCGTGCTTTTGTGGAAAAAGACTTTGCAGGTTTTGAACGCAGAACCCTGCCGAACTTAGCAAAATACGTGATGTTGACCCGTTATCAGGCGACTATTGACGCACCTGTTGCCTACATGCCTGAAGAGTTGAAAAATTCAATCGGTGAATATTTGTCAAATCTTGGTAAAACCCAATTACGTATCGCTGAAACTGAAAAATATGCGCATGTGACTTTCTTCTTTAGTGGCGGTCGAGAAGACGAATATGAAGGTGAAACACGTATTCTGGTTCCTTCTCCGAATGTTGCAACGTATGACTTACAGCCTGAAATGAGTGCGTATGAAGTCACAGACAAGCTTGTTGATGCGATTAATTCAGGTGCATATGATCTGCTCATCGTGAATTATGCCAATGGCGACATGGTTGGTCATACGGGTGTATTTGATGCGGCGGTCAAAGCGGTTGAAGCTGTCGATAGCAGTCTAGGTCGTGTCTATGACGCTGTGATGGCGAATAAAGGGCATATGATTGTCACTGCCGATCATGGTAATGTCGAGCAAATGCAAGACTACGACAGTGGTCAGGTGCATACGCAACATACCACGGAGCACGTGCCATTTATCTATGTCGGACCGACTTCGGCAACGATTGCTGAAAAAGGTATTTTGGCAGATGTGGCACCGACCTTACTGAGCCTGATGAATATTCCTGTGCCAACAGAAATGCAGGGGCGTAACCTCATCACGCTAACGTGATAATTAAAACGTCGCTATAAATGAAAACAATACAGAGAAGTCGATTACATTTTTGAGTTGATGTGATCGACTTTTAAAGACAATATAAAACAAAGATATAATTTTAATCATTGCTCATCGCATAGGACGCTGATATGCCCAATACTTCACCACTGCTTTTGGTTTCACTGATGACAGTGTGTGGTGTGTTGCCAAGCTCTGCATTGTGGGCGCAAAGTGATACAACGCAGAATAATCCTCAGCCTGATACAGTACTGAATACAAATTCTAATGATGAGGATTTTCGGACTGCGCCGAGTGATGTGAGTCAAAGCATAGATGATCAGCTCAGTCTTGACGAAGAAGAACTCTCAACTCAACCTGACGATGCGAATATCGAAGATATTCCGATTGATCAAATTCGCCAGTTTGTAGAAACATTCCAATTGGTCAAAAAGAACTACGTGGATAATGTATCGAATGATCAACTATTCGAGCAGGCGAGTCATGGTCTATTAGAAGGACTTGATCCCTATTCACGCTATCTGAGCAATGAACAATATCAACAACTGATGCAGTTTACCGAAGGGCAGATTGCAAACATTCCATTTCAGTTAGTTTACGTTCCTGAGCAACATCAATGGCAAATCAGTGGTATCTCCAATGGTTCCGATGCCTACGAGCTCGGCTTACGTAACGGCGAAGTGGTGGAAAGAATTAATAATAATGCCGTGCAATACTTGGATCAGCGGACGGTGGATAGTTTACTCACGGGCTCACTTGGCAGTATCGTCAAGTTGAAAATCAAACGTGGTAATCGTTCAGTGGTTGCCGATGTCGTCCGAGATCAACAGCTGAACTATGATGTTGAGCCTTATCTGACCGATGAGCGTATCTTGGTTTTAAAAATTAAAGCTTTTCAGCAAGATACCGTGCAACAGATTCAACATTTCTTAAATATTTATCAGCAACGTACTGCAATTCGTGGTGTGATGATTGATGTGCGAGATAATCCAGGCGGCTTGCTTTCTTCGGCAGTTGAGCTTGCAGATTTATTTTTGGAAGATGGTTTGATCGTCAGCACCAAAGGACGTATTGAAGCAACGCAACAATTTCAAGCGCTAGCCAGTCAAGACCCGATCACTTATCCTGTGGCAATCTTGCAAAATCGCTTTTCAGCATCGGCGGCAGAAGTTTTTGCTGCAGCGCTCAAAGAGAATCAACGTGCAACCATCATTGGTGAAACCAGCTATGGCAAGGGTGCGGTGCAGAAGTTATTTCCTTTACAACACGGTGCGGTGCAACTGACAGTGTCTCATTACTTTACACCAAATGGTGAAATGATCGAGGGCAAGGGCATTGCAGTCGATCGTAAACTGAATATGGATGATCAACAATCAGATCGAGAAATCCAAGATCAAGCAAGCAACTTATTTGATCGCATCATTCCCTAATCTTTCTCTTGCTACCAAATACACAAAAGCCTTTTCTGCGATGAAAAGGCTTTTTAATGAGCTAAATAAATGAAAGAGAATATGGTGGGTTATTCTTCTTCATCACTATCCAGTTCAAACTTTTTCAAACGATAACGTAATGATCGAAACGTCATGCCGAGTTTTTTTGCTGCAAGTGTGCGATTCCAATGTGTGGCATCCAGTGCTTGAATAAGTAAGCGTTTTTCAATTTCTGCCAAATATTCTTCCAGACCTTCTTGTGGAAGTCCTGATTTTCCGAGTTTTGGTAATTCGGGCTGATTCGATGTCGAGCTTTGGGTCGGCGTGTTTGGACTGATTGACGCAGACTCCACATCAATATCAAGGTTGCTCGCTTGCTGACGTAAGCCTTGGATATGCTCGGTGCGGATGATTTCACCCTCACACAAAGTGACAGCACGCTCCATCACGTTGCGAAGCTCTCGCACATTGCCTTCGTAATAACCCGTCAGAAGATGCGTTTTTGCGGTATTCGACAATTGCATTGGATCCAGTTGCCAATCCTGACAAATCTGCTTTAAGAAGTGCTCAGCGAGTATAATGATGTCGTTGCCACGTTCACGAAGTGGCGGAATATTCACTTCAATAACATGGATACGGAAAAATAAATCTTGGCGGAATACGCCTGTTTGCACCATTTCTGCCAAGTTTTTGTGCGTTGCGCTCAAGATACGAATATCGACGCTTATCTCTTGGTCGCTACCCACAGGACGGATTTTTTTCTCTTGAATGGCACGTAACAATTTGACCTGCATGGCGAGTGGTAGGTCAGCGATTTCATCTAAAAATAAGGTGCCGTTATGCGCCGCTTGAAACAATCCAACTTTGTCTTGATGCGCACCTGTGAAACTGCCCTTTTTATGTCCAAAAAACTCACTTTCCATCAACTCTTGTGGAATCGCACCACAGTTGACTGGGACGAAAGGTCCTTCATTACGATTGCTAAGCTGATGAATCAGTCGTGCGACGACTTCTTTTCCTGTACCTGACTCACCTGAGATATAGACAGGTGCTTGTGAGCGTGAAAGCTTACGAAGCGTACGCTTAAGATTTTGCATCACTTCAGATTGACCAAGCAGTAACTGATCTTCAATCTGCAAATCTAATGAAGAAATTGGATTGATATTACTATCTAAGGCGTGTGAGAGTAATGCTTTGAGCTGATTTTGTTGGATGGGTTTGCTGACAAAATCAAATGCGCCTGCTTTGAGTGCGGCAATCGCAATATCGATACTGCCATAGGCGCTGATCACCGCCACAGGTAAACCTGCATAATGTTGTTGGATGTGTTCGACAATCTGCAAACCATTGCCATCAGGCAGGTTCAGGTCGGTCAAGCAGACATTGAACGTACGCTCGGCAAGCGCTTGCTTGGCTTGTTGGACATTTTCCGCGCAAATACTTTCTACGTCTAAACGCTTCAAAGTCATTTGCATCAATGTGCGGATATCTTCTTCATCGTCTACGACTAAGGCAATCGCTTGCGCCATCGTGGTTAACCCCTAATATTTCAATATTTTTTTAATCTTCCATCAGCGGACATTCTATACGAAAACACGCACCTTGTGTCTGTGGAATATATTTCAAATGTGCATGGTTCGCTTCACAGAATGTTTTGGATAGATACAGTCCCAAGCCTGTACCATTGACCGCTGTACTATGAAATGGCTCAAATAAATTTTGCAGTTGTGCGCTACTGACGCCAGTGCCTTGATCAATCACGTCGATCATGGTGTAGTCGCCGAGTCGATGCGCTTTGATATCAATACGACTGTTCGGAATATGTTGATGTCCGTGACGGATCGCATTGCGAATCAAATTGATTAAGACTAAACGAAGCTGATGCGGGTCAAAATGAATTTCTGTTTTCGCTTCGATAGTCAGGCGTAGATGCTTTTGCACATCCATCAGGTCTTCACGGATAAAGCCACGTAGCCACGGATACAAGTCAATGTCTTCGGACACGGTTTGATTTTGCCGTGACATATTTAAGGTATCTTCAATGATTCGATTGATGCGCTTGCACTGCTTATCAATCATCTCTGTCAACGATTTTAAATCGTCGTCAATATCATCCTCAAGCAACTCATTGGCTTGGCTAATCGCAGATAGCGGATTGCGAATCTCATGGGCAATACTTGCGGACAATTGCCCTAAAGAGGCTAATTTTAAGCGCTGCACTTGTTGAGTGATCTTATCCATACTTTCTATGGTAAATAAGGTCAATTGCTGTGTCTGATTGCGTGTAATGATCGGACGATAGTGAATATTTAGCTCAACACCGACATCAGCGGTATAAATGAATGTGCCTTTGTAGTTTTGTGCTTTGTGGCGAAGTATCTCTTGCAGTAACTTCTCATCAATATGATGCAAGTCTTTGCTTCGGAGCAACATATCATTCGGTAGCTGTAACAAGTTTTCCGCAGAACGATTGATGGAAATAATCATGCCTTGCTGATCAAGTACCATAAATCCTGTTTCAAGTTGCTCAATAATGTTTTGATTAATCTGTTGTAATTGAAAAATCGCAGAACGTTGGGTCGTTGCAACGGATTCAATAAACTTCAATCGACGAATACCAATGCGGGCGATGGCATATGTACTTAAGAAAACGAGAGTAATTAAACTGGATGTGCCAATAAAAGCGACATTACCTTCACCAAAAATGCTATAAAAAAACTGCTGATATACCACCGCAATCACACTGAGCAAGGTAATCATCAAAGCTTTGCGGGCGGACAGCAACATGACTGCTGCGAGCACCAACATCATAAATAGCAAAACAATGGCAATATTTGGTCCAGTGCTCAAATACAACACTGCACTCAGATGCAAAAAATCAATGATCAGATAAGCAAAAAGCTGCTGTGAGAGGTAGGCTTGTTTATATCGAAAAGTCAGGAAATTAAACGCACAGATCAAGACATAGGCAATGCTCAACACCAAATAGGCTTTTGGATGCCGAGCGCCAATGATCAAGTCGTTCATACTCACCAATAAAATGGCAAGTAACCCCAGTGCAAGAAATAAACGATACCCTGTATATGATGCACCCAAGCGTTTTAGCGTTTCTAACTTATTGAGTTCTTGTAATTTACTCATGGTCAGGAGATAAGGTTGTTTGTTATTAGACCTTTATTAAACCATAACGCATTGCCAAATGGGTAAGTTTTACATCACTATCCACGTTTAATTTTTCAAAAATACGGTAGCGATAGGTATTGACTGTTTTGACGCTGACGAAAAGTTTATCAGCGATTTCCTGCGCACTGACACAATTCACCACCATCATCGCCACTTGCATTTCACGTTCGGATAAGGCGTCGAAAGGCGATTGTTGATGATCGGACAGATAAGAGCTCGCCAACTGCTCGGCGATATCCGCACTAAAATATTTGCCACCTTGCGTGACTTTTTTGATGGCACGAACCATCTCGGTCATCGGTGCGCCTTTAGTGATATAGCCTTTTGCACCTGCTTTAAGTAAAAGCGAAGGGTATGGTTCTTCGGATAAACCACTCACAGCAAGCACATGCGTATTTGGTACAGATTGTAAAAGTCTACGTGTGGTTTCTACGCCACCAATCCCTGGCATATTGACATCAAGCAATACCACTTCGGGTTGTAACTGTCTTGAAAGGAGAATTGCTTCCTCGCCAGACTCAGCTTGTCCGACCACCTCGATCTCAGGATGATCCTCTAGCATGCGACAAATCCCAGTCCGAACGAGTTCATGATCATCAACAACCAGTACAGAGATCACATTTTTCTCCCTAAAGTTCAATTTTTTTGTTACATAACGCAAAATTCGCTTGCAATTACATCGTAATTTTAGCGATCCTATAACAGAACCCAACGAATTTGCTAAATGATGTTTGAACAATGATACATGATCAAGCGTCTGGCAAGTCTTTTTTAACGCAGGAAGCGTAGTTTTAATAAAGGTTGTGTCTATGCGTAGAAATCACTCTAGAACCAGACAAGCGATCACTCGGCTGAGTTTGGCAATCGCCACGTCATTTGCTTGTCATTACAGCTTTGCTGAAATCGTCGTTCAGCAAAATACCTCAAACAGTGCAAATATTGCATGGTCGGATGCGCAAGCGAGTCAGTTTTTAAGCGATGATGAACCAGCGGCACAGGTGTCGACACAAGTCACTACCCGCACACAGCCTGTTCAAAAGTCGTCTACAATCGTGCTCAACAATAGCACGCTTGCCAATAAATATCCAACGACCACAAGCAATTACAATAAGACTTCATACAGCAGTTATAGTGCTTCACAGCCTAGCATTAACGCAAAAGCGGCATTGGTGATGGATGCGCAAACGGGTGAAGTGCTATATGGGAAAAATACTAATACAGCCCGTTCGATTGCTTCGATCACCAAGCTAATGACAGCAGTGGTGATTGCCGATGCACGCCTTGATATGTCGGAAAAGATTCGCTTAGAGCCGATCGACTTTGCAGGTGCGGCAGGTAAAAACTCAAGCTCGACGCTACGTGCAGGCGATACGCTGAATCGTGCTGAAGCTTTACTCTTTGCTCTAATGAAATCTGAAAATCCTGCTGCCGCTGCACTTGGACGTACATATCCAGGTGGTAAGAGTGCTTTTGTCGCAGCGATGAACGCTAAAGCGCGCGAGCTCGGTATGTATTCTTCGCAGTTTGCAGAAGCGACAGGTCTTGATCCTGCCAACCGTGCGTCGGCTCGTGATTTGGGAATTTTGGTGAGTGCGGCATCGCAGTATGGGTTAATCCGTCAGTTCTCAACGACGCCACATTATGACTTCAATCTTGGCTATCGTGTATTGAAATCAAACAATACCAATGCGTTGGTGCGTAATGGCACATGGAATATTAATATTTCAAAAACTGGCTTTATCAATGAAGCCGGTCGTTGTGTGGTGATGCACACGACAGTGAATCAACGTCCTGCAATCGTGGTATTGCTCGGTGCATCGAGTAGCTCAGCTCGGACGAATGATGCGAATAATTTGCTAACTTGGGTCAGTCATTTGCCAAAACGCATCTAACGATTTTGTAAGTTCTTAAGTCTTTCAAATCCCAAGTGAATGCTTGGGATTTTTTATTTAAGGCTTTTGAACGGTAAAATACCCACACAATCTAATAATGAAATCGACATTGAATAATAGATATTCGCTCATCTGTCACTTCATAAACTAATCGGTGCTTTTCATCAATTCGGCGACTCCAAAACCCTGAAAGATTTGCTTTTAGTGGTTCGGGTTTTCCTGTGCCTTCAAAAGGCATTCTTTGACATTCTTTAATTAAGGTATTGATACGCTTGAGTATCTTTTTGTCCTGAGTTTGCCAAAAGAGATATTCATCCCAAGCATGGTCAGTCCATTCAATGTTACGATTCATCGTCCTCAATCAACTCTTTTTGTTTGGTTTGACCTGCACGCAATTGAGCGATGGATTCATTTAAACGCATGGCATTATTTGGAGATGATAGGAGGTATAGCGTTTCCATTAGGCTATCGTAATGGTCTTGCCCCATGACGACAGCATGCTCGCCTTCTTTTCGTGTTATTAAGGCAACGTCTGCATCATCAATGACTTTATCTAAAACAGATTTGAAATTGTTACGTGCATCGGTATATGTAAATACATGCATAGCTCTATCTCTCATATCTAAGCTATATCAAATAGCAGTAAGAAATTCTTATGGTTTTAATTGTACAGAATTCTGTGCATAAGTCAATTTTCATATATCCTACAGATAGTCAGTGATCTATGATAAATTACAAATTATGTAGAACTTTCTAGTTGTTCTTCGAAGTACGACAGACCCTATATCTAAGAGGTCTAAGTATTTAATTTAGCATTAACTGAGTATTGTATATCGAGGATAGTTAGTTAAGCTTAAATATACAAAGGTTAAAGGGCTTGCTTTAATGGATAGTTTGTCAATAGTTTCAGTAATAGCCTCAATAATTTCTCTTGGATGAGCTTTATTGTTTCACTCTGAACAATCAAAAAAATAACATTTACATATAATGATATTTTACTTGTGAGGTTGCTTTGTTAGCAGAGCGCATCAACAGATACGCTTCTGGCAACTTTTCGTATGCATTTCAATCTCTGTAGATCGAAGTGCGTAGATTACAAATCAAACAACTTACCTGGGTTCATCACATTATTTGGATCAAAGACTTGTTTTAAGGCTTTCATATAACCGATTTCAGTGTCTGAACGGGTGTAGTCGAGATACGGCTTTTTGGTCATACCTACACCATGTTCCGCCGAGATTGAGCCGTTATATTTTTTCACGATTTCAAAGACATACTTATTCACCACCTGACATTTCGCGAAAAATTCATCTTTAGATAAATCCGCAGGTTTGAGAATGTTTAAGTGCAAATTGCCATCGCCAATATGCCCAAACCAACAAATCTCAAAATCAGGATAATTCTCTGTCACGATTTGGTCGATCTCAGCAATAAATGCAGGCACATGGGTAATTAACACGGAAATGTCATTTTTATATGGCGTAAATGGTGCAATCGACTCGGAAATATCTTCACGTAGTCGCCAAAGATTCTGTACTTGCTCAAGATTTTGGCTCATTACACCATCAAGCACCCAACCTTGTTCCATGCAATGCTCAAATAATTCCATCGCTTTATCCATGATTGGCTCAAACGGCGCTTCAAACTCAAGCAACACGTAGAACGGACATTGACTTTCAAATGGACGTTGTACATGACCGTGATCAAGGACTTTTTGCATGGCGACTTCACCGAAGAACTCGAATGCAGTCAGATCAATTTTGCTTTGGAAAGCGTGTAATACAGGCATCACCGCATCGAAGTCTGGCACACCAAGCACCAAAACTTGTAAGTCTTGCGGTTGACGTTCCAGTTTGATTTCTGCTTCCGTGACGATGCCCAGTGTGCCTTCACCACCGATAAATAAATGCTGTAGCGCATAGCCTGTAGCATTTTTGATCATGCCTTTATTAATGTGTAATACATCGCCTTTGCCTGTGACCACGGTCAAACCAAGTACCCAGTTACGCGTCATACCATATTTGATGACTTTGATGCCGCCTGCGTTAGTGCCGATATTGCCACCGATCTGACTTGAGCCTGCCGAGGCAAAATCGACTGGATAATATAAACCTTGCGACTCTGCGTAGTCTTGCAATTGCTCAGTCACCATACCGGCTTGAATATGTACCATGCGATCGGCAGGGTAGAAGTTCAGCACTTTATTCATGCGATCAAGGCTGATCACCATTTCGCCATTGGCTGCGACAGCACCCGCAGATAAGCCTGTGCGACCGCCAGATGGTGTGATGGCGATATTGAATTGATTGGCTATTTTAACTAAATCCGCCACTTCTTGTGTGGTGCTTGGGAACACGATCACACTTGGGTTTGGCTCAAAATGTTTGGTCCAGTCTTTACCCCAGGTCATCAGTGCGTCGGTGTCAGTTTTGACACGTTGTTCACCGACAATGTTTTGGATAGCGGTAAGAAAATCAGGCGGTAAATTGACAGAAGCATTCATAGGGCTCAACCCAAATAATCGATGAAAAAGACATGATTCAAAATCAGTGGTATATGATATCATACTGCGATTCAATTTTTGGCCTTTGTAGCGGAGTCGTGATGAGCCAACTTTCACTTCCAAAAGATAAAATTCGTTTCCTCTTGTTAGAAGGTGTGCATCAAAATGCCATCGATACTTTGAACGCAGCAGGTTATACCAATATCGATTATCGTAAAACTGCGCTTGAAGGTGATGAACTGAAAGAGGCGATCCAAGATGCCCATTTCGTTGGGATTCGTTCACGTACCCAGTTGACTGAAGAGGTCATTGAGTCAGCGAATAAATTGATTGCCATTGGTTGCTTCTGTATTGGTACCAACCAAGTAGACTTGAAAGCCGCTATGGCGCGTGGTATTCCGGTATTTAATGCACCGTATTCGAATACCCGTTCAGTTGCAGAGTTGGTCTTGGCGCAAGCGATCTTACTACTTCGTCGTGTCCCTGAAAAGAATATGGTCTGTCACCGTGGTGGTTGGGACAAGTCTGCTGTGGGTTCTTTTGAAACCCGTGGGAAGACCTTAGGTATCGTTGGTTATGGTTCGATTGGATCGCAACTTTCTGTGATCGCAGAAAGTTTGGGTATGCACGTGATCTATTATGATGTCGTAACGAAGCTACCACTTGGGAATGCACGTCAAGTCAGTTCAATGGGTGAATTGCTTTCTAATGCAGATGTAGTTTCATTGCATGTGCCTGATGTACCGTCTACACGTTACTTCTTTACCAAAGAACAATTTGCGCAAATGAAAAAAGGTTCAATCTTCATGAATGCTGCCCGTGGTACCTGTGTAGTGATCGAAGATTTGGCAGATGCCTTAAAATCAGGTCACTTGGCAGGTGCGGCAGTGGATGTATTCCCGAAAGAGCCAAAAGCCAATGGTGAAGAGTTTCAGTCTCCGCTACGTGGTCTAGACAATGTGATCTTGACGCCACACGTCGGTGGTTCAACCATGGAAGCGCAGGCGAACATCGGTCTTGAAGTGGGTGAGAAATTCGTCGCTTACTCTGATAAGGGCATGACTTTGTCTGCAGTGAATTTCCCAGAAATCGCATTGCCTTTGACTGAAGGTCAACATCGTTTATTGCACATTCACAAGAATGTCCCAGGTGTTTTGTCTAAAATCAACACACTATTCGCTGAGCAAGGCATCAACATCTCAGGTCAATCATTGATGACCAAAGGTGATGTCGGTTATTTGGTGATGGATGTCGATGCATCAGCATCACAAGAAGCACTAGACACTTTGCAAAATGTTGAAGGTACAATACGAGTACGTGTTTTATTCTAAGTATTGTTAAAGCATTTTTCATGCTCATATCTAAACCATCCTTTGGGGTGGTTTTTTAATGGGCTGAGCGTGGGTTGAATCCGCTAATTCAATAGTTGTAATTGTTTGAGTTTTTTCCAATCAACAGGGGAAACTTGATCTTTGGCAATCCACAGATGAATCGCCTTTTCCTCATGATTCACAAATTGAAAAAGCAATAATGCACCAAAGGATTGAATAGATCGTAATTCGGCTTGCTGTTGTGTATTGGCTTGCGTCGTTTTAAGTTTTTGCGAACTGGTTTGTGCCAACGTCCATGTATTTTGATCTAAATGTGCCATTGCTGTAATGGGTGAACGATTTCTAAAAAATAAGGATAAGAAACCTGCTACGACGGTCAATAAGAACGCCCAAACACTTGGCATGGTTTGTAACGTAAGCACAAATAAAGTAGTTAATAAGCCAAGATGAATCAGTAGCTTATAAAAACTGACTTTAAGTTGAATATGTAGATTTGAAACATCCATATTTCACAACCATATTACAAATTTTTGAAAATTCTGATGGAAAAGAGTTAGTTGCTGTGCACGATATTTTTCATCTTTGCAATCAAATCAAGCAACGCTTTATTCTCAGGCTCAGACACTGCCATAAACCAATCAAGCAAATCAGGATCTTCTTGTTCAACCAATGCTTCAAATAAAGCTTGCTCATCAGCTGGCGCTGTTAAGTATTGATTTTTCACATAAGGATCAAAATAAATATCCAACTCTTTTAAGCCACGACGGGCACGGTAGATGACTTTGCGCTGTTCTAAAGTAGGTTCGACTGACATAACATATCCTAAATGAATGAATCGGCATTCAACCGATCAATTTTTTGAAATTGTAAACCATTTTTCCATATTTCTCTGACTTTCTGCATTGGATTGACTGAATTTACCTGAATAGTGGTCTTGGCAAAATCTGCCAGTTCTCTTTTGGATTTGAGCATTGTGCGCATTGTTTGATCTCGAACGATGCTTTTAACTAAATGGCGAATTGAATAGTGAAAATTTTCACGTTTTAAAGATTGAATGTTTTTAGATATTTTTTGAATACAAGGATTTGTTATGTCTGAAGGTGCGATTCGTCCGATTGCCAATATGCTTCCCCGCAATTTATTTAATGCTGAACACGATGCCTTTCGTGACACGGTGCGTCGCTTCTATGAAAAAGAAGTCGTGCCAAATATCGAAAAATACGAAACACAACAGCATGTTGATCGTGACTTGTGGAACAAGGCGGGTGAGCTCGGTTTGCTCTGTGCGACCATGCCTGAGCAGTACGGTGGCTCAGGTGTGGATCGTTTGTACAGTATGATTTTGATCGAAGAACAAGCCTATGCGATGGACTCCAGTACAGGCTTCTCACTGCACTCTGATATCGTTGCCAATTACATTAATAACTTTGGTAATGAAGAACAAAAAAGCCACTGGCTACCGAAAATGGCATCAGGTGAAACCGTCACAGCGATTGCCATGACTGAGCCGGGTACAGGTTCAGATTTGCAAGCGGTGCGTACTACCGCAGAGCTTGATGGCGATGACTATATTATTAATGGTTCAAAAATCTTTATCACCAATGGCTATCTTTGCGATATGGCGATCGTGGTCTGCAAAACAGGTAAAGAAGAAAAAGGTTCGGCGAATTTATCCTTGATCATCGTTGAAGCGGATCGTGCAGGCTTTAGCAAAGGCAAGCCACTCAAAAAAGTCGGGATGAAAGGCCAAGATACTTGCGAACTCTTTTTTGATAATGTCCGAGTGCCAAAAGAAAACTTACTTGGTATGCAAGGCATGGGCTTTATGATGTTGATGAAAGAGCTCGCATGGGAGCGTATGTTGGTAGCGATCATCTGTCAGTCAGGTGCAGAAGCAGCCCTTGCACATACTATTCAATACACCAAAGAGCGCAAAGCCTTTGGGAAAGCTGTAGCAAGCTTCCAAAATACACGCTTTAAACTGGCGGAACTACGTACCGAGATAGATTTCTGTCGTGCCTATTTGGATCGTTGTATGGAGCTTCAACTCGAAGAAAAACTCGGCATTGATGCGGCGGCGGCGGCGAAGTATAAGATTTCGGATATGTTCTCCAAAGTCGTCGATGAATGTGTGCAGCTGCATGGTGGTTATGGCTATATGCTTGAGTACCCAATCGCTCGAGCGTATATCGACAACCGAGCCAATCGTATTTATGCAGGCACCAATGAGATCATGAAAGAGTTGATTTCTAGAACCCTCTAATCGGTTAAATCATTGGCGAGAAAAGCGGTGCGGTGTAATGAGCCTGATGTTTCGATAATTTATCAATTTGTGTTTTATTCCACATTTTGATTCGATATAGGCAAATTGTTAGACAAAATGGCTTGGGTTGAAATTATTTTTGGATAGTATAAAAACTTATCAACTGAGATAGAGGTGAGTGAAATGATTATTCCAACTTATCTTTTCGTCCTGCTAGCCATTGTTCTTGCAATCGTCATTGGTCGTGCTGGCACTGTACTTCGTGAAATGTTAGATCATCAACATTCTTAAAATCAGCATTCCATGCTTTAAGTTGTACAAAAAACAAGTCTATTCTCCCATAGGCTTGTTTTTTTATGCCTAGAATAAAAAAATAATGCTGTAGAATATTTGATCTGAGCGGTAAATTGACTATACTGCCAAGTAACACTTGCAAAGCGGTCTTTTCAACAACAATAAGCTTTGCTATGGTGAGTGGTTAGGGACATCAAAAAAATATTGAGATAGAGGACGTCTATTTATGCCTAAGGTTCAGAAGTTGTGCCAGGGTGTGGCGCTTGCGATGACTGTTGCGGTGACTTTTACGGGGTGTTCGCACATCATTAAGTCAGGGGCAAATATTGCACTACGTTTTAGTGAAAATCATATCGTACCGCCAATCCTAGCTATGGATGATGCCGACATGGCATGTGCATCAGGGAATGCTTTGACGCCAGCGATTATGTCAACTAAAGACATGGGTGCCGATCCAACTAAAATGGCAGTTTTACTGTACACCTCTGCAGGACTTTGTGCCGAAACTGAAGCATTAAACTCTGAGCTGCGCTATCTACGTGCAGCCAAGGCAGGCAATGTTGCAGAAGCACAAGATGCCCGTATTGAGCAAAAGCGTTGGGCTGCGATCGCTGCACAGCGTCAATATGCGGGTTATCAACTTTTTGCAGAGCGTTGGGAAACCAAATACAACTTCCGTTTGGGTGACTCATGCCCAACGATGAAAAAAGATTTAGATAAAACGGTTTATCTGCTTGGCATGTTGAGCGGTCTGCAGGCTGTGACCAACGATATTAACTCTGGCGGTGAAGTCGAAGTGCCGAAAGACATCGCTGCGATTGTTGAGCGTGGTATGGCATGTTTGGATAATGAGAAATTTTGGGGCACACCAAATGCAACACGTGCCGTGATTTGGCAACTTTTACCAGGTGCTGAAGAAGGCAAGCCTGATCCACAGCAAACATTACGTGACTCTATGGCAATCGGCGAACGTACGGGTGTGCGTCTACCACATGCACTCTATGCAGTCGCAGCACAAGCAAGCGGTGATCCTGCTCGTATCCGTGAGGCACTTCGTGCGTATGGTAATTCGATTGGCGAAGGTAAGGCTGTGAATCCAGACTATCGCTTAGTCAATACCATGGCAGGTATGATGGTGCGTTCGGTTGCAGACCGTTATTGGACTGAAAACACAGGCGTACGTATGGCAGATGGTGGCTACACCACATTCTGGGATGAAACACCTGATGATGGCTTAGGTGACTTTGGCGATGATTTATTTGAAGCGTTAGAAGCCGATCCAAATGTATCAGCGGTTGAAGCGGAAGTGGTTGAAACTGAAGCAGTTGAAGATACCGAAGAAGCAATGAGTGAAGACGAAGCGATAGCAGATGAAACACCTGCGGAAGAAGCCGTTGATGAAGGTGCTGTGGAGTCTGAGGATCAAACTGCAGAGTAAAATTCTGCTACCATGAACTCAGGTCATAGAGAATCAAGCCAAAGGTAGCGAATGAAATCAGAACAAGGCAAAATAATGTTAATTGTACTCAGCGCAACGCTGGGTGCAATTTTGCAGTTTTTGCCTGATTTTTTTATCTACTTACGTGAATTGATGCTGTCTCAGACGTGGCGATTGATCACCGCACATTGGGTGCATGTGGGATGGGTTCACTACTTACTCAATCTGATCGCCTTTGTCTGCTTCCCTTTTATTTTTCATAAAATCCGTGTTCGATTAATCCTACTTTTTATTATTGTTTTACCCTTAATGATTAGTTTGGGTTTTTATTGGTGTTTCCCACAGATTGAAGCCTATGCTGGGTTTTCAGGCGTTTTACATGGTTTATATGCCATGGCAGCGCTAGTTTGTCTACAATTTCCACACGAACGTTTATTTTCAGTGCTTATACTTGCAGGTTTGATTATCAAGCTGTTATGGGAAGCCACCGTTGGGGAGATTTCTGCGACCATGCAGTTGATCGGCAGTCCGATCTTGATCGAAGCGCATCAACTCGGTGTGCTGACAAGTATTGTGTTGCTGATGATGATTTTAGTATGGAATCGTTTAATGAAAAAATGGGCGTTACGACTGGTATATTGAGTTAGGAAGTCGCTCTTTCAGATTGGCAAGAGTTGACTAAATAAACGCAAATAAATTGAAAATGGCTATTTTCAAATTGCTCGAAATACTGCAAATTATATATTAACTGGAAATGGATGTCGGGATCGGCATCTGAAGGATGTAATAACAACAAGCAAATGTCATCACAGAGAAATTGAGCTTCTCTGACGCATTTGTAAGAATAGGACGCTTATGCAAGATAGTAATCAGCATCATCATGATGCGCACAAGATTGATCCGGGGAAACCACGTAACGGATTTGAATGGTTATCAACCATTGCCATCTTTTTCTTATTGCTTCTGACTTTGGTTATCGGGACAGGTGAGATGATTCACGGACAGCTTTTGCGTGTCGGTGAGCAAATGTACGGTGATCCTGATACAGGAATGCAGTATTCATTTTTACGTGCCGAGCCACAACTACCGAGCTGTGAGCGCAATATTGATATTGACGCTGCTGTACAACGCCAAATGGAAGCGAATAAGAATGATGAGTTCGCAGACTTCTTTGGTGTAGCATCTGAGGAAGAAGTACGGAACTCGATCATCGCAGGGCAAGCATCATGCGAAGAGAAGCATCAATTCTATGATCAGATCGTCACGCATATTGATGAAAATCCAAGTGTTAGAGCCTATCGAACTTTCGAAACGACGTTCTTCGGCATCTTTAAATTTGGTACAGAATATCGTGCGCTGCTGTTGATGATTATGGTGGCAATCGCCTCGATCATCACGACATTCAATGTGCATCACATTGGATTACGCGCGCCGAGCACCAAAATTGATTATAAAGTCTACGGCGTAGCAATGATTATTGCCAATGCCTTCTTGACCAGTGCTTGTATTTTCCAATACAACTCGGCAATGAATGCTGGTGTGCATGTGCCATTTGGCTTGCAGTTGATTTATTGGATATGGATCGGATTATTCAGTTTATTGACATTAATCAGTCTATATAAATTGATTAAATCGCCTACGCCAACCAAAGAAGGTGGTAGTTTTGGACTGGCATTACTCAGTGTTCCGCTGTATGCCTATATGGCGATTTCTACAGGAATCAGCTTTACCTTCTTGATGAACTATCCGATGGGGCAAGCGATTTATTTGGGACAACTCATTGAGTTCTCAAACATCTTCTTGAGTTTGTCGTTGTTTATTTGGGTAGGTATGTTGCTCAAGCGGACACGTGTTGTTGATTTGTTTTTGAATATTCTGCGCCCTTGGAATTTTGCACCTGAGACGTTGACGTGGTTGATTCTCTTGGCTGCGGCATTGCCGACAGCGTATACAGGCGCATCAGGTATCTTCGTTATTGCGGCGGGTGCAATCATCTACCGTGAAGTATGGAATGCGGGCGGTCGTCGTCAATATGCGATCGCTGCGGCTGCGATGTCAGGTTCGATGGGTGTGGTACTTCGTCCATGTCTATTGATCGTGGTGATTGCCTCACTGAACAAAGAAGTGACGACGGATCTGCTTTACCATTATGGTATTTATGTCTTCTTGCTCACCTCGACATTGTTCTTGATCATTTCCTTGATTTTGGCAAAAGAGAAATTCCGTATTGCATCGCCGATGGTGGCATTGCCGAACTCTGCGAAAGCGATCGTTCCTGTTTCACCATATATCGTAATTGCGGTTGCTGTATGGGCGTTCTACAAGTTTGTACTGGATACCAACTTGAACGAGTTCACTGCGCAAGTGATCATGCCGATCATCTTGTTGGCATTGGTATTGTTTGATTCATTGCGTAAAGCACCTGAGCCACAACCTGCAACTGGACATTGGGATGAGTCTCTAAAAGATTATGAGCATGCCAATGCGCCGACACCAGAGCCACGTGAACGCATTGGTTTCTTCAAGTCAGTGAGTTTTGCAACCTTCGAAACCATTGGTCACATCGGTGCATTGATTATGCTGATGGCGCTGTCTGTGAGCGTTGGTGGTTATCTCGAACGTATCGAAATCATGGAAGTGATGCCAACCGACTTAAGTAGCATCGTTGTTGCGCTAGCCATCTTGGCAATGCTGATGGTCTTCGTCGGTATGGTGATGGATCCATTCGGTGCGGTGATCTTGATCTCTGCAACAGTTGCGCCAGTGGCCTACTCCTACGGCATTGAACCAGTTCACTTCTGGATGATCGCATTGATCAGCTTTGAATTGGGTTATGTATCTCCACCAGTTGCGTTGAATCAGCTTCTCGCAAGGCAATCCATTGGTGATGCCGAGGTCGCAGAAGCCGATGCAGAAGTCCGTCACAAGTCGTTCTACTATCGATTTGAGCGCTGGTTGTTACCACTGATGGTGATGTTCCCTGCGATGTTGATCGTGACCTTTATTCCATACTTACTCAAGCTATTTGGTTGGTATCAGTAAAGTGTGGTAATTGAAAAAATTTGAACATCAATAACAAAAAAATAAGCATCTTCGGATGCTTTTTTTTTGATTAAAAGAGTAGATATTTTAGCAGTTGTGAAGCTGTTAAAAGAAAAGTCGCTATGAAAATAGACGTTGTACTTTGCGCCGAATCTGTGGCGAACACATCAATAACGCAATAAAAATTACACTAAAACCAATGACGTTGAGTACATCAGGATATTCTTGCCAAAGCAAAGCTGCCCATATCCCTGCAAAAATAATTGCTAAATAATTCGCAGGACCGATCTGACCCGCAGGTGCGAGCTTATAGGCATGTGACATGCAGAGCTGACTTGAGGTTGCCAAAACGCCTGCACCAACGAGATAAATCATTTCCATCATATCGAATGCACGCCAATGCCAAAACATGGGTACCGCAGAAATGATGGTGGCGATTGAGCAAAAATAGAATACGATACGCACGGGTGGCTCAGTACTGGTCAATGCACGAACCGTGACGAATGCCATGGCAGCACAGAAGCTAGCGGTGATCCCAATCGCAGACAAAGTATTAAATAAACCAGTATCAGGTTTTGCCACAAAAAGTACGCCGATCATGCCCAAGATAGAGGTGATGAGCATCCATGACGTAATGCGTTCTTTTAAAAATAACCAGGCCACTAAAGGAATAAAAATTGGTGAAGAGTAGGTAAATACCATCGCATTGGACAAGTTCATATGTGCAATAGCATAGAAAAAGCCATACATCGCAATCAGACCGATCACTGCACGCCATGTATGCATCCACAGCTTTTGCGTTTTTAGATTTTGAAAACCTGATCGAATGACCAATGGAAAAATAAAAATCAATCCGATCGCATTACGAAAAAATACGATCGTGGCATTATCAACCGTATGAGAGGCAAGGCGAATCAGTACGCCCATCGTCGCAAAAAGAAAGGCGGATATTGCTAAGAGATAGAGCGCAGTACGGATATTGGAGGTGCTGTCATGCATATTAGAAAGTTGGCACAATAATCGCTATAGTCTGAGAACTTAATTCCTGCTAAAGCGTTAACCTCGTTCGCAGTACTATTTGTACATATTCGCTCAGTTGCCTTGTATCAGAAATCAATTTCTTCGACTATATTGTACCGAAATTCTTAAATGATGCGATGTTTCTTATGTTGTGGATTAATTTTAGTGAATTATTGTACTGAAGTTTGCGTATTTTCAGAATTTTGCAATTGTGCCTCGAGCTCTGCAAGTTGTTGCTCTTTCAGTTCAAGCAATTTATCGGCATCTTGATGTTGTTGTTCAAGCAAAACTTTTTGTTCACCCAGTTGCTTTTGGACTTCCTCAAGTTGCGCAATTTCGTCTTTTTGTAGCGCTTGATCTTCAGCGATCGGCTGTTCAACCAGCGACTCATCTACTAAGGCCGCAAATTCTTCACTATTTTCCTGCATTTGCTCAGTTTGTGTTGTGGATTGCTTGGCAATATCTGTCAGCTGTTCATCACTTAAGCTGTGTTCTTCGAGTGGACGAACTGCTGACTCTTCTGTTGTTGTCGCACTTTTGGCAGGTTGATTGTCTTGCAAACCGATGTAGGCTGCGATCGCCAAAACAACGAGGCAAATTACACCGATAATGATCCATAAGTTTTTATTTGAACTTTCACTCGACATAATGTCTTCCGTAGATACTAAAATTATTTGTGTTGCCGTGGTTTAAATTGTATCACCCCAATATCGTCAGGCGCTTCAGGCTCGACATAGCTGTCTTCGCTAGGTCGTTGCTCTGTATAGTCACATTCGACACATTCGATCCATTCATCATCATGGGTGGTGATCATAACGACACGATCTTGTGCCTGACATTTTGGGCATTTCGCCCCTGCGATAAAACGTCGTTTCATGAATACAACCTATGACTTTTACAATTGATTTTTACCATGACTTGATGCGCAGCAAAGCACGGGTTTACAGTACGAAGCTTTGTGATCAATGGATCATGGCTAAGTGTAGCGAATTCACTACACCTCGTCCAATCTTTCAAAAGATTTAAAGGCATTGCCAAAATGCGACGCCCACACAGTGGATTTAAGCGCTCGTCCAACCATTGTGGCGTAGTAGCGCATCAATACTTGGCTCACGACCACGAAACTCGGTGAAAGCTTGCAGTGCTTCGACTTGTCCACCGACAGCGAGAATGGCTTTGCGGAAGGCTTGACCTGTTTCTACATTAAAAATGCCTTCTTGTTCAAAGCGGTCAAACGCATCACTGGCAAGCACTTCAGCCCATTTGTACGAGTAATAACCCGCTGCATAACCGCCTGCAAAAATGTGGCTAAAGCTGTGTTGGAAGCGGTTTTCACGTGGTGTGTTGAGTACCGCAACTTGTGCACGCACGTTATCTAATATCTGCTGAATCTGTGCGGTTGTTGGTGCAGGGCTTTGCGCATGAATATCTAAGTCAAACAAGGCAAATTCGACTTGTCTTAACGTCTGCATCCCTGTTTGGAAGAAGCGTGCGGCAAATAATGCATCTAACAGTGATTTTTCCAGTGGTGCACCTGAGTCGATATGCGCACTGATCAAATCTAGACCTTGCTCTTCCCACGCCCAAAATTCCATAAACTGACTTGGCAATTCCACCGCATCCCATGCTACAGCGTGCGTACCTGCCACACCGATATGATCAGCCTCGGTCAAGATATGGTGCAAACCATGCCCAAACTCATGGAATAAAGTGGTGATCTCATCATGGGTGAGCTGTGCGGGTTGATTGCCAACAGGTGGTGCAAAGTTACACACCATAAACGCCACAGGCTTTTGATCAAGTTGCTGATCTCTGACTTTAGAACGGAAGCCACTCATCCACGCACCGCCACGTTTATTTTCACGTGCATAGAGGTCAAAGTAGAATCCGCCAATCACCTGACCTTGTTCTTCTACTTCATAATATTTGGCGTCAGGATGCCAAAGGTCAGCTTGCTTCTCAACGATGTTCACTGCATACAGTTTTTCAGCGATTTGGAATAAACCATTGACTACTTTTTGAATTGGAAAATACGGCTTTAAGGCTTCTTGTGACAGGTTGAAATTTTGCTGCTTAATTTTTTCCGCATAATACGCCGTGTCCCATGCTTGCAAATCAGTAATGCCATCCTTTTCCGCAAAGGCTTGGATTTCCGCCAGTTCTTGTTTGGCAGGCGCTTTGGCTTTGTCGGCAAGATCAGTTAGAAATTCACGAACTTTCTCTACGCTTGGTGCCATTTTTTTCGCCAAAGACAATTCGGCAAAATTGGCAAATCCAAGTAACTGTGCTTGTGATTCACGTAGCGCCAAAATCTCTTGCATGTTGGCACTATTATCAAATTCGTCATGACCGCCAAGCTCTGAGGCGCGCGTGGTATAGGCATGATAGATGGTCTTGCGCAGTTCACGATCATCGGCATAGGTCATGATGGCGAGATAGGCAGGAATGTCTAGGGTTGCCACCGCTTGATCTAAGCCCTTTTGTTCGCCGTACTGACGCAGTAGCGCTTGGCTACTGGCAGGAATGCCTTTGAGCTGTGCATCATCAAGTGGCAAATGATATGCCTGCGTGGCATCGAGTACATGATTGGAAAAGTCTGAAGAAAGCTGAGATAAACGTGCGACATTTTCCGCATAAATCGCTTTTTTCTCAGGCGGAAGTGCCACACCAGACAATTTAAAGTCTTTGATGGCATGTTGGATAGCACTTTGCAATGCAGGACGCAAGTTGGCAAATTCGGCTTGATCAGCGATGAATTGATAAGTTTGATACAGCGCTTCATTTTGCCCTGCTTGGGTATAAAAGTTACTGATTTCAGGCAAGAGCGATTGATAGACTTCACGGAGCTCAGGCGTGTTCATCACCGCATTAAGATGTGACAGCACACCAAACAGCTCACTGAATTGATTTTCAAATTCATCAAATTGCTCAACGGTATTTAAACTATGCTGAAAATCTTGCGGTGTTTGGACTTGTGCAAGCAGATTTAAACCACGCTGAATCAAATCGAGAATGTCTTGTTTTAATTGTTGAATATTGATTTGACTGAATTGTGGTAAAGGTAATGTCGCTGGTTGGGGTTGCATATTCACACTCTAAAATATTATCTTCATTGAATTTAATAAGTGCAAAAGCATGTAAAATCAAGCGATCTAGACAAAATAATTAAAATAAAACGCTATTAGCGTTTATATCGGCATTAACCTTTTAAAAGTAATCAAAAATCTTTTGCAAAACATGAACAAATCGATATTTTTTGTGTATTTGCGTCTATCTCTCTTGGTGTTTAAATGAAAAACAAGTAAATTGATCATAATTTCTCTTTGCTCGAGAAATATAAATAATGCTGAACAATTTTTAATCTGGAGATTTAGCACATGGGCATGGTACAAGAATTTAAGGAATTTGCCTTAAAAGGCAATATGATGGATTTGGCTGTCGGTGTGATCATCGGTGGCGCTTTTGGTAAAATTATTGATTCATTGGTCAAAGATGTGATTATGCCTTTGATTTCATGGATCTTGGGCGGTGAAGTAGATTTCACCAATATGTTCGTGATCTTGGGTGACAACCCAAACAATATTCAAACTTTAGAAGCTGCCAAAGAAGCAGGTTTGAATATCTTCCATTATGGTAATTTCATTACGATCTTAATTAACTTTATCTTGTTGGCATTTGTGGTGTTCTTACTGGTGAAAGCGATGAACAATATGCGCCGTAAAGAAGAAGCTGCGCCTGAACCAGCGGCAACACCTGAAGACATCGAGTTGCTTCGTGAAATTCGCGATCAGTTGAAAAACCGCCCACAACCATAATGGATTGAAGTTTTAGCTACAAAGAAACGGCATTCATTGCCGTTTTTTTATGGTCACTTTTAAGCTGACTTGAGCTAAGTTTTTAATAGAAAGTTTATGGTTTTCAGTTTACCATGCCTGAAAATTTGATCATATCGAGTGAAATGAATACGCTATTTGTTTACGGTACCTTACGACCAAATCAACCGAATGAACATATTCTTGCACCGTTACGTGGGCGTTGGCAAAAGGGCTATGTGCACGGTGTCGTTCATACTTTAGATTGGGGGCCTGATATTGGATTGCCTGCGATCGTCCTTGATCCTATTGCAGCTCAAGTCGAAGGCTTGTTTTTTATACATGATCAGCTGGATGCGCATTTGCCGATGTTGGATGAGTTTGAAGGTTTACAATATCAACGCGTCAAAGTACAAGGTTTTGATGATAAAGGACAGTGTGTTGATGCGTGGGTCTATATCATGAAAAACTTACACGACTGATTTGTGCATTAGTTTCAATAAATTTTCTATTATTTGACTCAAAAATAAACTAGCGAAAACCATCCATTCGGAATTTTATTTCAAGCAAATGAAAGCCAAATTGACTTTTGATGGGGCCATGCAGTTTGCGTTCTTCTGCGCTAAAAACTAATTTATCAATTACTGGAACGAGTTGTCCTTTCTTGACCTCGCCGAGTTCACCACCACGTTTTGCGGAGTTACAGGTGGAATGTTGCTTTGCGATCTTGGCAAAATCTGCACCTGCGAGGATTTTTTGCTTAAGCGCTTCGGCAAGTGCTTTGTCTTTGACCAAGATATGGCGAACGATCGCAGTCTTCATTTAACCACTCCTTTTGTTTTTTTCGCACTGACTTGAGTCACCTTTTTCTTCGATTTTGTTGCGGTTGTTTTTATCTTTACCTTTTTCAAAGGCTGACATTGCGGACAAAATGCACTGGCTCGTTGTCCGAGTTTGATATTTTCGATCGGTGTTTCGCAGTTGACACACATCTCGCCGACACGCCCATAGGCAAGTAAGGTCTGTTGGAAATAACCATTCTCACCACCTGCATTGGTATAATCTCGCAAGGTCGAGCCACCGAGTTGGATGGCATGTGCTAAGACTTTTTTAATCTCTGCGACCAAAGCAATTACCTGCGCTTGGCTTAAACTATTGGCAGGCTGAGCAGGGTGAATCGCGGTGTTAAAAAGACATTCTGTGGCATAGATATTGCCCACACCGACCACAATATGATTGTCCATCAAAGCGACTTTAATGGCGACTTGTTTGGTTTTTAATTTTTCAAATAAATAATCTGCGTTGAAATTATCCGATAAGGGTTCTGGACCAAGTGAATCCAGTAATTTTTCTTGATGCATTTGATCCAGCCAAAGCAAGCAACCAAAGCGTCGTGGATCGTGGTAACGCAGATGAATATCGCCAAAATCAAAGACCACATGATCATGCTTTCGTAACGTAGTGTTGGGTTCGCAGAGGCGAAAGCTACCTGACATGCCGAGATGCCAAAGCATCTGTTTTCCCTCAAAATCGGCGATGATGTACTTTGAGCGACGACTTAAATGATTGAGTGTTAAGCCAATGAGTTGTGAAAGATCGTCAGGCACAGCCCAACGCAACGATGATTGATACACCGTGACATCGACTAAACGCAATCCGAGAAGTGGCTCAAGACTGGATTTGGTGGTTTCGACTTCAGGGAGTTCGGGCATGGAAAAGTATATGGTTAAAATTGAGTGTGGGTATTTTAACACTTTCCAAGCATAGGAGTATTTCAGAAATGATGTGCATTGTCCAAAGGAAGCCAGCAAATCTAAAATATTTCAACAATATTTTTGCTTGTTGTATGCAGACAAAATAAGCAGCCACTATTTATTAAAAATAAATAAGCTCCACATATCATTTTGATTATCCCAATAGAACAATTCTGCAGTGATTAAGTCTTGATGGTTGATCCATTGATCTTTTCCCACTTTATCCGAATAGCCCGAGCTAATCAGTAGGGCTTCATCGGTGATCTCCATTACCCAACCTTGAATGGTCGAACCATTCGCCAGTTGGATTTTCTGTTGATTACCTGCTTCAGCAAATGTAATCAGACGCTCAACGAGCTGTTCAGTATTCATATCGTTTGATTTTTAACAATTGGAAATTCAAAGTATTTTAACGCAAATAAGGATAAGGGTTTACAGCATTACGCCCTTTACCACCCAAATAAATCCCATAATGTAAATGTGGTGCAGTACGACTTGCATTGCCTGTACTCCCGACATAGCCGATCAAATCACCCTTGCGTAGCGTATCGCCAACTTCCAAGCCACGTTTGTGCTTTTGTAGGTGTGCATAATAATGCCATGAGCCCGCAGGTCCTCTAATCCAAATCACTTTGCCACCCAAGCGATTGTCTTTCATATCAGCGATGATGCCTGATGTGGTGCTATACACTTTGGTACCATGTTCTGCCATGATGTCGATGCCTTCATGGGTTCGACCACTACTGCGGGATGCACCCCATGTATCACGTAATGCCTTGCGAGATACGCCCTTCACAGGGACTGGAAGACGAGTTGCCAAGTTTTGGCGTTGTAGTTGTTGTACTTTGGATGGGTCAAGTGGCGTGCGTTTCACTGGTTTTGAGGCACAAGCAACGACCAATATGGCAAATGTAAAAACGGTAAAAAAATGAATCAATCGCTTTAGAATGTTGAAATCATTGCATTGACGAGTTTGTGGCATCGTTTGAAATATCCTTTTCTTTTACTGCATTAATCCATCTAAACCATTTTAAAATGATTAACGACTTTTTGCATCGCAGTGGGAATCGCTACATTTTCTAAGTCTTGTATAGCATAATATTGCGCTGAAAACTGTTGCTGTAATTGTTTCGCGTGATCTGCTGTAACGATAAAACGATGACAATTCAAAAGCCAAGTAAAATGGGTAAATTGATGTTTAATCTGTACGATATCAGACTCTTGCAATCCATAATTTTCGATCAGAATTTTAAATTCATCTTTCTGCGCATTGGTTTTCTCACGGCTTTGTTCAATGATCGGTAAACAATGCAGTCCCCCCCAAATGCCTTGCTCAGGGCGTTTGTACCATAACCATTGATTCTTAAATTCAATAATCAGTACATCCGCATGTTTAATTGGAACAGCTTTCTTAAATTTTTTCTGTGGAAAATCAAGCACCCGATCTTGTGCGAAAGCTTGGCAATTTGTTTGCATCGGACAGTAGATACACAGCGGTTTTTTGGGTGTACATATAGTTGCGCCAAGATCCATGATTGCTTGGGTATATGCTGCATGATCGGTTTCAGGGACGAGTGCAGTGGCAAGTTGCCAAAGCAATTTATCATTTTTTGAGCTACTCAAATCACCTGAAATAGCAAAAAAACGAGATAGCACACGTTTCACATTGCCATCTAAAATCACACCAAATTGTCCCAAGCCGAGTGACATCAGTGCGCCTGCGGTTGACCGACCTACGCCTGAAAGCGCCATCCAACCGTCTAAATCAGTTGGTAAACTGCCTTGAGCAACGACTTGCCGAGCGGCTTTATGTAGATTGCGAGCACGTGCGTAATAGCCCAAACCTGCCCAATACGGTGCAACCTCGTCCCATTCTGTTTTTGCCAAATCTTGCACTGTCGGAAAACGCACCATAAAACGATCAAAATAACGCAACACGGTTTTCACTTGAGTTTGCTGAAGCATGATTTCAGATACCCACACTTTGTAGGAATCATCTTTGACCTGCCACGGTAGATCATGGCGACCGTGCTGTGCAAACCATTTCAGTAAATTTTGGCTAAAAATCTGCTGATAATGCGCACTGTCTGTAGTCACTTTTCCTACAAGTTGTGCGAATTCATTGTTTGGATTTTCTGGCTGAATAAGGCGATTTGGCATGAATTAGTAGGGAAATTGCATTGATCGAATGGCATATCGGTAAAATTTTATCATGCTTTAAATAGAGAAATTTAAATCATCAAAAATGAGCACAAAAAACCGAGCACTGTGCTCGGTTTAGATTATCTGTGATTTGTGAGTTTACAGCACGAAACTACGTACAACTTATTTTAAATCATCATCGCCATCAATAATGAAACTGACGATCATCATCACATTATAGCTACTGATATTACCGTCTTTAATACGTACTTTTTGCTCTTTGATCCACGCACCTTCTACATTTTTCACCGTCTTATTGACACGTGCAATACCTTGCTGAATAGCATCTTCAAAACTCTTGCTTGAGCTACTACTAATCTCGACATTCTTAGCAACTGACATGATACAACTCCTTGTTTTATGATCAAAAAATAATTGATCTCAAAAAACATTTAAACAATGAGTTTAGAGATTAATTATTGGGAACATTATTTAAGTCATCCAAGATCGTTGGTCTTGGTATAAAATTTAAACTAACAGGAATCGTAAAGTTTTAAAAAATATAAGATGTAATGGGTGTAACAATGCACAAGGGTTGTGCTGTGCTTTGGTAATTTTTTAATCAATGATTGGTTTAAAAGAAAAGTTTAAAAGAAAAGTTTAAAAGGAATAATCTAAAAAAGCGCAGTATAGAAAAATCAGGCGAAAAGCCTGATTTGTTGGACTGCATTAGGTTTCGACGATTCCTGCCATCTCATACATTTCTTTGCTTTGCAAATGTTCGTGATCAGCTTGTGTGAGATTTTCGATACGCTTCGTCGGTTCAGACAAATTCTCAGGATAAAACCAACGTGTGATCTGTTCAGCGACCTGTGAGTGATACTGGATTTCCATGTGGTTTAAACCATAGAAAACCGCTTTGTGTGGCTCAGGCACATTGAGTTGATATTTTGGATTTGGATGTTCACCAAGTGCACTACTGACACTCACCAAATAGTCGCCAACCACTTCTAAAGCTTTGGATTGTTTTGGTTTAGTTTCAATGGTGCCTGCGACCAAGAAGCTATTAATGCGGCGTGGTAAAGGTGCTGTTTTACGCACATCGGTCAGCGTACCTGTACGGACTTCAAGGTGTTCCCAATCATCATCACGGACACTTCCGTAGCGTAAGTCGAGAATACCGTCGCTTCGAATCTGTGTAAGGCGACCAATACGATTGAGAATCGGGAAACGCCCTAAACGATCCTGAAGCATAAAGCCAAGGCGCTCAAGCACAGCACCATGATGCGGTGAGCCGATACAGACCAAATTGCCAACTTTGTTGATCCAATGGTGTACATTTTGTTTGCCGTAGAACAGCGCACTACGTGATACTAGACCGCCCATACTGTGACCAATCAGATCGATACTGGTAATCTCAGGATTTCGTTGCAATAAGTCTTCGATCTGACGTGCAAAGGTTTTGCCATTGGCAGAAATGCGACGTCCAGTGTTGTAGTTCAGATAAATGATGGTGTTGTTATCACGCTGAGCAAGTAGGTGCTCACCAATGCCTGCGTGGCTACCTTTCGCCCAAGTCAGGTGATTCATACATAGACCATGTACCAAAATGACCACACGACCTTTCAAATCTCCTTTTTGCAATTGCCCATAGTGATCATAAAACACCATCGGTAGGGCGATCGGGTTGTGATGACTACGCAGATAGTTGCCCATCACACCATTGATCGCACCGACCAGATAGTGCATCGCAGGCGACATGGTTTTTTCTTGGAGTTTTGGAAAACGGAAATTGATATGGCGCAAAGCAGGCGCCAAGATGTGCGTCCCATAATTTTGCGCAAAACTATATCCATGATGAAATAAAGTTTGCACCAGTGGCTTTTCTAAGATTCGGTTGGATTGTTCTTGAGTAAAACCGAGGGTTTTGAGCAAGACCTCACGATGAATCATCTGCATCGTATCGTGAATGCCAAGTAAGTTCACCGTGACTAACTGTGCCAATCCTTCTAGGACGTCTGCTTGATGAGGTGGGGTCGAATCCCAGCGACAGTAGGTTTCTTGTAGCGGTGTTAAGCTTGCCATAGTATTTCCTCGGCGGGGTATGTGCTTTTGCACGTCCTGAGTGCAAGTTCACAACTCTTATTTTATCTATCCAATGTCCTTAAAAACATAACGCATCCAACATGATCATAACGCTAATCTTGTTAGACAATATACCTTGTCAAAATGATTATTTACTCTGCAATGCATCTATGCGAAATGTTGCATACCTTGAATATAACACGTTCTCGGCATTCGGCAAGTTCTACTAAAGTGTTTATGTAAAAAGAGAAATTTGCCTGAACAATAATGAAAAATAACCGACAAAAAGTGCAATAAGCAGTCATAATTTGTCGTGATAAAACGAGCAAATCGTACAAATACTTTTAAAAGCCTAAAAATTACTGTAAAAATACGCACAGTATTTAAAAACAATGTTTGTCATTTTTGCCGTCTATTTTAATAGGGATAACGATAACGTGTCATATACCGCCCAATCGCTCGAAGTCTTATCTGGTCTTGATCCTGTACGCCGTCGTCCAGGCATGTATACCGACACCACTCGACCAAACCATTTGGCGCAGGAAGTGATTGATAATGCGGTTGATGAGGCGCTCGCAGGACACGCCAATAAGATCAAAATCGTGGTTCATGCTGATGGTTCGCTCTCTGTTGAAGATAATGGACGTGGCATGCCTGTCGATATTCACCCTGAATATGGACAAAGTGGTATTGAAATTATCCTGACCAAACTGCACGCAGGCGGTAAATTCAGCGATAAAAATTATGAATTTTCAGGTGGTTTGCACGGTGTCGGTATTTCAGTCGTCAATGCGCTGTCTACGCAAGTCAACGTCACAGTTCAACGTGATGGCAATCTGTACAAAATGGACTTTGCTGATGGTGAGCCGACTCAGCCATTGCAAGTGTTCGAAGGCAAAGCGCCAAAACGTGCCACAGGAACAACGGTTCATTTCTTACCGAATCCAAAATATTTTGACAGTCCAAAATTCGCCTTAAAAGTCTTAAAGCACAACCTCAAAGCTAAAGCGGTACTCGCTGCGGGCTTGCATATCGAATATATCGATGAAATTAACAATGAAAAAATCGAATGGCAATTTGAAAATGGCTTGCTCGACTATCTTCGAGATGAAGTACAAGACCGAGATATTCTGCCTGAAATTCCCTATGTATCGAGTGGAAAAGTCGATAAATCCAGTTGTGAGTTTGCCATTTGCTGGAATGTTGAAGGCGGTGAAGCCGTCCAAGAAAGCTATGTCAATTTGATTCCAACCGCACAAGGTGGTACACACGTCAATGGTTTACGCTCAGGCATTACCGATGCACTGCGTGAGTTTTGTGAATTGCGCAGTCTACTCCCACGAAATTTAAAAATTTCTCCTGAAGATGTCTGGGATGGCGTGAACTTTATCCTGTCGTTGAAGTTCCAAGAGCCACAATTCTCAGGGCAGACCAAAGAGCGTCTATCAAGCCGTGAAGCCGCAGGGATTGTGCTGAATATTGCCAAAGATGCTTTTGCACTGTGGTTGAATCAATATCCAGAGATTGCCAAACAGCTTGCCGAACTTGCCATTGCTAAAGCAGGACGACGCTTAAAAGCCGCAAAAAAAGTCGAACGTAAAAAAATCACTTCAGGCCCTGCATTACCCGGAAAATTAGCGGACTGTGTCGGTTTAACTCGTGAAGATTCCGAACTGTTCATCGTCGAGGGTGACTCTGCGGGCGGAAGTGCTAAACAAGCTCGGGATAAGAATTTTCAAGCGATCATGCCGATTCGAGGCAAAATTCTCAATACTTGGGAGGTGGCTTCGGATGAGGTGCTTGCCTCGCAAGAAGTGCATGATATTGCCATTGCCATCGGTGTCGATCCTGGCAGTGATGATCTGTCTGAGCTACGTTACGGTAAAATCTGTATTCTTGCCGATGCGGACTCGGATGGCTTGCATATTGCCACTTTGCTCTGTGCGTTATTCGTGCGTCATTTTCCAAGTTTAGTGGAAGAAGGGCATCTCTATGTGGCGATGCCACCGCTGTATCGGATTGATATTGGCAAAGATGTGCGCTATGCGCTGGATGATGATGAGCTCGATGGCATCTTGAAAAATGTCAAAGGCAATAAAAATCCGCAAATCACTCGATTCAAAGGATTGGGCGAGATGAATGCGATCCAACTGCGTGAAACCACGATGGATCCTGATACACGTCGCTTAGTGCAATTAGATTTGGACGATATTCACTTTACAGCGAGTCTACTGGATAAGTTGCTTGCTAAAAAGCGTGCGCCTGATCGTAAGCAGTGGCTTGAGCAAAAAGGCAATTTGGCGGATATTGGGATTTGATGAGTTACGACACGATTCTCTTTGTTTTAACGCATCATCACCAAGAGTATGCCAACGATAAGAACCACTACAGCAATCATCATCCATTTTTTGCTCGATGATTTTGTGAGGTCTTCTACACCTGCTTGACGGCGTGTAAGTTGAGGATTTGAACTTGCTGGTGGAATGAATTGCGTTTGAGTTTCAGTGATCGTTTTCGTACTGGTCGGGCGATTCTCTTTATTCCATCGGTTGTCATCTAAAGATTGCTTTGCATCGGCAAAGTATTGATCTATCGACTGTTTACTTTCAAAAAAATCATCTACATTGGCAAAACTTGTATTATAAAAGTGCTGCATGATCCCATCTAGGATGTGTTTCATCAATCTGTTCTTTGCCACCATTTTCAAAAAGCACATAAAGCTGACGTGTGCCGTGTTCAATACGCAAAGTTTTGAATTCACATGGCGCATGGGTTTCATACAGCTCCAGGGGTGAATTATCAGAGCGAGCAAGTTTTTTCTAGATATAGTGCAATCTCAGCAACTCAGCCTGCATTTGCTTTAGTGAACTTGATGGCGAGCTACCCGATCAATGAAAAATTGACCGTTTCTGCAAATGCTTATAATGTTTTAGATGAAAAATATTATTCGTATGTGACCGCAACATCGAATCGTTATGGTGAACCACGTAATTATGCGTTGACGCTACGTTATAAGTTCTAACATAGATTTGATTTAAGCTGAACATGCAAAATACCCAAACCACCGTGTTTGGGTATTTTGTTTCATTGTGATGAAGAAATGAAAGGACTGTTAAGTAAATTAGACTAAGCAGTTCTGTATAATTACTAGACATTTTTTCACAGTGACCTATCATTAAGGCATTGCTAACTCTTGTCAGGTAATTTGCCATGAAACTCCAACAAAACACGCTTCTCTCCCTTGCATTCTCATTCGTTGCAACTTTTGCGACAAGCCAAGCATTCGCAGGTGCTGCAGATGGTTATTGGGCTTTTGATAAAGTCGAAGATGGCATTGCCAATGTGACTGAGCTTCGTAATGGTAAAATCACCATGTATGCGTTCGACTGCGAAGATGACTCAAATGAAGCCATTGACCAAGAAGAATATGACTACACCGTAAATGGCAAAAATGTCGAAATCCGTGAAGATGGTGAAGTGACGCAAACTTTGACCATTAATACCTTGAGTGCGACAGATTTGATCCTTGAGCAAAGTCTTCCAGAAGGTAAATCTGCACAGCTTAAATATAAGCGTGTTGAAAAGTTGGCACCTGTTTGCTCATAAGTTTTCAAAATTAATGCTCAATATCCTGTTGAGCGCATAAAAAAAACCACAGCCGATTCATCGTACTGTGGTTTTTTTGATTATTGATTCTTAGAAATAAAAACTCTTAAATTCCATACTGGCTGCGATACGCCTGCATATTTTCCAAAGACGCTGTTTCACCTTTTTGCTCTAAATAATCCATCAAATCGGTCATGGTAATCAAAGCATGCACTGGAATATTCAGCTCTTTTTGCACCTCTTGAATCGCAGACAATTCGCCTTGACCACGTTCTTGACGGTCTAACGCCACCAATACGCCTGCGATTTCAGCACCTGCATTTTTCAAAATTGTTACTACTTCACGAATCGCTGTGCCTGCGGTGATCACATCATCAATGATCCACACTTTTTTCCCCGCAACGCTAGCACCAACCAAGACACCACCTTCGCCATGATCTTTGGCTTCTTTGCGGTTAAATCCCCACGGCACACTTTTTTGATGGTTCTGTGCCAATGCCACAGCGGTCGCAGCCACAAACGGAATGCCTTTATAGGCAGGTCCAAAAATCACTTCGACGCCTTCACATTGCATGAGTTGATCAGCATAACCACTGGCTAGCAGTGCCAAAGCCTCGCCATCATTGAGCAAGCCCGCATTGAAGAAATATGGACTAACACGACCTGACTTTAAGGTAAATTCGCCGAACTTGAGCACACCACGGGATAATGCCAATTCGATAAATGCTTGGGCTTGAAAAGTATTGATCGTCGTCATGTGTTATGCTCCAATTTTTAACAATGTGAATCTGAAATAAGGATACTGCTCGGCATGATACCAAAGGATAGCTATCCAAGTGAGACAAAAATTTTACGTGTCGTTTCAATCAATGTGAATGGACTACGTTCTGCGCAGAAAAAAGGCTTCTTTGAATGGCTTGAACAGTCCGAAGCCGATGTGGTCTGTATGCAAGAAACACGCATTAGCGAACATCAATGGACGGATGCCTTTAAACCTGAGGGTTGGCATGTACACATGTTTGAAGCGCAAAAAGCAGGCTACGCAGGCACAGCGGTCTACAGCCGTCTGCCTTTTGTCAGCGTCACTGATGGTTTAGGTTTTGAGCTAGCCGATACACAAGGGCGTTTTATTAGTGCTGAGTATGATTTAGGTTTATCGGAAAATGTCTTTATCTGCTCATTGTATTTGCCGTCAGGCTCATCGGGCGATGTGGCGCAAGCACGTAAAGATCATTTTCTTGAGCAATATCAACAAATATTAAGTGATTGGCGCGAACAAAATAAATCCATCATCATCTGTGGTGATTACAACATCGTGCATAAGCGCATCGACATTAAAAATTGGTCAGGCAATCAAAAATCGTCAGGCTGTCTGCCACATGAGCGTGCGTGGCTAGATCATATCTATGATGATTTGGGTTATGTCGACACTTTCCGTGTAGTACGTGAGGAAGCCGAGCTGTATTCATGGTGGTCGAATCGAGGTCAAGCCCGTGCCAAGAACGTCGGTTGGCGCATTGATTATCATGCCTGCTCGCCAGATTGGAAAGATCGCACCGTCAATGCTTGGGTGTACAAAGAACAATGGTTTAGCGATCATGCACCTGTGATTATTGACTATAAGATTGCTTAACGCAGATCATTTCTATTGAAACTGATGGTTGAAATGTCACCAGATGCGAAACCATCGGTTTAATTTTACATTTTGGCATAGATTTTTTTGTAAAAATGCTTACACTAAGTCCATTCATATTTTATCCGAATATGAGTGATTGAGACTGATCCATCGCCTCGATCAATGCGTCCTGTATTGTTGTGTTGTATCCCGTCATGATTTTACAGGGCACGGTTATCTCAAAAGCCGTATTGATTCTAAAAATAATTTCTAAAAGTAACATCACTTGTGAAAACCTGCTGTTTTACTTAATCTTAAAATCATTATTCCTCAAACAAATCTCTTATGACCACTGCCAAACAGATACTCTATGTCGAAGATGATGCCGCCATTGTCATGCCATTAAAATACGCGCTTGAGCGTGAAGGTTGGCAAGTGACTTGGGTGAGTCAAGGGCAGTTAGCACTGACAGAAACACAATCACGCACTTTTGATTTTATTGTTCTCGATGTGGGTTTGCCTGATATTGATGGCTTCGAAGTGTGTAAACAACTGCGTCAATATTGTCATACACCGTTATTGTTTTTGACCGCTCGCGATGATGAGATTGATCGGATCGTTGGGCTAGAGATCGGTGCGGATGATTATTGCCATAAACCGTTTAGCGCAAGGGAAATTATTTCTCGGATCAAGTCCGTTTGGCGACGCATGCAACTGTCGCAAAATTCCATACCTGCAAATTCACCCGAAAATAATTCCAAAGATATTGCTCAAGAACAAGAAGCAGTTTGGCAATGTCTGCCTGAGCGTTTGCAGATTCTATATTTTGGTGAAGTCTTGCAACTGACTCGTTATGAATATGGCTTACTAAAATTTTTGATTGATCATCCTACGCAAGTATTTAGTCGTCAGCAGTTGATGGATCAAGTTTGGGAACATCCTGACCATAGTCTTGATCGAACAGTTGATACGCATATCAAAAGTCTACGTGCCAAGCTGAAAAAAGTGCGCAGTGAACTAGAGCCGATTCAAACGCATCGGGGCTTTGGTTATAGTTTGGAATTACCATAAATCTCAGTAACTCCGTGTGTCTGATAGGCGAGAAATATTACGCTGAAGTCGAATAGCGGTTTAGAACACATTCACGCATAATATCGGCTTCCTGCTTAGTATTTCATTTTTAATCATGTCTTTTCTTTCCGCACATGCGATCTCTTTGTTGCTCCTTGTTTTTATTGCTTTGGGTGTGATTAGCCATAACCCCTCGATCACTATTGCTTCGGCAGTTTTACTGATCGTATTACATACGCCGTTGGTGCAGTATGCGCCGATGATGGAAAAGTATGGTTTGCATCTTGGTATTATCATTCTCACCATTGCGGTGTTGTCGCCGTTGGTCAGTGGTAAAATCCAAGCCGAAGATATGATGCAAGTCTTTACCCATTGGAAAACCATGGTTGCAGTGATCGTCGGTGTGTTGGTCGCTTGGCTTGGTGGGCGAGGTGTAACCTTGATGGTTGATCAGCCGACAGTGGTGACAGGGCTCTTGGTTGGGACGATTATTGGTGTGACCTTTTTTCGTGGTGTGCCTGTTGGTCCATTGATTGCGGCGGGAATTGTTTCAGTGCTATTGTGGACGAAATAATTTTGACTGATTTAGTTTAAGCCAATTCAGTTTAATTGGGGATATACCTTGTCGATCTTTGTGCGCATTTGGTTTTTCTTTAGTCTGATTTTGGTCGTAGTGCTGTGGTTTATGCTCTACACCATCAATCAGCAGATTAAACCCAATGTGCGCCAAGTGGTCGAAGACACGCTTGCGGAAAATGCCAATATCGTGGCGCAACTGGTCGCCGAAGATGTGCATTCGGGCTATGTAAAAACGCCGGAGTTTGATGTAAAAATTCAACATGCCTTATCTCGTGATCTACATGCGCAAATTTGGCAACACAGCAAAAATCAAATTCATCAGCAGATTTATATTACCGATGCGAAGGGTATTGTGCTGTACGACTCGACAGGTGTGGGTACGGGACAGGATTATTCGCAGTGGAATGATGTCTATCTGACCCTGCGAGGGCGTTACGGCGCACGTTCGACTCGTACCAATATCGATGATGAGCAAAGTAGCACCATGTATATCGCCGCACCGATTATTTATGATTGTCAGCTCATTGGTGTGGTCAGTCTAGGCAAGCCCAATTTTTCCGTACAGCCTTATATCAGTCGTGCGCAAAAGCATTTCTTAGAAAAAGCCATTTGGGTGGCGATCATCAGTCTGCTGTTTGCTAGTATCGTGGCATGGTGGTTGAGACGTAGTATTGATCGGGTGCGCCGTTATGCGCAGGCACTTGCACCTGTCAATGAAGCACCGCATTTTTATTCAGCCAAAGAGCTGAATCAAGTCACCCAAGCCGTGACCGAAATGCGTGAAAAGCTCGAAGATCGTGCCTATGTTGAGCATTATGTCAATACGCTGACCCATGAGCTGAAAAGTCCACTGACGGCAATCCAAGCCAGTGCCGAGATTTTACAAGACCCATTACCACTCGATGATCAGCAACATTTCGTCAAGAATATCGAAGAACAAAGTAAACGGTTGCGGGATTTGATTGATCGCATGTTACTCCTCACTCGTTTGGAAAAATCGACGAAGAAATTTGAACGAGAACGGTTGAATCTTTCTGTGCTCATCGAAAGTTTAATTGAGGCACAGCGTGGTCGGATTCAACAAAAAAATATCCAGTTGATACAACATATTCAGCCGAATTGTGAACTTCACAGCGATGCGTTTTGGCTCAAACAAGCGGTGAATAATGTCTTGGATAATGCCCTAGATTTCACGCCAAATGAGGGGGTGATGATCGTGCAACTCACTGAACACGAACATCATTTTCAGATTGATCTGTTTAATCAGGGACAATTAATTCCTGACTTTGCCATAACGCATATTTTTGAGCATTACTATTCTTTGCCTCGTCCCGATACTCATCAACGCAGTTCTGGTATTGGCTTGACCATTGTTCAGCAAGTGTTAGATGGTTTAGGTGGAATGATTCAGATTGAAAATGTTGCATCCTTGCAACAGCATACCGATTTGCCTTTTGATCATCATATGTTTTCAGCCATTCAGGTTAAAAATTTGCAAGGCGTTTTGGTGAAGATTCAACTAAAAAAAATCTAAACCCAAAATGAATTAAATCAGAAACTTCACCAAAATTTCACTTATTCCACATCAAGCGCTCCCATAAAACACATCTCACATCAAGACAATAAAAAAGTCGAATAAGTACAGTGGGATGTGTCATGAAACAACGTCAACTTTTTTTTAAACTTTTTATTTTGGCTGCTTTGCTCGGTTTGTTTGCGCTCGGGCTGAGCTTTGTGAATTATATTGTTTATGAACGGGAGGGCTATCAAAATCAAGTGGTGCGGGAGATCGTGCGTAATCAAATCGGCTCGCAACAAGTCGTTAGCCCATTTGTCGCAGTGCCGTATACCCAGATGGTGCCATGTGATTATCGGGAAAATCCTGAACTAAAAGATAAGCTCTGTCGTGAGTCAGGCGAGCAATTATTTTTCCCTGAGCAGATCGACTGGGATGCCAAGTTCGATGTCAGTGATGATACTTATCAACGTACTATTTATCGTGCGACAAGCTATATTTCCAGCATAAAAAGTCAGGGAAAATTTAGCAATATTAACGAGCAGGTGGTCACAGCAAATCAACGAAGACTCGATTGGCAGTCGGCTCGATTTGTGTTGCCGATTAAAGATTTACGTGGGGTGCATCAAAAGCCGATTCTGACCATTGGCGAGGAAAAGCGTCAACTTGATTTTTCCGAATATCAACAGATAGGTTCTGGCGGTGGCATTTCTTATCTGAGCGTGGCTTTACCGAATTTTAGTCTGAATGATTTTGATTTTACGCTGGATATGAGCCTAGAGGGTTTGCAGGTGTTTAGCCTTGTGCCCACTACGGAAAAAACCACATTTAGCGCTACAGGGAATTGGGCAGATGCCAAATATTTTGGTGATAGTTTACCCACGCAGAACAGTTCATATGATCAGCAGTTTAGTGCCAAATGGCAGAGCATCACACTGGGCTACCAAAACCGTCAAACTTATATGAGTTGTTGGCATGCTTCTAGTTGCCGTCAGGACAATGATTATTACACCGATAAGTCAGGCGAAGTGATTTCAAATGGTGCAGGTTTTGCGGTGGAGTTTATCGAGCCAGTGAATGTTTATAGTCAGACCGATCGTGCGATCAAATACGGCTGGATGATTACACTGATTACCTTTGCCAGCTTCTTCTTGTTCGAAAGCCTCAAAGGTTTAGCAATTCACCCGATCCAATATCTGTTGGTCGGCATTGCACAGTCGGTATTTTTCCTGCTGTTACTTTCCTTTAGCGAGCAATACAGCTTTCTCAGCGCCTACTACATCGCCGCCATTGCTTGTATTGGCTTGATCGGTTGGTATCTGCGTTTTGTGATGGGTAAATGGTTACATGCGATCTTGTTTAGTGTGCTATTGGGTAGTCTGTATGTGGTGATGTATGTGCTACTGCAATCTGCGGAAAAAACTTTCTTTATGGGTTCGATCTTCGCCTTTGTACTGGTGGCTGCGGTGATGTTTATTACCCGAAATGTCGATTGGTATCAGATGCGATTGAAAAATTCGAAGTCGAGCGGTTAATCGCAATTACTAAACTGAAATTAAAAAGTGTGTGCTGTATGACCAATTCGACATACAGCACAGCTCAAAAGTGAATCAAAGGAAAACGTCATGAATCATATTGTCAGTCAATTCAGGCAAAGCGCTTCACACAGCATCACTTCACATAAGATCATGCAACTTCCACAGCTTGCATTACAACAGCAACAACTCTTGCAAGTGTTAACGTATGGTGCAAGCAAGGCATTTTGTTTAAATACCTTGCGAGCCAAGCAGATTGATTTTCTCAACTTAGGTGGTGTGGTGTATTGCACTAGCTTACAGTTAATTTTGCTGTTTAAAATGCGACGATTATTTGGATTTCAACATCTAACTGCGAATCGAGTTTGAGCTCGGAATTAAAAATTCGACTGCAAAGTCTTCTTGTTTATTGATTGGACATAAAAATCATAAGTTTAAATGATTGTTCTAAATACAAGACAATGTATACTGCTTTCGATATTTTAATCAAAATTAATCAATATATACTTTAGGTTAGAAATTATTAATATTGGTGAATGATATGCAAGCTTATCTCCATCGGAGTGAAGATCGCGGTCATGTCCAAGCAGGTTGGTTGGACACACGACATAGCTTTTCTTTTGGCAGTTGGCACGACCCGAAATATATGGGTGTCAGCGCACTTCGTGTCATCAATGATGATCATATCGCAGGTAATCAAGGTTTTGGTGCGCATCCGCATGACAATATGGAAATCCTGACTTGTGTACTCTCAGGTACGATTTCGCATAAAGACAGCATGGGCAATGAGGGCGATATTAAAGCAGGTGAGTGGCAATTGATGAGCGCAGGTACAGGTGTGCGCCACAGTGAAATGAATCGTTATGATGACCCAGTGCATTTACTCCAAATTTGGGTAATTCCGAATGTACAAGATGCCAAGCCATCGTATCAACAAGTGTCTTGCGATCCGAATGACGCACCAAACCAATGGCATTTGATCGCAGGGACAACTGATCAAGCCTTGATGCAAATCCGTCAAAATGCTGAAATTCGTAGTGCTGTATTACACGCAGGGCAAAGCTTAAATGTGGATGAAGTAAAACGAGTCAACTATGTGCATCTGATCAAAGGTGAGGTGAACATCGGTGAGCATACAGTGAAAGCGGGTGATGCCTTAGTCTTTGAAGAAAATGCGGTGATTGAAGCGAGTGAAGACAGTCAAATGATTTGGTTTAATTTGCCTTGAGTTTTAAATCAAGCGAATGATCGAAAGAGTTAAAAAGCGAGCCGAGGCTCGCTTTTTAACTGCTAGTCTGGTTTATTTGTATGCTGTTTAAACTTAAAATCCCCTACGACCATACCAAGTTTAGAGTGCTTGATCTGCAATAGAATTTCAGTGGGTTGATTGCTTTGTTGAAACTGCTTGAACTGACTTTGAGTTAGACAATATTCAAAAAGAAGATGATCGGACTCTTTAAGGTTGAGCTGATATTTGCAGAATGATCTTTTGGGTTGTAAATCCCCAGTAGCGAAAGAATTTATTGTGCTGTTCTGCCCCAAAGCATAAGTATAAAAGTGAGGAATATAGCCACAAAAAATAATCCAAAATAGTGCGGTATAGCAAAACGGCAGGAGAATTACCCAACAAAAAAATTGCATTGGACGTGAGAAATGGAATTTAGGGTCAGGATTATTTAACCATTCACCTGAGTGCTTTAGATAAAATGCCCAGAAGAATAAGCAACACGACAGTATCGTGGCTAGATAAAAGCTCAAGAAGAGGGCGTTCAAAATTCTGTGTCAGTAAATTTGACTAGATTTTAATTATATCATCTAATCGACCTTCAAAGTAAATGGA
>LUOR01000040.1 GCA_001626925.1 Moraxellaceae bacterium REDSEA-S32_B1
TCATCATCGGATCAATCATTCTAGTCATTTTGCAGATGGGCAAAACCACATTAATGGAATAGAAAATTTTTGGAATCAGGCGAAAAGAGTGTTAAGAAAGTACAATGGTATTGACCGAAATGCCTTTCCGTTGTTTATTAAGGAATGCGAGTTTAGATTTAACTATGGGAGTCCAAAACAACAGCTGAATGTCTTGTTGAAATGGACTGAAATTTAATCTTATCTACTACAGCCCCTAATTTTTTTTATAAAAAAAGGAAGTGCTAATTTGATATTATCAACTGATTATTCTGCATATGAATACTTTCATCTTTTAATAGAAAAAAGGTCAGCATAAGCTGACCTTTTTTATTGCGAATAATAGAATTATTCAGCAGATTTGATCTCACGATCTACAAGCTCAACATAAGCCATTGGCGCAGCATCACCTGCACGGAAGCCTGCTTTAAGCACACGTAGATAACCGCCGTTACGTTCTTTATAACGAGGGCCAAGAACGGTAAATAATTTACCAACAGTTGCAGCTGAACGAGTTCGAGCAAATGCCAAACGGCGGTTTGCTACAGTATCGTTTTTCGCTAAGGTGATCAAAGGCTCAGCAACACGGCGAAGTTCTTTCGCTTTTGGCAAAGTTGTTTTAATCAACTCGTGCTCTACAAGAGCATTTGTTAGATTTTGGAACAACGCTTTGCGATGGCTGCTCGTACGGCCTAATTTAACACCACTATTACGATGACGCATGGTGAATAGTCCTACTCAATTAACGGCTACGATAGGCAAAACGATCGTCCATACGCAAACTAGCTGGTGGCCAGTTTTCTAAGCGCATGCCGAGTTGTAAGCCTTTAGAAGCCAACACATCTTTAATCTCAGTCAACGATTTCTTACCTAAGTTTGGAGTTTTCAACAACTCAACTTCGGTGCGTTGAACAAGATCACCAATGTAGTAAATATTTTCTGCTTTCAAACAGTTCGCCGAACGAACAGTAAGCTCCAAATCATCCACTGGACGAAGTAAGATCGGATCGACCTCTTCACGTGGTTCTTGTGCAACAGGTGCTTGATCTTTTTGCAAGTCAACAAAAATTGCGATTTGTTGTTGCAAAATGGTCGCTGCCTTACGAATTGCTTCTTCAGGATCAACCGTACCATTGGTTTCAAGATCAATAACTAGCTTATCCAAATCAGTACGTTGTTCTACACGAGCACTTTCGACTGTGTATGACACACGAGTGATTGGACTATAGCTTGCATCAAGTTGTAAACGACCCACTGGACGAGTTTCACCTTCAGGGAAACGCGCATCAGATGGTTCATAACCACGACCTTGAGCAACTTTTAGGCGCATTTTTAAATGACCATTCGCACTCAAAGTACCCAATACATGTTCAGGATTTGCAATTTCAACATTATGTGGCAAACGAAGATCAGCTGCAGTGACTTCTCCAGCGCCTTGTTTGTCTAACGTTAAATATGCTTCGTTCTGATCGAACAGTTTAATTGACAATCCTTTTAGATTCAGCAAGAGCTCGACGATATCCTGCTGCAAGCCTTCTAAGGTACTGTACTCATGCTCAACACCTTCTACTTCTACCTCTACCACAGCAGCGCCAGGTAGAGAAGACAATAGAATGCGACGCAAAGCATTACCAAGAGTGTGACCAAAACCACGCTCTAAAGGCTCAAGAATTACTTTTGCCGAGGTTCCTGTAACCGCATCAACTTTGATCGCTTGCGGAGTAAGGAACTCGTTTGCAGTACGCGTCATATTGCCACCTCAAGGATTATTTAGAATACAATTCTACAATCAAGCTTTCATTAATTTCAGCAGATAGATCAGCGCGATCTGGTGCAGATTTAAACGTACCTTCCAATTTAGAATGATCAACATCAACCCATTCTGGAATACCACGTTGAGTCGCTAATTCAATTGCATTTTTAATACGCAACTGTTGTTTAGCGCCTTCATGCACAGCAATCACATCACCTGCTTTCACTTGAATTGATGCAATATTTACACGGCGACCATTCAAAGTAATGCTACGGTGAGAAACTAACTGACGAGCTTCTGCACGAGTAGAACCAAAGCCCATACGATAAACAACGTTATCTAAACGGCTTTCAAGGAGTTGTAACAAGTTTTCACCTGTTGCACCTTTTACACGAGCAGCTTCTTTATAGTAATTACTAAATTGACGCTCTAAAACACCGTACATACGACGTACTTTTTGTTTTTCACGTAATTGTAGTGAATACTCAGATTGCTTACTGCCACGAGCCCCGCCATGTTGACCAGGCGCTTTAGCATGTTTTTTCGTTTTGACGTCAAATGGTTTAACGCCAGATTTCAGTTGCAGGTCTGTCCCTTCGCGGCGAGAGAGTTTGCATTTAGGACCAATATAACGAGCCATGAATGTTTCTCCTTACACGCGACGTTTTTTAGGTGGACGGCAACCGTTGTGAGGAATTGGGGTCACATCGGTAATGCTGTTAATCTTATAACCCACTGCGCCTAATGCACGAACCGCAGATTCACGACCTGGACCAGGACCTTTTACAAGGACGTCCAAGTTTTTCAAACCGTAGTCCAAAGCTGCTTTACCAGCAACTTCAGCCGCTACCTGAGCAGCAAACGGAGTTGATTTACGTGATCCACGGAAGCCTTGTCCACCTGAAGTGGCCCAAGCCAATGCATTACCTTGACGATCGGTAATCGTTACAATGGTGTTATTAAAAGACGCGTGAATGTGTGCAACACCTTCAGAGACGGTACGAGAGACCTTCTTGCGTGTGCGAGTATCTTTAGCCATCTTTTAGCTTCCAAAAATCTTACTTTTTAATCGGTTTGCGCGGACCTTTACGGGTACGTGCGTTAGTTTTGGTGCGTTGACCACGGACAGGCAAGCTGCGACGATGACGAAGGCCGCGGTAGCAACCTAAATCCATTAAACGTTTAATGTTCATGGAAATTTCACGACGTAAATCACCTTCGGTAGGAACCTTAGCAATTTCCGAGCGAATCGCATCTAGCTGTGCGTCATCTAGTTCACGGATTTTCGTTGTTTGAGCGATACCCACAGCAGCCAAGATGTTCTTAGCAGTGTGAAGACCAACACCAAAAATGTACGTGAGAGAGATAACAGCATGCTTGTTATCCGGAATGTTTACACCGGCAATACGAGCCATTGACTTTTCTCCAACAAGGCGCTCGAGATAATGAGCCGCCCCACAAAAATCTTGAGGGGCGGATATTAACCCAAAAAACCTAATAAATCAACAGGTCTAGATTAAGATTAACCTTGACGTTGTTTATGACGAGGTTCAGCGCTACAAATTACGCGAATCACCCCATTACGACGGATAACTTTGCAGTTACCACAAATTTTTTTCACTGAAGCTTGAACTTTCATGATAAACCTCTAATGCTTCACCTTACGGTTTTGCGGTCGATTGTTTCATCAATGTTTGATTATCATATTGATGCGATGTTAAATGAGCTTGTAGCTGTGCCATAAAATCCATCACAACCACCACTACAATCAGCAAGGATGTCCCACCCAAATAGAAAGGCACACCAAACGAGCTTTGTAAAACCATCGGCATTAAGCAGATGACTGTCATATAAATCGCACCGATGAAAGTCAAACGATTGAGAATATGATCTAAATATCGGGACGTCTGTTCACCTGGACGAATCCCTGGGACATATGCACCACTACGCTTTAGATTCTCAGCAACTTCTTTCGGACTAAATACCAAAGCGGTATAGAAGTAACAGAAGAAGATAATGAGCGCGCCAAACAGAATTAAATACAATGGCTGTCCAGGCGACAATACTAAAGCTAAGTCTTGCAAAGTACGTTTAATAATACCGGCATCAGGATCATTACTCCCCACCCATTGCCCCAAACTTGCTGGGAACAATAATAGTGAGCTTGCAAAAATCGCTGGAATCACACCTGCCATATTAATCTTTAATGGCAAATGTGTTTGCTGTGCAGTAAACACACGACGTCCTTGTTGCTTTTGCGCATAGTTCACTGGGACACGACGTTGTGCTTTTTCAATAAAGACGATGGCTGCCAAAACAATCAACGACAATACTGCAAACACTAATATCGCAATCAAACTACTCTGTCCGCTTTCCACGGAAGAGAACGTTTGCATCACCAATGTTGGTAAACCTGCAACAATACCTGCGAAGATAATCATCGAGATACCATTACCTACACCACGCTCCGTAATCTGTTCACCCAACCACATTAAGAACATGGTACCTGCAACCAAAGAGGTTACAGCGGGAACATAAAACGCCAAGCCAGTAGATAACGTAATCCCTTGACTAATCAAACCAGCGCACATGCCAATTGACTGTACCAGCGCAAGTAGCAATGTACCTTGGCGAGTATATTGTTGGATTTTACGTTTACCTTGCTCACCTTCTTTCTTCAGTGCCTCTAAAGACGGCACCGCAGAAGACATGAGCTGCACAATGATCGATGCCGAAATATACGGCATGATCCCAAGCGCAAGAATCGACATACGCTCTAACGCACCACCAGAGAACATATTAAACATGCCAAGGATTGTGCCTTGATTTGCATTAAATAAATTCTCTAGTGCAGCATTATTAATACCAGGTACAGGTATATGCGCTCCTAGTCGAAACACCAATAATGCCCCCACAAGGAACATCAATCGGTTAATAATCTCACGATACTTGACATAAAAAGGTTGCCCTTTTTGCAAATGTACGTGACCCGAAGAACTAGGAGACATAGACACCGACGATTACTCCTCGACTTTACCGCCAGCTGCTTCAACTGCAGCCTTCGCACCTTTAGTCAATGCAACACCTTGAATAGTGAATGCACGAGTAACATCACCAGAAAGTACAATACGAGCACGCAACATATCTTTACGTACTACGTTCGCGGCTTTCAAAGTGTCTAGTGAAATAATATCACCTTCGACTTTAGCAAGCTCAGACAAACGTACTTCAGCTGTTTTCAATGCGATTTGGCTAGTAAAACCAAATTTTGGCAAACGACGATACAACGCTGTTTGACCACCTTCGAAACCTGGGCGAACGCCACCACTTTTACGTGATTTTTGACCTTTCACACCACGACCGCCCGTTTTACCGACACCAGAGCCGATACCACGACCAACACGAAGGTTTTCGCGCTTTGCACCTTCAGCAGGTGCGAGTTCATTCAAACGCAGAGTCATGGCTTATTCCTCTACACTGACCATATAGTAAACTTTATTGACCATGCCACGGTTAGAAGGCGTATCTTGCACTTCTACAGTATGACCAATGCGACGCAGACCTAAACCTTTCAAGCAAAGTTTGTGATTTTTCAAACGATGTGAAGATGATTTAGTCTGGGTAACTTTAATCGTTTTCATGATTATTACCCTTGAATTTCTTCTACTGAAAGACCACGTTTCGCAGCGACTTTCTCGGGAGAAGTCATGTCACGCAAACCGTTGAAAGTTGCGTTGACTACGTTAGCAGCATTTGTAGAGCCATAACATTTCGCAAGTACGTTATGTACACCTGCTGCTTCAAGAACAGCACGCATCGCACCACCAGCAATAACGCCAGTACCTTCAGATGCAGGTTGCATGTACACACGGCTTGCACCATGACGCGCATTCACAGGATGTTGTAAAGTTGTGCCTTTAAGGTCAACTGTAATCATGTTGCGACGTGCAGCTTCAAGTGCTTTTTGAATAGCAGCTGGAACTTCACGTGCTTTACCACGACCAAAACCTACGCGACCATTACCATCACCTACCACAGTCAATGCTGTGAAAGAGAAGATACGACCACCTTTAACAACTTTGGCTACACGATCAACGGCAACCAGCTTTTCAACAAGACCGTCGTTTTGTTCAACTTTAGCCATGATTAGAACTCCAAGCCGTTTTCACGAGCAGCATCAGCCAAGGCTTTGATACGACCATGAAATTTAAAACCAGAACGGTCAAATGCAACCTTAGTTACGCCAGCAGCTTTTGCACGTTCAGCGATCAATGCACCAACTTTAGTTGCTGCATCAACGTTACCCGTTGTACCACTACGCAAAGTTGCATCCAAAGTAGAAGCTTGTGCCAATACTTTGCCACCATCTGCAGAAATCACTTGCGCATAGATGTGACGCGGTGTGCGGTTGACACACAAACGAGTCGCACCCAATGCACGAATGTGCAAGCGTGTGCTTTTTGCACGACGCAAGCGGGATTGTTTCTTTTCGTTCATAAGAACCTCGCGCCTTATTTCTTCTTAGCTTCTTTACGAAGTACAACTTCGTCAGAATAACGCACACCTTTACCTTTATAAGGCTCTGGCGGACGATAGCCACGGATTTCAGAAGCAACTTGACCTAATAACTGCTTATTTGCAGACTTGAGTAATACTTCAGTCGCAGTTGGTGTTTCAGCAGTCACACCTTCAGGCAAGTTGTAATCGATTGGATGAGAAAAACCAAGGTTCAGGTTAACAACATTACCTTTCACCGCAGCTTTATAACCAACACCGATTAGTTGTAATTTACGTTCAAAGCCGTCACTTACACCCTTCACGAGGTTATTTAATACAGCGCGAGCAGTACCAGCTTGCATCCAAGCGTCTTTCGACTCTTCCGTAGGAGCAATTTGAAGTTTACCTTCTTCCTGTTTTAGCTCGACCAGCGCATGCAGGTTGAAAGACAACGTACCTTTGCTGCCTTTCACTTCGACCTGCCGGCCGTTCTGAGTAACTGTTACACCGTTAGGTACAGCTACTGGGGCTTTAGCCACACGAGACATGAGGAATCACCTATTAAGATACAAAAGCAAGGACTTCACCACCGATACCAGCAGCACGTGCTGCACGGTCAGTCATGACGCCTTTGCTTGTAGAAACAATTGCAACACCTAAACCTTGCTTAACGCTTGGTAAGCTATCTTTGTTGCGATATTGGCGTAGACCTGGACGGCTTACACGTTTAATGCTTTCGATAACTGGTTTGCCTTCAAAATATTTTAAGGTAATCGTCAAAGTCGTCTTCGCACCTTCTTCAGATACTTCAACGCCAGAGATATAACCTTCTTGCTCTAGAACGTTTGCAATTGAAACTTTCAATTTAGAGCTTGGCATAGCAACAGTTGCTTTATTTGCCATTTGTGCGTTACGAACACGTGTTAGCATGTCGGCAACGGTATCTTGCATACTCATTGATAGTCGCTCCTTACCAACTTGCCTTAACAACGCCTGGTACATCACCTTGCATCACGGTATCACGCAATTTGTTACGGCTTAGACCGAACTTGCGGAAATAACCATGCGGACGACCGGTCAAACCACAACGGTTACGCAGACGCACTGGAGATGCATTACGAGGTAATGCTTGTAATTTCAACATCGCTTCAAAACGCTCTTCTTCAGTCGCATTTACATTTGAAATCGTTGCTTTTAATTCAGCACGTTTCTCAGCATATTTAGCGACAGTTTTCTCACGTTTTAACTCGCGATTCACCATACCTTTCTTAGCCATATTGACCTCTTATTTGAACGGGAAGCCAAATGCACGCATAAGCGCACGGCCTTCGTCATCATTACGAGCTGTCGTAGTCACAGTGATATCAAGACCACGGATACGATCGATCTTATCAAAGTCAATCTCTGGGAATACGATTTGCTCTTTCAAACCCATTGAGTAGTTACCACGACCATCAAATGATTTCGCTGAGAAACCACGGAAGTCACGGATACGTGGGATTGCAATAGAGATCAAGCGATCTAAGAATTCGTACATTTGTTCGCCACGTAATGTAACTTTACATCCGATTGGCCAACCGTCACGAATTTTAAAACCAGCGATTGATTTACGTGCAAGCGTTACTACTGGCTTTTGACCAGCAATTAACGTCATGTCTGCTACAGCACCGTCTAATAATTTCTTATCAGTCGCCGCTGCACCAACACCCATGTTTAGAGTGATTTTTGTGATGCGAGGAATCTCCATCACATTCTTAATGCCTAGCTCTTCTTTAAGCTTTGCTTTAAGTTCGTCATTATAACGAGTTTTAAGTCTGGCCATTGCCCTATCAACCTATTACTTCGCTGCCGCCACTGCTTCACCATTTGACTTATAAACACGAGTCTTCGTGCCTTCTGCATCAACTTGGTAACCAATACGGTCAGCCTTTTGGGTTGTAGCATTTAAAATTGCCACGTTAGAGATATGAAGCGACGCCTCTTGAGTAACGATGCCGCCTTCAGCGCCAGTTACACGGTTTGGCTTTTGATGCTTCTTCACCAAATTAAGGCCTTCGACCTTAACACGATCTTCTGAAATAGACAGCACAGTACCCTGTTTGCCTTTTTCTTTACCAGCGATCACGATCACTTGATCGCCTTTTTTAATTTTAGCCATGACTGCCTCTTATAGAACTTCTGGAGCCAATGAGATGATTTTCATGAACTGTTCAGTACGAAGCTCACGAGTCACTGGTCCGAAAATACGAGTTGCAATCGGTGCTTTGTTATTGTTCAAAATCACCGCAGCATTGTCATCAAAACGGATCACAGAACCGTCTGGACGACGAATACCAAACTTGGTACGAACAACAACAGCATTCATTACGTCGCCTTTTTTAACACGACCACGTGGAATTGCTTCTTTTACTGTTACTTTAATAATATCGCCAACTGAAGCGTAACGACGATGCGAGCCACCAAGTACCTTAATACATTGGACGCGGCGTGCACCACTGTTATCTGCTACGTCGAGCATACTTTCGGTTTGAATCATTGCCCTACTCCAAAACCGAGCATCACTGGCTCATTCGAAAGGCGTAAATCCTACTCGAAATTCACCAATGATGCAACAAGAACGTTGAATTACTCAGTTGCTGCTTCAACCACTTCCACTAAAGTCCAAGCTTTAGTTTTAGAAATTGGGCGGCTTTCTTTGATGGTCACAAGATCGCCAAGTTTGGCAGTATTGTTCTCATCATGAGCATGTAACTTAGTTGAACGGCGCATTGATTTGCCATACAACGGATGTTGAACACGACGCTCGATAAGTACAACAATTGACTTATCCATTTTGTCGCTTACAACTTTACCCGTTAAAGTGCGGACTGTTTTCTCACTCATTGCCCGTTCCCCTGTTTTTCGGTAAGGAGTGTCTTGATGCGTGCGATCGCCTTACGAGCAATTTGCACTTCGTGCGTTTTGCCCAATTGACCAGTCGCTTTCGCCATGCGAAGACGGAATTGGTTTAGCTGTTGCTCGTCGAGCAAAGCTTTCAACTCTTCTACCGATTTTTCACGTAGATCTTTAGTATTCATTACATTACCGTCCGAGTTACGATAGTGGTTTTAAACGGTAGCTTCGCCGCTGCAAGCGTAAACGCTTCGCGTGCTAAGTCTTCGTTCACACCTTCCATTTCGTACAGGATCTTACCTGGCTTGATTTGGCAAACCCAGTACTCTACAGAACCTTTACCTTTACCCATACGAACTTCTAATGGTTTTTCAGTAATTGGTTTATCTGGGAATACACGGATGTAAATCTTACCACCACGCTTTACACGACGGCTAATGGTACGACGCGCTGCTTCGATCTGACGCGCAGTCATTTGACCACGTTCAGTCGCTTTCAATGCGATTGTACCGAATGATACTGTACTACCACGATGTGCTAGACCAGTGTTACGGCCTTTATGCACTTTACGGAATTTGGTACGTTTAGGTTGCAACATGGATTATTCTCCCTTGTCTGCACGGTCTGAACGACGACCACGACGCTCTTGACCTTCACCACGACCACGACCACGTTTAGCTGGACGTTCTTCGCTCGGTGCTGGGTTCATGACTTGTTTCATGCCGCCCAAGATTTCACCACGGAAAATCCAAACTTTCACACCGATCGTACCGTAAGTTGTTTCTGCACGATAAGTTGCGTAGTCGATGTCCGCACGAAGTGTATGTAGAGGCACACGACCTTCACGATACCATTCTGTACGTGCAATCTCTGCACCACCTAAACGACCAGAAACTTCTACCTTGATACCTTTCGCACCAGCACGCATCGTGTTTTGTACCGCGCGCTTCATAGCACGACGGAACATGACGCGTTTTTCGAGTTGAGAAGCAATTGCTTCAGCAACCAAACGTGCATCTAGGTCAGGGCGATCAATTTCATTAATACTTACTTGCGCAGGAACACCCATAATAGATGTTAATTCGCGTTGTAATTTCTCAATGTCTTCGCCTTTTTTACCGATCACGATACCAGGACGAGCAGTGCTAATTGTTACCTTAGCAGCGCCGGTTGGACGTTCGATAAGAATTTTGCTGACCATCGCGCTTTTAAGTTTTTTGTTCAAAAACTCACGAACTTGAAGATCTTTAAGCAAATATTCAGCGTATTGTTTTGGGCTCGCATACCAGTTGGCGTTATGACGCTTCACAACACCTAGGCGGATACCGATTGGATGAACCTTCTGACCCATATCAAACTCCTACCTTAACAGTGATGTGACAGGTACGCTTAGTGATACGATCCGCACGACCTTTTGCACGTGGCATGATGCGTTTTAGGCTCATACCTTCGTCAACGAAGATCGTTGTTACTTTCAGATCATCAACATCTAAGCTGTTGTTGTGTTCAGCATTGGCGATCGCAGATTCGAGTGCTTTTTTGACTAACACAGCAGCTTTTTTGTTGCTGAAGCTCAAAATATCGAGTGCGCGCGCAACTGACTTACCACGGATAAGATCAGCAACTAAACGTGCTTTTTGTGCCGAGATAGCGGCACCGCGTAATTTTGCAGTTACTTCCATCATGACACCTATTAACGTTTAGATTTCTTGTCAACACCGTGACCACGATAGGTACGGGTTGGCGCGAATTCACCAAGTTTATGTCCAACCATGTGCTCAGTAATAATTACTGGAACGTGGTTACGACCATTATGAACAGAAATTGTTAGACCAACAAAATCTGGGAGGATCATCGAACGACGTGACCATGTCTTGATCGGCTTGCGGTTGTTGGCAGCAACTGCCGCTTCAACCTTAGCAAACAAGTGTGCGTCGACGAATGGACCTTTTTTTAATGAACGAGGCATTAGTTAGATTCCTTACTTGACGCGACGATCGCGAATAATCATCTTAGTCGTACGCTTATTGGTACGAGTCTTGTACCCTTTCGCTTTTTGACCCCATGGGCTTACAGGTTGAATACCTTTGTTACGCCCTTCACCACCACCATGCGGGTGATCAATCGGGTTCATCGCCATACCACGAACGGTCGGACGAACACCACGCCAGCGCGATGCACCAGCTTTACCCAATGAACGAAGGTTGCTTTCTTGGTTAGAAACTTCACCAAGAACAGCACGACACTCAACATGCACTTTACGCATTTCACCTGAACGCAGACGAATGATTGCGTAAATACCATCACGACCCAACAATTGTGCTGAAGTACCAGCAGAACGCATCAATTGAGCGCCTTTCCCGATTTTTAGCTCGATGTTGTGAATCGTAGAACCGATTGGCATATTGCGTAATGGCAAACAGTTCCCTGGACGAATTGGTGCATCGTTACCAGATTGAACTTTATCACCTGCACGCAAACCTTTCGGCGCAATGATATAGCGACGCTCACCATCAGCATATTTTAACAATGCGATGTGCGCTGTACGGTTAGGATCGTATTCGATACGCTCAACAACCGCAGGGATGCTATCTTTGTTACGTTTGAAATCAATCAAACGGTACTGTTGCTTATGACCACCACCAACGTGACGAGTCGTGATGTGACCGTTGTTATTACGACCACCAGTACGTTTTTTTGCTTCAGTCAACGCTGCAAACGGCTTGCCTTTGTGAAGGTGGTTATGCACCACTTTTTCCACAAAGCGACGCCCTGGAGACGTTGGCTTACATTTTTGAATTGGCATTATTTTCGTCCTTATTCCGCTGCGTTGCTAGTAGCGTCAGCAGTGGTATCGCCCAAGTCAGCCATTTCTACATCTTGGCCAGCTTTCAGGGTGACGTATGCTTTTTTCACATCAGAACGACGTCCTAATGTTTTACCAAAGCGTTTAGTTTTACCTTTAGTGATCGTTGTGTTTACTTTCACAACTTGCACACCAAAGAGTTGTTCAACCGCTTTTTTGATTTCAAGTTTAGTTGCATTTAAATCAACTTTGAACACTTGAACACCAGCAGTATCGCCTAAAACTTGTGCTTTTTCTGAGAATACAGGTCCGCGTAGGACTTGATAGATACGTTCGTTGTTCATCCGAGTTCTACCTCAATTTTCTTCGCAGCAGCAACAGACATGACAACTTTATCAAATGCGATCAAGCTTACCGGATCGATTGCAGTTGCGTCGACCACATCAACGTGTGGAATGTTGCGAGCAGCTAGGTAAAGATTCTCATCAACAGCATCAGTTACGATTAATGCACGGCTTGCATTCAAGTCATTCAACTTAGAAATAAGCTCTTTGGTTTTTGGTGCAGATACTTGAATATCTTCAACCAATACCAAACGATCTTGGCGAACAAGTTCAGCCAAAATACATTGCATCGCACCACGATACATTTTACGGTTCACTTTTTGTGACCAATCTTGTGGGCGAGCAGCAAAAGTTTTACCACCACCTACCCAGATCGGGCTACGAATAGAACCAGCACGAGCACGACCAGTACCTTTTTGACGGAATGGCTTTTTACCACCGCCAGATACGTCTGCACGTGATTTTTGTGCACGAGAACCTTGACGACCACCAGCTAAGTAAGCTGTGACAACTTGGTGTACAAGCGCTTCGTTAAACTCACGACCGAAAGCAACTTCAGACAATTCAACCGCAGAGCCGGAAACAGTTTTTAAATTCACTTTATTTCCCCTCAAGCCTTGATGGTAGGACGTACGATAACGTCACCGCCAGTTGAACCAGGAATAGCACCTTTGACAACAAGAACTGAACGTTCTGCATCAATAGATACCACTTCAAGACCTTGTACAGTTACGCGTTCATCACCTAAGTGACCAGCCATTTTCTTGCCTTTGAATACGCGACCAGGTGTTTGGTTTTGACCTGTAGAACCCAAAACACGGTGAGATACAGAGTTACCATGAGTTGCATCTTGCGTACGGAAATTCCAACGCTTAACACCACCTTGGAAACCTTTACCTTTCGACTGACCTGTTACGTCAACTACTTGACCAACTTCAAACAGATCAACACCGATAGTTCCACCAACTTCGCGACCTTCAAGTTCCGCTTCAGTTACACGAAACTCCTTCACAAGACGACCAGCAGCTACACCAGCTTTTGCAAAGTGACCTTTCTGAGCGCTCGTTACGCGAGATTCGCGACGTTCACCAGTAGTCACTTGAATCGCCTGATAGCCATCAGTTTCAAGTGTTTTGATCTGTGTAATACGGTTTGGATCGACTTCGATCACTGTGACTGGCACAGAGACGCCGGCTTCAGTGAAGATGCGGGTCATACCGCACTTGCGACCGACTAGACCAATAGCCATGTGTGTAAACCTCTTAAAATACAGCTGATTAAATCTTATTCAAAACGACTTAATCATCCGAAAGCCTTATCCCAATGCGATCTGAACGTCAACACCAGCCGCAAGATCCAATTTCATCAATGCATCAACAGTTTTGTCTGTTGGCTGAACGATGTCGATCAAACGTTTGTAGGTGCGAATTTCGTACTGATCACGTGCATCTTTATTCACGTGAGGTGAAGTCAAAACGTTAAAGCGCTCAATGCGTGTAGGCATTGGAATCGGACCACACACTTGTGCGCCCGTACGCTTAGCAGTTTCCACGATCTCTTGAGAAGATTGATCAATCAGACGATGATCAAAAGACTTAAGACGGATACGGATTCTCTGGTTAGACATACCAGTAAACTCCAAGCTTAAAATATAAAGAATCACCCATGACGCACCTCACCTTTCAGTAAGTGTCAAGGGCAGTGAATATCACTAAGGTCGTGATCGATGCCACGACTGTCACGATAAATTGACCATCAACATTTAAATTAAAGAAATAAATCAATAATTTAAACCAGATCAACTCGTCTTCAAAATTCGAAGGTCGCTTATTATATCCATGTAAGCCTTGTAAAGCAAGGAAACACGACGAATATTTTTTAATCTATCTACTGTCTTCCAGTCCTTATTCTTATGAATAATTTGTCCTATTAAACGCATTCAATAAAGCAACTACACAATCACTGCTTCATCATCAGAAAAAGTTGCTCTCAAACCGTCAACAATCAAATTTTGCATGGACACACTATGCGCTAATACATAGTCGATTGCTTGATTGAGCAATAGATTACCAGTTTGGAATTTTTTTAAAGCATCGTGAGAGACAGCTTGTTTCAGGCGATCTCTGACATTCGGCACTTGTTCAACGAACAACTCTACCTCTTGCTCATTTTCTATCAGATTTTTTAATGCCACTTGTGTAATCTCAGGATGAAATTGGAAACCAATGACATTTTTCCCAATTTGAAAAGCTTGGTTGCTACATACGGTATTTTCCGCCAACAGCCTCGCACCCTGTGGCAGTGCAAAAGTTTCTCCATGCCATTGCATGATTTCACATTGCTCAGGCATCACAAAACAATCGATCGGATACGGATTGACCGCCTTTATCGCCGTCCAGCCGATTTCACGCTGTGGATTTTGTGTCACACTTGCACCCAAAGCACTGGCGATCAACTGCCCACCCAAGCAAAGACCAATCACAGGCTTACCACTGGCGATATAACGACGCAACCAACGCTTCTCAATCACAAGCCACGGATAAGTTGCTTCATCATTCACGCTCATCGTGCCACCCATAATGATCAGCAAATCCACCTCATCAATATTCGGTAAGGCCTCGATATCCAACTTATATTCGATTGGTAGTGCAAAAAATTCTGTGGCGCTGATCTTGGCATTTTTACTTTTTAAGTAATTTTCACAGCTCCCAAATCCTTCACCAGCCATATGCTGAAAATAATGCACTCGCAGTTGCGTTGTCATGTCGTTATTCCTTTGTTTGACGATTTACAATTGGATTGCAAAATTAAAGCCAAGCCCTCGTTAAAATATGAAAAAATGATATTTATTCACACTTCGTTATCATTTATTAACAATGTCTAAGCATACCAATACAAGCGAATCAAACACATCTCATCTGCAACTCAATTTGCAAACTGCGCTGAGCCAACCGACTCGCCAAGCGCCACAATATATACACACGGTACAGACGCCGATTTATCGTGCTTCAACCATTATTTTCAAAGATACCGATGCACTGAACAATCGCCACTGGTCAGATGATTATGACTATAGTTATGGCACGCACGGCACGCCGACGACCTACAATCTCGCTGATCAAATTGCGCACATTGAAGGTGCAAAATACTGTCTGCTTGCACCAAGTGGATTGTCTGCGATCAATTTGGTCAATAGCGCACTATTAAATACGGGCGATGAAGTGTGGATTCCTGACAATATTTATAGCCCAAACCATGATCATCTGGTTGCCTTACAGCAAAAATATGGTGTGGTGTTAAAATTCTATAGTCCCACCGACGTAGATAGCATTCAATTTAGCGCACAATCAAAATTGCTGTGGATCGAAGTGGCAGGCTCGATCACTTTAGAATTTCCTGACTTAGCCACACTGATTAAAAAAGCCAAAGCGCATGGTGTAATGACAGCACTGGATAATACGTGGGGCGCAGGTTTAGCGTTTCAGCCGTTTGCGATAAATCACTCACAGAATAAGGATGAAAAGCTTGCGGTCGACATCAGCGTGCATGCCTTAACCAAATATCCAAGTGGTGGCGGTGATATTCTGATGGGAAGCATCTGCACCCTTGATAAACAATTGCACCTTGAATTGCTTCGTATGCACGCCCTACAAGGTATTGCCGTATCAGGTGATGATTGCGCTCAAGTCAGCCGAAGTCTCAGCCACATGGCACTACGCTATCAACAGCACCATCAAAACACCTTACAACTGATTCGATTTTTACAATCTCGTGCTGAATTTGCGCAAGTGCTACACCCAAGTATCGAAAGCCATGCAGGACATCAACATTGGAAAGAGATTTGTACAACAGGACTGGGCGCAGGGATTGTCAGTGTGATTTTTAAAGCGGAATATCAGCTTGAACAGATTCAGCAATTTTGCAATGCCTTACAGCTATTCCACCTCGGTTTTAGTTGGGGCGGACCGACCAGTTTGGTGATGTATTATGATCTTAAAGCGATTCGCAAATTGCCAACACCACATCTACAGGACGGTTGGTTGGTAACATGCAGATGATTTAATCAAGGATATTGAACAAGCTTTAAAGGCTATTCGATAAACACCTTGCCCCTATCTATATTTCCTAAGGAGATTGTCGTGAGTATAACTTTTCAAGCACTGAATCAACATGACATCAGCCTCACGCATGCATTATTAAAACTTTTTGGTGAAGTTTTCGATGATATGGACACCTATACTCAAAAAACCCCTAGCACAAGCTACCTACAAAAACTGCTGAGTAGTCACGCATTCATTGCACTGGTCGCACTTGATAATAATCAAGTTGTGGGTGGACTCGCAGCCTATGAGTTACATAAACTTGAACAGGAGCGTAGTGAAATCTACATCTATGACCTCGCTGTATCAAAACAACATCGTCGTAGAGGTATAGCCACAAAATTGATCAATCACTTAAAAACAATTGCAGCGATAAGAGGTGCTTATGTAATTTTCGTTCAGTCTGATCAAGCGCTTGAAGATGAACCAGCGATCGCACTCTACAGCAAAATTGGTATTCGAGAAGATGTATTGCACTTCGATATACCCGTCCATCGATCCAACACATCAGAATGATCATAATTTTCAAGGTGTCGAAAACATCAACTGAAATCAAGTAAACGCTTAGAAAGATGTCATCACTGGAGCAACACATGAGCAACGTCACACCAAACCACTTACCCATCACCTGTGGAAAAGTCACTCGCATTCAAATCGGCGAAGCTGATCAAGTGAGTATGAATGAGTCGAATGTCTGTGTTGGTGATATTTATCTAATCGGCACGGTGAAAATGCAAGTCACTCGCCCTCGTAAACCATGTTGGAAAATTGATGCGCAACTCAACAGCCGTGGTATTGCCAAATTTCTTTTGGACGAGGGCCGTATCGGTTGGTATTTCCGTATTGCGCAAAATGGGCATTTCAAACTCGATGATGAATGTCAGTTAATCGAACGCCCTGAGCCAGAGGCGACGTTAAGCTCATTATGGTACACCTTTAATCACATCAAAGACAGTAACGATCCACAACTACAATATTGGCTGAATAATGAGTATTTGGTGCAAAGTTTTAAATCTTCTCTGCAAAACGTGCACGTTAAGACAGAACAATTACGCTTTATTTAATCGAGAACCAATTCACGGTTTGGCTTTATCAAAATGGCGACTTTGAAATGGCTTTTTCAAACATTTTGAATATGTTATGTTTTGCTCAAGTCGCATTTTCTATGAGCATCACCAATGAGCCAAGTCTTAACCATCGCAAAAAAAACAACAGATATCACGCAAAATATCGATCTCCTTTCCAAGTTTGCCAACCGTCACGGCTTGATCGCAGGCGCAACGGGTACAGGAAAAACCGTAACCTTAAAAGTCTTGGCGGAAAACTTTTCACGCATTGGTGTCCCTGTGTTTCTTGCGGATGCCAAAGGTGACGTATCCAGTATCGCTAAAGCAGGCTCAACCAGCCCAAAATTCGAAGAACGCTTAAAATTACTTGGCATTGACAGTGTGCCTTTTGCAGCTTCACCAACGACTTTTTGGGATTTATTCGGCGAGCAAGGGCATCCGATTCGCACCACCATTTCTGAGATTGGTCCGATTTTATTGTCGCAAATGCTTAATCTGAACGACACCCAAGAAGGCGTGCTTTCTGCGGTATTTCGTGTTGCCGATGATCAAGGCATGCTATTGCTTGATTTTAAAGATTTAAAGTCGATGCTGACTTATGTCAGTGAAAATGCATCTGAACTGAAATCAGAATACGGCAACCTCTCTCCTGCCAGTCTTGGCGCAATTCAACGCAATTTGTTAGCACTTGGTGATCAAGGTGGTGAGGACTTCTTTGGTGAGCCAAGTCTAAACATTATGGATTTTATCCAAACTGATAGTAATGGCTTAGGTTATATCAACGTATTGGCTGCCGATAAGCTGATGAATAGCCCGAAACTTTATGCCACATTCTTATTGTGGATGTTATCTGAATTGTTCGAACAACTGCCCGAAGTCGGTGATATGGACAAACCAAAACTGGTGTTCTTTTTCGATGAAGCGCATTTACTATTTGATAATGCCAGTCCTGCACTACAAGAGAAAATTGAGCAAGTCGTGCGTTTGATTCGCTCCAAAGGCGTTGGGATTTACTTCGTGACACAAAGCCCACTGGATATTCCCGAAAGTGTATTGGGTCAACTCGGTAATCGTGTGCAACATGCGCTACGTGCTTTCACCCCGAAAGATCAAAAAGCAGTAAAAACCGCTGCTGATACATTCCGTGTCAATCCTGAGTTTGAAGTGGCAGATGCAATTACTCAGCTTGGCGTAGGCGAAGCCCTGATTAGCTGTCTTGATGCGCAAGGTACACCACAAATCGTTGAACGTGGTTGGGTGATGCCTCCATACTCAGCATTTAGTCCAATCACCGTAGAAGAACGTAAAGCCTTAATGACAAATAGCATCGTTGCAGGTGTCTATGAGCAGATAGTCGACCGTGAAAGTGCTTATGAGCTTTTAAATCAAAAAGTGGTGCAACTCGAGCAACAAAAGATCGCTGAGGAAAAGGCTGCTGAGGAAGCCAAAGCGCAAGAAGCTTTGGCAAAACAACAAGCTAAAGAACAAGCTGCTCTAGAGAAACAGCAAGCCCGTGAACAAGAACGTTTGGCGAAAGAGCAACAAAAAGAAACCGAGCGTGCCGCAAGACAACGTGAAAAGTTGATTCAAGACACTGTGGGTACTTTTGCAAAAAGTGCAGCTCGTAGCTTAGGTGGGCGCACTGGGCAAAAAATCATGCGAGGTATTCTCGGGTCGATTTTTGGGCAGAAATAATTAGAAGCAATCATCAAGACAGATCATAAAATGTCTTTGCAAAACAGCGCGCAAAGGCATTTTCATATTTAATATCAATTTAAACAGAAGCTTAAGTGAATAATATAGTTACCACTAAAAGATATATTGCAAATATACTTTTAAAGGTGTATTTTAAATATACCTTTTAATCCACCAACCCAAACAAGAGCCAACGATCATGATTACTGAAAGCCAAAAAGACCTCGTCAAAGCCACAGTTCCTGTTCTACGTGAAAGTGGTGTAGCCCTCACCTCCTATTTTTACAATCGCATGCTCACCAACAATCCTGAGCTGAAAGAAACCTTCAATATGGGACATCAGCGCAGTGGCGCACAAGCGCAAGCCCTCGCAGGTGCAGTGCTGGCTTATGCTGAAAATATTGATGATCCGTCTGTCCTTGCCCCGGTGATTGAACTCATTGCGCACAAACATGTCAGCCTCAACATCCAAGCGCCAGACTACAATATCGTCGGTGAAAACTTGCTACATTCGATCAGTGAAGTGCTCAAAATCTCAATGGATGATCCACTCATCGAAGCGTGGGGCGTTGCCTATGGTCAGCTTGCTGATGTGTTTATCAATGCTGAAAAAGCACTCTATGAACAGCACCAACAAACCAAAGGCAGTTGGCTCGGCTGGCGTCAATTTAAAATCGCCAAAAAAGATGTGGAAAGTGAAGAAATTACTTCATTCTATCTTGCACCAGTCGATGGCGGTGACTTACCAAAATATGAAGCTGGACAATATATTTCTGTGCGTGTCTTTGTCGAAGATTTAGGTCTAAAACAACCTCGCCAATACACATTGTCAAATAGTCCACAATCAGATTATCTGCGCATCTCAGTCAAGCGTGAAGACGAAAAAGGTGAGCTAGCGGGTGGATGGGTGTCTAGCACATTGCACAGTTTGCCTGAAGGCGCTGAGATCGAAGTGTCTGCACCCACTGGAAATTTCTATCTGATTGATCCAAACAAGCGTAATGTATTTATCAGTGGTGGTGTCGGCTTGACACCGATGGTTGCCATGTTAAACCAACTGATCACTGAAGACATGCCACAGCCTGTGACCTTTATCCATGCTTGTCGTAGTGGTTTGGTGCATGCGATGAAGAAACACATTCAAGCGCATCAAGCCAAATTCCCACGTTTAAGCACATTTACAGCCTATGAATTTCCACAAGCGAGTGATGTGCTCGGTCAAGACTACGATGTCGCAGGTCGCCTCGATCTTGCCAGTATGGACAGCGCCCTACTCCCACAAGATGCAGATTACTACCTCTGTGGACCGATGCCATTTATGGCAGAACAACAAAAAGCGCTGATCGCTCGTGGCATTCCTGCTGAAAATATTCATAGTGAAGCCTTTGGGACTGGCGGGGTAAAACTCAGCTAAGTCATCAGTAGACATCAAATGTGATGGCAATGCATTGCATTTGACTGCTTTGTATTTGAAACTTTGCAAAGGGCGGGATGGTGTTATACTAATCCGCTTTTTTATTCCCGTTTTTTAACTTGATTTGATATGCAGCTCAATAAATTTAGTGACTATGGTCTTCGCCTACTGATGTTTTTACTTCAGCCGAGTAAAGATGCGTCAAGCAATGGGCTGATGACCATTGCACAGGCCGCCAGCGCCCTAAAAATTTCTGAAAATCATTTGGTCAAAGTCAGCCATTTTATGGTTAAACAAGGTTGGATTATCAGCACTCGAGGCAAAGGTGGCGGGATTCGGCTTGCACCCGAAGCCTACACACTAGCGCTGGGTGATATTGTGCGTATCTTAGAGCACGACCAAAAAGCAGTGAATTGCCTAGAGCCCGCTTGCGCTTTGCGCTTTAGCTGTGGGCTAAAACCCTTATTAGATCAAGCATTAGAGCAGTTCTACCAACATCTCAATGGTTTTCAACTTCGTGACGCACTGCATCAGCCCGTGCTTTATAGTCTGACCAAAGATGCAAGCCTAGAAAGAACAAATACAAATGAGATTGCGAGTATAGATATTCGCTAAATTTTGATGACTTCACTTTTTATAAATCAAGCGTATAAATGGACTGATCATCTCGCTCAAGGATAAAGAAGTACGGCTGGACGATACTTTTTAAATCCATAATGCCTAACACCATATTTTCACTGATTTTTCGAAAGTGATCATTGATTGGCTTTTCATCATATATCATCGTTGCAGAAGACTTTCCTCGAAACTCGATCATTCTCGCACGTGCCTTACTTTCATAAGTTTTAAGCACTTTGGTGGCGAGTGGCATGAGCTTACCCACTTTCTGAAAGACGCCAACATGCTCATTCAACAGGAGGTATTTGGGATCACCTGCGAACAGTATCCCCTTGCGCTCATCCAAAAAAATCAACGGATATACATGCTCTTTATCTTTAAAGACTTTGCCATACCATTTTGAGAGCTCAAGCAGACCTTCTATGGGATGTCCTGTTTTAATTTCTGCACCACGCCACTGTCCAAACATGAACTCACACGGTATTGGCTCAGCTTGGTCAAAAATAGCCAACAACTTGTCACCATCCGCTAAACCCTGCTGAATCATATGTTTTATTTGAATCTCGACTTCATTGTTCGACATGATGATTTCCAATAGTCTGCAGCATTATGCTCATTACTTTAGCCAGCTTACGATGATTGACAATGCTTTTTAGCACCGATTTTTATTGTTATTTTTATCAATGATTGCGACACAACAAAACCCACAAACAAAGCATTGCTAATGGGCTATTTCTTCTAGTCAAGAATTTACATCAATACTGCCAAACATGCGCAGTAGCTCTTTCGTTGAGTTGGTTTTAGTCAGTGCTAACGCTGTTAAGATACGTGCTTTTTGTGGATTGAGGTCAGGTGCAACGACCCAATCATATTCATCATCAGGTTTTTCCGCATTACGCAAATTCTTATTGGTAACAGCATCAATAACTTCACATCTTGTCGACTTGACTTATAATACCCATCAAGCAACGACACAATGAATTGAAATGCACCGCTATCAAAAGTCCAAAGACACCAAAGCCAAACTCGCACCAAAGCATAAAATCAGCTATGCGAAAAAAACTGACGATGCCACCAGTGCCTATTCATCTCAAGCATTGAATTGGCTACGTCAAGCAGAGTTTTTGATGAGTGCACCAAAGCTTGATTTGTGTGTTGAAGATACAGGCTATGAGATTGCTTTTGCAGGACGCTCCAATGCAGGAAAATCCAGTGCGATCAATACATTGACCAATCAAAAGCAACTGGCTCGTGCATCAAAACGTCCAGGTCGCACTCAGATGATCAACTTTTTTACACTGGGCAATCCTGAGCAACGTCTAGTCGATTTACCAGGTTATGGCTACGCTGCTGTCCCTGAAGAAATGAAAAAGGTTTGGCAAAAAGAACTGGAAAACTACCTAATTCATCGAGAGAGTTTACAAGGTTTGGTCTTACTGATGGATATTCGTCATCCTCTACAACATTTTGACCGTATGATGCTGGAATGGGCGCACGCACGAAACTTGTTTGTACATATCTTGCTGACTAAAGCGGACAAATTGAATCGTGGTCCTGCAAACAAAGCTTTACTTGAAGTCAAAAAAGACCTGAATCAGTTAAAACTCAAATTTTCTATTCAACTGTTTTCATCACTCGATCGTCAAGGTTTGGATGAACTGGCTATGGTCATGGCAGGTCGCTTAGGATTTACCATTACGCAATCTAATGACTCAAATAGCGACACCGAAAACGACAGCACACAAGAGCATATTCAAGAGCTTGATTTGCTTGAAGGCATTGACCTTGATGCTATTCCGATCTTAGGTGAAGTGGATAGCGATCATTCTGAGAAATAAGTCGTTTTTCATCAAAATTATCGTCCCAAAATGACATGCTTTGACCTCAATTCCTTTGCACAGATTACATCGTTGAGCTTAAATAAAAGCAATGATACATAGCTATCAGTGCACAAAGGTTCATCATCATGTTATTACTTTCAATTTTTAAGCGTAAAAAAGTCCTTTCTTCGATTGCTTACCAAATCAAACCTCGCAAGGTAAAATTTGATTGGCAAGAAACGTCTGTGGATTGGATTCCGAATGAGCCTTTTGCAAGCTATTTTGTTAATGAAATCAATATGATTTTGCCTGCAGGTGAGTTTTGGTTTTGCCGTATGTACAACAAAGTATTACATCAAATCGAAGATCCAAAGCTCAAACAAGATGTGCAAGCCTTTATCCGTCAGGAAGCCATGCACGCCAAAGCGCACAGCTCTGCCAATGGTGAATATCTCACCGTTCGGAATATTGATCCTGCACGTAATCTTGAGGTGATGAATCTGCTATTTAACAAAGGGTCTAGATAACTTTAGAGCGGATTGTTTCTTAATTCTTTAAGCAGTTTAGCATAAAGGTTTTCATGTCGATGATTAAATCTAAACTCACATTCT
>LUOR01000041.1 GCA_001626925.1 Moraxellaceae bacterium REDSEA-S32_B1
ATTGAGCCGATGGTCAACGCAGGTGTTTGGCAAACCAAGACTTTGGGTGACAAATGGACTGTGGTGACTAAAGATCATAAATTGTCTGCACAATATGAGCACACCATTCTCGTTACTGAAACTGGCATTGAAGTCTTAACAGCTCGTCCTGAAGAAGACTTATCACGCTTTAATGTGTAAATGAGACAGCGTTTACAAGCCTTGTAGTTCATTGGCAGAACTGACAGCACTGTCAAGTCAAAAAGGTCACTTCATCGTGACCTTTTTCTTTATCTATCCAATTCATCATAAAAAAATGATCTAAAATCATTTTTATAGCTTAAATAACTCATTTATATTTTATTTTTATCAATTTTATTATTGTGTTACAAAAATAAATATAAAAACATATCGCACCGTCATGATCGTTTTATCTCAAAAAATAATCTGATTGGTGCGAACGTTCAAACCGTTGCGCAGAAGAAATCTAAAACTGCCTGTCATACATTCAAAGAAACATTCTAATTTCTGACAGTATAGCTGTCCTCAATGATGTTAATTTCTTCTTCGGTCAGGTCGTAAAGCTGATAAACCAATTGATCGATTTGGTTTTCCAAATCAGTGGTGTCGGCTAATGAATTTAGCTTTTTAATGGTTAAGATTTGGTCTACTAAAATCTCAATTTCTCTTTCTTGAGCTTGTGAAGCAATTTTTATTGGCAACAATTCGATTTTGTACTTCTTCCATCTGTTTGTTCCCATCCCAGTCGTTGTTCCAATTAGGTTGAAATACCATTCTGAAACTTTTGAATTTAGTATTGCTAAAAAAAATTTTAACTTTTCACCAGTCATCAGGAAAGTAGTTGCTTCTGCAAAATACTTTTCATCGTCAAAAGCAAATTTCGGTTTATCTGAAATCTCACCCCATATTATTTTATCTTTTTCAAAGTCTTCTAAATAGGCACAATTTCTAAGATTTGACCAATGATCCCCCCTATCAGAACGATTTTGAACCTTAGGAGAAAATCTATTTAAGTGTTCGTAGATTGTTGGGTATTCTGTTTCGGCTTCAATCCTTTTTAAGCCAACTGATTTTATTCCATTATGAGAATTTATCAAGTAGACTTTTTCAAAGGCGTAACTGTACTTTTTTAAATCCCTTCCACGAATTATTGGTTTAATTATTTCAGCATTTCTTTTATCTGCGTCTATTAATTCCTTCTTTTTATTTTCATCGATTATGAATGCTTCATTGTATCCTGTTTTAATGCCGAAATTTATTCGAATATTAAAATCTTTCAAAAGTCTTGAGCCATGTTCGATTTTACTTTTTAATGTTCCAACAGACTGATTTCCGATAAACCATTCAGATGTTGATGGTGGAATAAATTCAAAGCTGTATTTATTGAAATAATCGTTTAAAGAATCGCCTACGGAATAGTCTTTTGATAAATTGACTACTTGAAATGGTTTTGAATTCACTGATTTTTGAAGTGTAATAATATTTGATTCAACGGTAGCTTCTTCAAATATTTGAACATCTTCAATATTTATTAATGCAATTGGCTGTAATTGTTTAATGAAATATTTTTTTAGAAGCTCTCCATAAATTGCCCTTAACCAAGAATTAGAAGTAATGTAAGTTAAAAACCCAAGTGGCTTTAAAATATTACCACCAAGTTCATAGAATAGGCAGAAGATGTCTGCACTTTTTGAATACGTTATATAATTTGCCTTTGAAAAATATTCTGACTGTTCTTTCACTTTAGACAATGAAAAATAAGGCGGATTTCCAATCACCACATCAAAGCCGACAAAATCGCCATCATCACTCAGCACTTCAGGAAATTCAAAACGCCATTCAAACGCATTTTCAAAAATCTTATTGGCTTTTATCTCTTCGATTTCTATTTCGAGTTTTTTGGTTTCGTCAGTGAGCTTTTTGACTTTCTTATTCCAATCCGCTTTTTCCTTTTTGCTCATCTCAAAAAGTTGCCCCTGATTGGTCATTTGATGCAACTCGTCTGAAAGTCTGCGTAGTTTCTTCACTTTCGGATCGTTCAACGAAATTTCACTTCTAAAATCCGATTTGATGTCGGCAATCAGTTGCTCCATTTCTCTTTTCTGATCTTTGCTTTGGGCGTTACGATATGTGTCAACGGCTGTTCGATAGCTATCAATCGACCACTTGTTCTTTTTCAGGGCTTGTTTCAGGTCGGCATCAATAGCAAATCGGCTAATCAGCGAGTTTCCGCATTTGATGTTGATGTCAATATTTGGCAGTGTTTCGAGTTCCGTGGCATTCTTGTAATACGCATTTTTCAGAAGCTCAATCCACAACCGCAAACGGCAGATTTTTACCGAGTTGGCATTGATGTCCACACCGAAAAGGCAGTTTTCAATAATGGTTTGCTTTTCATGGAAAAGTGTTTGTTGTATGCGTTGGCTTTCTTTGTTTGTGGGGTTGTATTCAAAAAGTTCGCCTTCTTCGTCTGTAACAATCAATTCATCATTGACCACTTCTACCTGATATTCTTTTAGGCGTTTTCCATCAAGGTCTTGCAGAATTTTTAAGTCATTTTTCACGGCAATCATTTCATTGAGTGCCGAAACCAAAAAGTGACCTGAACCAACAGCAGGGTCACAAATCTTAATGCTATTTACAATCTGGTTGGCTTCGTTTCGATCTTCAATTTTGTCATATAGCTCTTCAAGCGTGGTGCAGTTCCATGTTTTGATTTCGTTGAATTTCTCCAAAACGGCTTTGCGAATGGTTTCACGACACATATACATGGTGATGAATCCAGGCGTGAAAAACGAACCGTCTTTGTAGCCGTTGATTTTCTCGAAAATCAAACCGAGAACCGATGCATTGATTAGTGTTTTGTTGTCTTCCTGAATTTCTTCTCTGCCTTCTGCGCCAAAGTCGTAAGCATCTAAAAACTCAAATAAATATTGAAGCGTGGAAATATTACCTGTCCGTTTTTTGCCTTGCTGGTCTTTCAGCACCGTTTGTGTAAAGATCGGAATGGTTTTATCGTCTTTCAGGTTGCTTATAAACAAAGTCACCTGTTCATTGTCTGTCGGCTCAAAAAGCGAAGAATTGAGATACGGCGTTTTTTCAAATGCTTGTTTGACATCTTGGTTACGCTCGTCATAGCGACGTGCCAAGACCTGAAAAAACAAACTATTGAGGTCGTCATAGTTCTTGATTTTTTCAAAGTTAAGAAAGGAATAGGATTTGTCACCTTTGTGATAGGTAATCAGTTGAGCTTCTAACAACTTCAAAAATAAAATGCGGTTGATCCATGTGATTGAAAGCTCGAGCGCAACATTAAAAAGACGCTCCTCTTTGCTATTACCAAACCGAGCAGGCTTATCAAGTCGGCTTAATTTATCCAAGCTGTCGAGCTGAATGATCGTATCTTCAAGAATTGTTCCTGTGTGGCGTTCGCCTTCTTTGTTCCGTCCAATCAGCTTCTTGCTTTTTTCTTTGGTTTCGGTCAATCCGATAATGTGCAACAACTCACCATAAAAGCGCTTATCAAGGCTGTTGCTATCGTTGCTAAACGGAAGTTTTAACAGATGCTCAGGCGATAACAGTTTGAATAAAGCAATCAGCGAATTATCATCTGCCTTGTCGGTATTGCGTAATGGCTTTTGAAAGTTCTGAATATTGAAGTATGTATATTCAATTTCTGAGGTGATATCACCAATAAATGGCTCGGCAATGTGTTTGTAGAAAAAATCGGTTTTCGTGTCTGCCAAGCGTCCGTCTTCAAAGTCGTTGAATTGCTTTACTAGACATTTGTTTTGGGCAAAAAGTCTATCAAATAAGGTCGCATCAAAAATAAACCATTCGTTAATGTTAGTCGCCACCAAATGTTTTACTTCAAGATTTTTGTGCGTAATCCGCTCTCGTAAGTAATACAACACCAATTCCTGAAATGCTTTTGTGTTGAGCTTTTTGGCAGAGATCATTTCGGTTTTATTGGTTGGCTTTTTAGCTTCTAGGATTACACCAACCGAACTTTTAGCCGTATTGCCATTATGAATCACCAAGTCGTTTCGACCTTTGGTATTGATGAAATGGTTTGGATCGTAATAGGTTTTCTTTAAAAAGTCCGAAACCAAATTTTTGTGAAACTCTTCACTTTCTGTGTCGTTTGTACAGTCGAGTAAAGTAATGAGATTGGTCTTGAAACTTTCAATTTCAGTCCGATTCGGTTTTACTTTTAAGTAGGCTTTGTTCAGCGCCTTTCGTGGTGTTAATTCTTTTAAATTTTTGATGCTCATGGTGTCTTTTTACAATTACTATCAATGGGTTGGCGCTTGGCGAAATGGCGGATTTCTACGCATAAAACTACAGTTTAGTAATATAGCAATTGTTGCAGTCCAGTCAATCCTTTTACAGGATGTCAGCAAGTAATTCTCAAATACACATTGTCCAAAAAAAGTCTTGTAAAGTGGAACAAAAACAATATTTGACAAACAATTTCGGATTTCAAAGCTTTACTGATGATTACCCAGTGCATGCTATATTGTGCCTAACGCCATTCAACTAAATGCATATTTCGAGAAATCAATGGGCTATCACGATCTATACCGCATGGGTTCACATGCCGTTATCCTCAACGATCAACAGCAAGTTTTGCTTCTGAAAGCAACTTATGGCGAAAAAGCTTGGGGATTACCGGGTGGCGGTCTTGACCCCAATGAAACCATTCATGATGCACTCTATCGTGAATGCTTAGAAGAACTTGGCTGTGAAGTTGAAGTCTTATATCTCAGCGGTGTCAACTTTCATCATGTGGTCAATTCACATGCTTGTATTTTTCGTTCTCAAATCAAAGACAATCAAACTATTCAACTCAGCGAAGAACATAGTGAATATGCGTGGTTTGATTTAGATGAATTAAGTGAAGTACAACGAATCCGTGTGCTCGATTGCCTAAATTTTGATGGTACGGTGATCAGCAGAACGTTTTAATTTGAATTCATTTGCGAGAGATTAATGCGTTTAAAATCATGCGTGATTCGCTTCAATCGTTCATCCTGCCAAATCTCAGCCAATGGAATCACCACATCATCAGCAAGCGGTAATTTTTTAGGATTAAATTGCATGGTTTGATAATTGCCACCCCATGCAATCAAGTCTACATCGAGTGAGATGCTATGCGATGGACGCTTCCGCCCTGCATCTTGTTCAAGCTGTTTTAATGTAGTTACAACTTGTTCAACCGTCATACTAGATTCAAGTAAACACGCCGCATTCCAATAATCTGCCCCAACCTGATCACGACATGGGATTGCATAAATCGAAGACACTTGGCAACTGCCCCACGATTTCAGTGTGTTAAGGCAAAGCTGGAGATGTATAGATTTGTCCAGATTAGTCGCTATGGCGATGGCGTAAATAGTCACGTTGACGCTCGATTTGGATTCCGACGGATTGTGCAGTGGAAATAATAGCAGGCTTGCGCACGGTAATGTTAATTTTTTCAATGGCTTCAAACTGTTGCATCAATGCCACGACCACTAAATCCGCAACGTGTTCAATTAAATTTGGTTTGGCATCGACGATAACTTGCTCGCAGATTTCACAAATTTGCGCATAGTTCAAGGTATCTTCAAGCGCATCGCTTCGACACGCTCGATCAAGATCACATGAGATTTTCAAATCTAACAACAGCGGTTGCAAGATTTGCCGTTCCCATGTAAAGCAACCGATCACCGTATCGACTTTTAATCCTTCAATAACAATCAGATCAGTCATACTTTGCCCTTTTTATCACTAATTACCTTGATCGATTAATGCATCAACTTTGATGCAGGTTCAATGTCGTGCAACATCTGCAAGCGGTTGTCTGCATAAATATCGGTATATGGCGCAAGCACTCGCATAAAACGATCAAAATACAGCATTTGTTTGAATAATAGGGCAAAATCACGTGGGAATCGAATGCCGTGACGCTCACCGACGCCAACGATGTCGAGCATAATATCGTTGAGATCAGCAGGTTTGGTACTGAGCAATTCTTGCGGATCAGACAGTAACACGCCACTAAATAAACGCTGTAAATCTTCTGATAATACCGCCGTATCAATGTTTTGATCGGTCATGCCCATTTGAAGCATGTACTTTGCCATATTATCATAATCAGTCTTTTGTAGCGCATCCATAAATTTCATGCACGCAGACCACACCTCAGGTTGCAACTGCCCAACAATCCCAAAATCAATAAAACCAATTCGTCCATCACGCAGCAACATCAGATTGCCCGCATGCAAATCCGCATGAAAACTTGGGCACATCATCAGACTACCAAACCATGTATTCATTGCTCCAATTAATACTTGGCTTGGATCTTTCGCATACTTTTTCACCACATCAAGATCGGTCAATGGTACGCCATATAGACGCTCCATCGTCAAGACACGACGAGTCGAATGTTGATGATAGACTTTCGGTGCAGTAGCAATCGTATTTTGGCTCACTTGTAGATATTGCTTAAAATCTTCAAGATTCTGCGCTTCTTCAATAAAATCCACTTCACGCACCATGCGTACACGGATTTCATTGACGATATCTGACAGCGAGGCAAATTTGACTTTCGGAACGACACGTTCAAACATTTTTGCTGCGAAATGCACCACACCTAGATCGGTATAAAGAATGGTTTCCACATTCGGCTTTTGTACTTTGATCACCACATCTTCGCCTGTTTTCAGCACAGCAGCATGGACTTGAGCGATAGATGCAGAAGCTAAAGGCTTTTCTTCAATACTTTGGAAAATATCGTTTAAATCTTGCCCTACAAACTCCTCTGCAAGCACTTGCTGAATATAGCTAAATGGCAAAGCAGGTGTTTGATCTAGACATTTTTGAAATTCTTCCACATATTCACGTGGAAATAGAGATGGCGTACTGGCTATAAACTGACCGAGCTTGACATAAGTTGAACCAAGCTCTTCAAAAGTTTCACGCATCAATTGGGCTTGATTCGGTTGCTCAGTAGCAAACTTAATACCTGCTTTTGCTGCAACAATAGCGGTTTCGCCCAATCTCGCAACAGAACGCAACCCTAATAATAATTGTTTTTTTCTTTGACTCATCTCTGATCTCAAAACGCTTTAAAATGAAATATTCAACTGTATTGTGGCGATTGTAGCAAATTTAGCGATTTAAATATTACTAAAAAGTCAGACAATATGCGCAAAATTGTTGATTATTGTTCTTAGACTTTTCCGCAAACTACACAGCTAGCATCAGCACTGACTTTCACGATGCGCTGTTGCATATTAGTGCCATCCCACAACAATAATTTATTCAAAAGTGGAGCACGTCCTAAGCCCAAATACAATAAAGCTTGATGTGCTTGTAAACTCGCCATGACCGCAGGAGTCGTCGTTAATACCCCTGAATTGGCACAGCGTCGCTCATCAGTATTTTCATTCGATGACTGAGGAAATACACAGTGGTAGCATGGCTTTGATTTCAGCATCATTAACTGCCCTTCCAATGCAATTGCAGCCGCAGTCAATAATGGTATTTTACGCTCTACACAAAATTGATTGACCGCATATCGAGTTGCAAAATTATCACAACCATCTAAAACCAAATCAAATTCATCTTTTAATTGCTCTGAAAAAGCCCGATCAAACTTCTCATTTACCGCTGTCACTTCGACCAATGGATTGATACTTTTTAAATGTTGCGTCAACACTTCCACTTTCTGTTGACCGATCTGATACGGATCAAAAGCAATCTGACGCTGAATATTACTCAGCTCAATCTTATCAAAATCAATAATGGTAATCTGTCCAACACCCGCACGAACAAGCATTTCACTCGATGTACAGCCGAGTCCGCCTGCACCGATAATTAATACATGGCTATTTTTTAAATTTTGCTGCGCATCAATATCCCATTCTTCGAGCAAAATATGCCGACTATAGAGATGTAATTCTTCATCTTTGAGTTGCGCTTGAGCTGATTCATTCATGATAAAAATTGAAAATCTTAAAAATAAAAATTCAGGCTAAATTGGCAAAGCCTTGTTGTCGCCATGCTTCATAGACAATCACCGCAGTGGCATTAGATAAATTTAAACTGCGAGAATTTTCCGCCATTGGTAAGCGAATCCAGTTTTCTTGCGGAAATAACAATCGAACACTTTCAGGTAAACCACGTGTTTCGGGTCCCATCAGCAGTGCCACAGGACTATTCAAATTTACGGTATGTGGTGTAGAAAAGCCTTTGGTGGTAAGCGGAAAAATTGTATTTTCATCAATGCCTTGTGTTTTTAATTCAGCAAGACAACTTTGCAAATCATCCCAAATTTTCATTCTCGCCCATTCGTGATAATCCAAACCTGCTCGCTTTAACTTCTTATCATCCAACTCAAAACCCAGCGGTTTGATCAAATGTAACTGCGCACCTGTGTTGGCACACAGTCGGATGATATTGCCCGTATTGGCAGGAATTTCAGGCTCAAATAAAATAACGTGAATCACGCAAACACTCAAAGTTGTCAGACTAAAAACGAGGTTTATTGTACATGATTTTTAAGTCAAAGCCCCATCTTAGCTTCTGAAAGCCCCTTTACAAAATAATGCTGATCAGTGAAGCGAAATTTAATTATTACAGATTGATAAATCCCCCCTTGCGAAACAATGTTTCTCATCTTTGAAAAAGAGGGGAACACCATTGAATTCAACACTGTATTGAATGTCGAAATACTCCCTCCTTTGAAAAAGGAGGGTTGGGGAGGATTAAAAATGATTTAACTGACTGGCATTACCCTTTACAAAGGGGAATAGATTATGCACTCTCGGAAGAGTTTAACCCTGCTACTTCAGTTCAGCATCACTACGTGAATCATTGCCACTGCAATTGTTCACGCAAATTCACCACTTCGCCAATAATGGTCAAAGTTGGTGCAACGATTTCATGCTCTGCTACTTTTGAAGCAATATCAGCAAGTGTGCCAACCACGACTTTCTGCTCGGGTGTCGTACCTTTGGACACCAATGCCACAGGCATACTGTCACGCTGACCATGTGCGATCAGCTCCTGACAAATCCGTTCTAATCCAACCAAACCCATATATAAAACAAGCGTTTGATTCTCATAAACCAGTTCATTCCACGGCAGTTCAGGCGAGCCCTCTTTCAAGTGACCTGTCAGGAAGCGCACACTTTGCGCATAGTCCCGATGCGTCAGTGGAATCCCCGCATAAGCCGAGCAACCCGATGCCGCAGTAATCCCTGGCACCACCTGGAAAGTGACATTGGCAGCAAAAAGTTCTTGAATCTCCTCACCACCACGCCCAAAGATAAACGGATCACCACCTTTGAGACGGCAAACACGTTTGCCTTGCTGAGCGAGCTCTACCAATAAGGCATTGATGCCATCTTGCGGGACGCTATGATCAGAACGTGCTTTGCCCACATAAATCTTGGTCGCATCACGACGACATAACTCTAAAATTGGTTTCGACACCAAACGGTCATAGACTACGACGTCGGCTTGTTGCATCAGGCGCAATGCTTTTAAAGTCAACAGCTCAGGATCACCCGGTCCTGCACCAACTAAGTACACTTCCCCTTTTGGTGCGGTCCACTCTGATAACGCTTGTTGAATTAAATCATTAGCCACATCGAGATTATCATTAAAGACTTGCTCTTTCAGCGGGCTTGCGTAGAGATTTTCCCAAAAAATTCGACGTTCATCAGGATTTTGAATTTTGGCTTTGACACGCTGACGCCAATCACCTGAAAATGCCGCCAACTTCCCTATACCGTGTGGAATTGATGTTTCCAGTTGGGTACGAATTTGGCGTGAAAGCACTGGCGATGCACCATTCGATGCAACAGAAATTAGCAGTGGCGAACGGTCAATGATCGCAGGCACCATGAATCGACAGTTTGGAATATCATCCACGCTATTGACGAGAATATTACGTGCTTCGCATTGCTCAAATACAGTGCGATTGACTACTGCATCATCGGTTGCCGCAATCACTAAACGATAAGTCGTGTTCAAATGCTTTGCATCGAATGGTGCTTGTAAATGTTGTCCCGCACTATTTTGCACCACATCAAGCAGTTGTGAATCAATTTCAGGCGCAACCACATCAATGATTGCCCCTGCTTTGTGCAAAAGTGTCGCTTTACGCAGTGCAATCTGTCCACCGCCAACGATCAGACAGCGTTGCTGTTGCAACTTTAGAGAAATTGGAAAAATATCCACAATTCGCCTCAATAAATATCAATCTGATCGGACTAATGCAAAAACTGTGCGCAGTTTCGATGCACAATCGTTTTATTGATTAAAATTTCATCCCAAGATACATCAGCAAGAATATCTCAGAAAATCTTTCAAGGATTAGTCAATAAAGGTTAAACCGCCCATATACGGTTGCAACACTTTTGGAATCTCAATCGAACCATCAGCACGTTGATAGTTTTCCATCACCGCAAGCAAGGTACGACCCACTGCAAGCCCTGAACCATTTAAAGTATGTACCAATTCAGTTTTCTTCTGATCGACACGATAACGCGCCATCATACGACGCGCTTGGAAATCGCCCATATTTGAACATGAAGAAATTTCACGATAAGTCTCTTGGCTAGGCACCCACACTTCCAAGTCATAAGTCTTGGTCGCACCAAAGCCCATATCGCCACCACACAACAGAATCTTGCGATATGGTAATTCTAACGCCTGCAAAATGCCTTCTGCATGACCAGTCAACTCTTCCAAAGCCTGCATTGATGTTTCAGGTTTGACGATTTGCACCATTTCCACTTTGTCAAACTGATGCTGACGAATCAAACCACGAGTATCACGACCGTAAGAACCTGCTTCACTACGGAAACATGGCGTATGTGCAGCATATTTCAGTGGTAGACGATCGGCATCAATAATCTCATCACGCACGAAATTGGTCACTGGCACTTCAGCAGTTGGAATCAGATAATATTCCTTTTCACCTTGTAGCTTAAACAAGTCTTCCTCAAACTTCGGCAACTGACCTGTACCACGCAAGCTATCCGCATTGACCAAATACGGCACATAGGCTTCGGTGTAGCCATTATTCAAGGTATGCGTATCGAGCATAAATTGCGTCAACGCACGTTGCAGACGAGCCAAAGGACCTTTGAGGACGCTAAAACGTGAACCTGACAATTTAGTCGCCGTTTCAAACTCCAAACCACCCATCCACTCACCAAGATCGGTATGGTCTTTGATTTCAAAGTCAAAGGTACGTGGCGTACCCCATTTTAGGATTTGCACATTGTCATTTTCATCTTTACCTTCGGGGACAGATTCATCAGGTAAGTTTGGAATATTTAAAGACTTTTGTGCGATTTCGTCTTGCAGCTCTGCCAAAGCGGTTTCTGCGGCTTTGATCTCATCACCGATGGCTTGCATGCGAGCCATGATTTCCGAGGGATCGCCACCTTCACGTTTAATCTGACCGACTTGTTTGGCACCTGCATTGCGTTCAGCTTGTAGACTTTCGGCTTTGGATTGGATGTCTTTACGACGTGTTTCCAGTGCCGCCCACTCGGCTGCATCAAGCTGTACGCCACGTTTTGCCAATGCTGCATTCACAGCGTCAATATCATTTCTTAAAAGTTTTGGATCAATCATGAGGTGCTAAAGTAGATAAAAAATTGAATGCGCATAGTGTAAGCGCTGTGAGGTAAAAAATACAGTGGTCAACGCTATTGGTAATCGGTGCTATGCTTAAAATGATTGCTTTATCCACCTTTATCTAAATCTAAAATTTCTTTTCTGGAAAAGAATCGTAAAGATAAACCAGTTTCATGAAATATAAATTCACGGTGACATAACTTACAGGATGGCACGATGACTGAGGTGACCGTTTCATCAACACATCTCTGGATTCCCAAAGGTATGGGCGTAGAATACCTAAAAAAGCGAAAACCAATCTAGTTGCGATTGCCACACCAGCAACTAAAGCTGATTGGTCAAAAGCAGTTAAATACTTGGTCTATGTAGACATTCAAGATACGAATTATGAAACAGTTTTCCGAGCAGTCATCACCATGTGGGTATCTCCAAAAAAGTAAAAGGTGTGCTGATTCGTAATTCACGAAAGTAATAGACAACTGATTACCTCGTCGAGAGGTATTTTCATCTAATGTTTTCAGTTCATACTTACTTCATCAGTGTCGTAAAATATTCAATCCGTATCACTTCATACTGAGTAAAAGCCAAAACATGCTATGATATAGGGCGTAATGCAAGTTACGTCCTTTTCTTTAGCCAAGCAAAGTCTCTGTATGAAAGCAAAACTTGTCACACCGCCGAATACACAACGTGCTGTTGAACGTTGTGCTGTACTATTTGAAGTGGCGACAGAGTTGTTTATACAACACGGTTATGACCAAGTTAGTCTAGATCAAATTGTCGAGCAAGCAGGAGGCTCGAAAGCGACTATTTATAAATACTTCGGCAGTAAACAAGGGTTATTTCTTGCGATTTGCAAAGACCGTAGCAATCTATTTGTTCATCAAATCGAACTCGTCTGTCAAAAAGATGATGACAATATCAACGACATACTCATTGAATTATTATTAAATTTACACAATATTTATGTCGATAAAAAAAGCATGGTTTTTGAACGATTGCTGGTCAACATTGCCCATGAAAATCATGAAATTGGTTTGGAACTTTACAAGCAAGGTCCATTACGTGCCCATACCCTTTTTGCAGAGTACTTGGATAAGATGCATCAACTTGGCAAGATCAATTGCACAAGGCCTATGGATTCTTCGATCTATTTTTTTGGATTTTTTCAAGATTTACATTGGCGTACCTTGCTTAATTTGAGCATCGATCATATTGATGAAGCCTATATCACTCACTACGTTGAATATTTTCTGCGTGGTCATGATTTTGAATTCAAATCCTAAAACAAACGATTTCCCAGATTAAAATCAATCTGAGCATTCCTTTTTGTAATACTTTAATTAAAATATATTTATTGATTTAATGTTTGCATCGATAAAATAAACAGCTGTAAACTAGAGGATTGTTTTTTTAATACATCTTTTTTTTTCGCAACTCACCAACTCACTGGTTTGTTACAATTATTTTGTGGAACAACCTATGGCGCTACGGCATTTTCTCACCCTGCGTGACCTTACTCCTTTTGAATTCAAACAACTGCTTGCACGTGCAACAGAACTCAAGCAACTTCATCAAAAATCAGAAGCTTATCAACCCTTTGTCGGCAAAGTTTTAGGTATGATTTTTGAGAAGTCGAGTACTCGTACTCGTATTTCATTTGAAGCAGGCATGTGTCAGTTTGGTGGAGATGCGATCTTCTTGTCGCCGAGGGATACTCAGCTTGGTCGTGGCGAGCCGATTGAAGATTCCGCACGTGTGATCTCCCGTATGCTTGACATCATTATGATTCGTACTTTTGGACATGACATTGTCGAAAAGTTTGCAGAATGTTCATCTGTGCCAATCATCAATGGTCTAACCGACGATCACCACCCTTGCCAGCTTCTTGCCGATATGCAGACCTACTTTGAACATCGTGGCGATATCGAAGGTAAAACGGTTGCATGGATTGGTGATGGCAATAATATGTGCAACTCCTATATGGAAGCAGCACAATTGCTTGGCTTTAAGCTACGCATTGCATCGCCTGAAGGCTATACGCCAAATCCAGAATTCTTGGCTGAATTTGCAGATCATGTCGAATTGGTTGATTCGCCTGAAACTGCTGCCAAAGATGCCGATCTGATCGTGACTGATGTATGGGCAAGCATGGGGCAGGAAGAAGAGCAAAAACTTCGTGAAAAAGCTTTTGCTAACTATCAAGTTAATGAAGCATTAATGCAACTGGCGCATCCTGATTGCTTATTTATGCACTGTTTGCCGGCACATCGTGGCGAAGAAATCTCTGAAAATATGCTTGATCATCCAAATGCTGTAGTGTGGGATGAGGCAGAAAATCGCCTACATGCACAAAAGGCTTTAGTTGAATTTCTACTCAATGAACATAGTAAAAAATAAATCACTACCTCAAATAAAAAGCTCACCGATGGGTGAGCTTTTTATTGCACACTCATCTATGAATTCTTGTTGTTGTCACGTCTGTGATTTAAGATATAAGAAATTCGCATGATCCAAACACAAGAGATAAGAGAATCAATCGTTTAGATGTTGGGTGCGGTTAAGAATATATTCATTAAAATTTAGGTGAAAAATGGCAATTATTGATAAATCAAAACCTGTCTTGGTGACTGGTGCAACAGGTTATGTCGCAGGTTGGATCATTGAGGGCTTGCTCAAGCAAGGTACCCCTGTTCATGCGACAGTCCGTGACCCATCAAAGAAAGATAAAATTGCACATTTAGAACAGCTTTCAAAACAAACTGAAACACCAATCCAATTCTTTAAAGCAGATCTTTTGACACCTCTAGCTTTTGACGAAGCGATGCAAGGCTGTGAGGTAGTGATTCATACGGCGTCACCTTTTGTGGTCAGCAATTATAAAGATGCGGTGAAAGACATTATCGAGCCAGCGATCCAAGGCACGCGCAATGTGCTCGAATCAGTCAATCGCACCAATACGGTCAAACGTGTCGTGCTGACTTCAAGTATTGCTTCGACTTATGGCGATGCTGCCGAGATCAAAGATACTGAAAATAATAGCTTCGATGAAAGCCACTGGAACGAAACCAGTAGCGCTGACCATCAACCCTACCCATATTCTAAAGTCGCTGCCGAACGTGAAGCATGGAAAATGCAATCTGCACAAAGCCGCTGGAATCTGGTCTGTATCAACCCAGCACTGGTGATGGGACCATCGCTCACTTCAAGTACGCAATCTGGTAGCGTTGAAGTGTTGCAACAGTTTGGTGATGGCACACTGAAGTTTGGCGTGCCTGCAATGTGGAATGGTATTGTCGATGTACGTGATGTCGCAGATGCACATATAGCTGCAGCATTTTCTGAAAATGCACATGGGCGTTATATTGTCAGTGGTGGAACGCTTAGTCTGCTTGAAATGGGCAAAATCTTAGCCAATAAATTTGGTTCAAAATATCCATTCCCAAAAATGGAAGCACCGAAGATTCTGTTCCAAGCTATTGCCCCAATCTATGGGTTAAGCCGTAAATTTGTCAAACTCAACATGGGTTATCCAATTTACTTTAATTCCGATCGCAGTATCAAAGAACTTGGCATTCATTATCGTGATATTAAAGTGAGTGTGATTGAACACTTCCAGCAAATGATTGACGACGGTATCGTGAAAAAGCGTTAATTCACATTTATCTAACCCATAAAAAACGGTCAATTGAATTGCTCAATTGACCGTTTTTTTAAAGCAAAATTTTGAATCTTAAGCGGTTTGCTTACGACTCATCAACGTCGTCGCAATCCCTGATAAAGCATAAATCACTGATATGATCAAAATACCAACCGGAATATTGTAAGTAATCGCTGAAAAAATCAAAATGACAGGAATCATAATGACAAAGGGTACACGTTTACGATCCATGACTTTAAAAGAATAATATTTCAGATTTGAAATCATCAATAAACCGATGATTACCATAGTTGCAGCATTTAAGCCTTGTATCCATAGCGCATTAAAATCCAATACATCTTTAAAATCTTGCTGTACCCAAACCGAACAAATCACGATGATCGCTGCAAGCGGACTGGCAATCCCGATAAAGTAGCGTTTATCGACGATGCCAATTTGCACATTAAAGCGTGCTAAACGAAACGCTGCACAAACGGTATAGATAAAGCAACATGCCAAGCCAATACGACCCAAATCATGCGTACTCCAGCTATACATCAAAATCGCAGGCGCCACACCAAAGGCCAGTAAATCAGACAGTGAATCAAACTGCTCACCAAAGGCACTTTGTGCACCGATCGCACGTGCCACACGACCATCCAAACCATCAAGCAATGCAGCAATGATAATCGCATAGACTGCTTGTAAATATTGTCCATTCATACTGGCGATGATCGAGTAAAAACCACTAAGCAATGCCGCTGTGGTAATCAGATTCGGCCACAGATAGATGCCTCGACGGCGCACTTTACCCGTTGCTGTCTGCTCTTCTTCCACCACTTCAAAGGTAATGCCATCATAGTCTAAACCTGTTGAAGCTTCTTTACTATGTTCTTTAGGTGCAGATTCCGTGGTCATACTCTGCTTAGTGTTATGTTGCGTATCGTTAGTATCGTGCATCATTTTTCCTATTTTGAATTATTTTAAACTTCATCAAGTGTGAGCAAGTCCAACTTACTCACCCACCAACCATTTGACTTTTGCCTCTGCGCCTTCTGCCATTTTCAGGTGAGGCAATAGCCATTGCAAAGCATCATCGGCATGTTGATCAAACTGCCACGGCGGATTAATCACCAGTAAACCACAACCATTCAAACCGACTGGCGTATCATCCGGCCACACACAGATTTCACAGACTAACTGACGGCGAATACCTGTCTTTTGCATTTTCTTTTCAAAACGCTCAATCATGGCACGATCTTTAATTGGATACCAAATCGCAAACACACCAGTTGACCACTTCTTATAGGAACTTTGAATCAGTTCGACCAACTGCGGAAAGTCTTTACGCTCAACCTCATACGGTGGATCGATCATCACTACGCCACGCTTCTCTTTCGGTGGAATCACCGCCAGTAAGCCCTCATACGCATCACGCTGATGACTTTGCAATCGTCGATCATACAAATTATGTCGGAGCTGTGCATAGACATCACTTTGCAATTCAAACACCGTTGCCACATCTTGCTCGCGCATAGTATTTAGGGCAAACCACGGTGAACCGGGATACACTCCCTTGCCTTCTATTTCACGCAAATTTTCAACCGCTTTGAGATAATCTTGTACAATTTCAGGGGCTTCTTTGCGAGCTTTACTGTTGAGCTGCATCAAACGATGAATACCTGACAAATACTCACCTGAACGCTGTGCAGGTGCATCCGCAAGATTATATTTACCTGCGCCTGCATGCGTATCGACATAGCGATACGGCTTATCTTTGGCGTTCATTTGTTGTAAAAGTTGCATGAGCAAAACATGTTTCATCACGTCGGCAAAGTTGCCTGCGTGAAAATGGTGACGATAATTCATTAAGTTAAGCTTAAATTTAAATGATTGAATAACCGTTATTTTAGCATGAAAATATTGGCAATATTGTGCTTCCGTTGTACGACTTATTGAATGACATACATTATAGACATACACTACAATAGCCAAGTCAATTCAACGGGTCGTATGCCTACGATGAGAGTCAACAAATTTGACATCACCACGACTTTTGACCTGCACTTCTGATGAATTAACTTATGAATCAACAATCTTCTGAGCTTCATGTAAATTTTAAAATTGAAAAAATCCTTGATGAGATGCAATCAAAAGGCTTTAGCATTATTGATGATCTATATGCATTGCCATATATGCAGGCGTTACAACAAGAATGTAGCAATCATTTAGATCAATTTCGTAAGGCGTCTATTCAAGATGGTGTGATGACGGAGATTCGCAGTGATCATATCCTATGGATCGAATCGCATTTCCCTTTAGCATCGAAACATGTCGAACAATTAGATCGATTATCAAAAGATTTAAACCGTTATTTTTTTGCAGGCATTCGAGATATTGAAGCGCATTTTGCTCACTATCACGCAGGCGAGTTTTACGCTTTGCATCGGGATAATCCACAACAAAAAAATGGTCGAGTATTTTCCACCGTTTACTATCTACATTCTGAATGGCAGAGCGATTGGCAAGGTCAGCTTCGACTACAAGATATTCAAAATCAATGGCATGTGATCGAACCCAAAGCCAATCGCTTAGTGCTTTTTCAAAGTGACCTCTTGCATGAAGTACTTGAAACCAAGCACGACCGCCTATCGATCACCGCATGGATGCGCAATAGCAATCCTGTATTGGGTTAAGTCGTTTTATCAAAATATTTTGAGAATTGTCGAAGCTAAGTCATTGACAATCTTAGCTAGAATTTTGTTATATTAAATTGGGTAGAAAAGCATCTCATATTCATACATTTATTGGATTGCTTTTTTGTGGTCACTTAGAATATTAGGACGATAACAATAGGAGTTTGACATGCACGATAAAGATGATGATCACGTCAAATCGGACATGCCGACTCAATCAAGTTCCGCCAAAAAAAAACAGACGAACCGTTCGTCGATGGCTATCAAAAGTATAGAGTCGATCAATACTGAACAATTAGCACAGAGTCCTCGTGACAATTCTGATAAGACTCATGCCACAACACTTTCAGAGCAAGAGAATGACTCAGAAGCATCTTTTGAGATTGCACCTGAAATCAGTCGTAGTGTCGATTATTTTGATACTGGTGTTGTTGATACCAATCAACCAAATTCACGAGTGCTACTCAACAAGACTTTTAGCTCGACATTAAAGCGTGCAAAAGTCGCCGTCAACTTTGCCACAGATACCACCACAGATATTGTTGGCGCACTTGGTCACGTTACCAACACCACATTAGACACACTCGATCAGATCAGCCAACATACCAAAAATAGCGTACTTGGCATGCGCAATTATTCATCAAAAGCTGTACGCGGACTGGTTACTGAAACCAGTGAGGTTGCTCGTAGTGTTAGCCTCAATATGGCGAAAAACTTCCTCGGCAATAATCCAATCACCCTGTATTTACCCGAAGTGCTACTCAATAAACAAATCCGAAGCCGAGTCGAATCCAAAGACATTGATAATATCACGGTGCAATGCGGACAAGATCAATTTCAAATCGAAGTCGATGGACATTACAGCCGTGTGCTCTATCGCCTCACTTTAAAATTTGATGTGCTTGAATGTGGACTGGGTAAAGAAAAATTTTTGCGCTTAAAACAAACCGATGAACATCTCGATGTCCAAGTTCGTCATGCAGGTACGATGACCAACTGGGCAACACGTCGTGTCGGCAAAGTAGGATTTGAAGTCATCAATCGTATTCCAGTGGCAAAGATCATGAATCATTTAATTCGAGATATCCCTGGGATTCGTCAAGAAAAGCATCGTCTTTGGTATATCGATCTTGAACAAGCAGGATTTATTGATTTTATTAACAACCGATCTTGGATGACCGAACGTTTAATTAGCCTGACTGATTTCAGCATCTTACCAGGGTTGAATATTTTGCGTGAAAGCAAAGAGCTCGTTCGCCAGTTGGTCGATCAATTTGAAATTTGCGGATTACGAATTCAGCCGGGACGTTTGGCGATTCAAGTCAGTACCGCACCGCCTAAAGATGCCATTTTATCTTTAACTTTGAATGGTTAAAACCTTCATTACAAACACTTAGTTAACTCCACTTGATAAAGCCAACATCACCCTCATTAAATGTTCAGAATGAATTTTTGATCTGAAATTCATAGTGATCTAGCGAGGCAATATGAGCGAATCAAGCAAGCAACTCATCACTAAAGTTGGTGAAACAGACCAAGCCTATTTACAAGAAAATTCGCCTGAACTTGCATTAGAACGTGGCAAGTTACGTCTCGAATTGGTCACGCACAGCCGAATTAAATCTGAGCAAATACACTTCTTGCAAGAAGCGATTGTGATTCTTGAGCAAGCTCGTGTCGAAGTCGACGAGATGCCACTACATGTTTATTTGGCACTATCCTTACATCTTGCGCAAGCATATATGATTTATTTCGAGCTCACGAGTGAAACTCGCTTTGCACTCATCACCCAGCAAGTACTCAAACCGCTCGCACATTATAAAGATGCCGATATTTTCTTGATGCTTGCTTATGCGGCAATTTCTCAAAAAGAAGTGGCGATGACACGTCATTGGTTGAAAAAATACGCAGATCATCCAAGTTGTGATTTCAATCTGTTGATTGAACATCCTGCATGGAAAAGTCATCATCAAGAGAATTGGTGGATTGAATTAGTGAAGCGTAAATCAAGCTGATTCTTTAAAACCTTTTTATAAATAAACACCGAAATCAATGCAAAATGTCTATATCATATAAATAGTGAGCAAAATGATTGTCATACATTTGCAATAGGATTGATTTAGACTGCATCAGATTTCGGCGTATTATATTCAATACGATAAATTTTCAATGATATTTGAATAACTTACTTAGCTATAAGTTTGTTGTAAACTCATGAGAAATTTATCATTGATTGGAAATTTAGAGGCATCGCCAATCACTGAATTGGCACCGCAGTATGGACATTGTGCGGTTTTACCCTGATCCGACCATTGTTCGATCACGTCAGGTGAATAGATTTTTAGACATTGAAAGCATCCGCAAGCACGGCTTGCGAGTAGCTCGATACGATGAAATGCTGCATGTTTGAATGCTTTTTTCGGGTTGAGTGACATGGGCTAATTACCTCTTATTTCAATGTTTTCAACGCAATAACTAAGCTCAATTTTGGTGCGATGACCATCATAAAAATAGGCTTGAACTTAGATTTGATATCTCCGCTTGCAATACTTCCAAATGTATTTTCAGAAGCGGTATTCTCTAGATTAGATCAATTGTTTTTACTGTAAAGTCACTCTGCTCACTTCACTGTTTCAAAATATTTCTAAAAGCATCCAACTCCTTAAAATCAGCCAATTAACATTGTTGTTGTTTTGCAAACGCCGACTTTTTCTTATAATTCGCTTTCAGAATTTTTTAGATCATAAAAGGTAAAGCGATGACTCTTTCAGCACCAGACTTACACAACAAACGACCACAATGGCAAGGTGCAGAATTAGTGCTCGCTAGCAACAATAAAGGCAAACTGGCTGAATTTGAAAGTTTATTTGCCAATCTTAATCTCAATACCAAAATCATTCCTCAAGCACAGCTTGGGATTGAGGATGCGATCGAAGATGGTCTGAGCTTTATTGAAAATGCCATCATCAAAGCGCGTCACGCTGCTCGTCTATCTGGTAAAGCTGCGATAGCAGATGATTCAGGCTTAGTCGTACCAATTTTAGGCGGTGCACCAGGGATTTATTCTGCACGCTATGCGGGTGAACACGGCAATGATGATGCCAATAATGCCAAACTCTTAGAATCGCTTTTGCCATTTCGAGAAAAAAATACGGTGATTCCTGCAATGTTTGTTTGCGTACTCGCTTTAGTACGTCATGCTGACGATCCACTACCGATTGTGGTGGAAGGCTTATGGCATGGTGAGATCTTAACGGAAATTCGTGGTGCACAAGGTTTTGGTTATGATCCGCTGTTTTTGGTTCCAGAGTTGAATTGCTCTAGTGCGGAATTGCCTAAATCTGAAAAAAATAAAATCAGCCATCGTGGTCAAGCCATGCAAAAACTGGCTTTACATTTTGCAGGTTAATTTAACCTCCGTTAGACATAAGATGAGTAAAAGTTATCTGATTCGTGGGAACGTCAGTCGCATTGTTCGAGGTCAGGACGACATTAATAAATTAATGTTTTTCAAGGCATCGGATTAGTTTCGATATTTGACCGAGTTTGCGACTGACAAATGGTTTTGCCTACTTTTCCCGAAAGAAAAGTAGGTCGAACCGAAGGTTAATCTTTCCATATGACCATAAACGGTACGACTCCGAGTAGGACTTTATATTTTTCAATTAGATAGAGTAACTATTTCGTCGAACTCACGTTATTTATTGCCCTATTCAGATTATTCGATAACCTTTGTCAAAAAGCTGAATAGCAAATGCGCGGTTTTTACTTAATATTTTTAAAATTTCTCGATACACTACGTCTTTGTGCGATCAATTTGGCTACTAGCCTTTGGAGTTTATCATGTCTTGGTTTTCTGCTTTAAAAGCAAAGTTCTCCCCTAGCAAGGAAGCGGTGTCGTCGCCAAGTCTGAATGAGCAACGCATTGAGCAGTACCTTGAACAGTTTCAACTCCCCAAAAGCAACGATGCTTTAAAAGATCGCATTACTCAGCTTAAAATTGAACAAAATACCTTGCAACTGAGTATTTTTGTTTATGAAAGTGAGATTGATGACCTTCAGCAGATTCATGATGCGCTCAGTGAAGAATTAGCAAAAGCAGGTGTGGAAACTTTAAATCTACATGTGGTGCAAAAGAAAAATCCTCAAGCAAATAATGAGGCAAAACCTGCAAGTGCTACAAATTCTACAAGCACTACAAAACTACCACCAGTACAAGATGCCAGTGGCAATGCGGTTATTGAAAATCAAGCAGAACAAACCGAACAACCGCAAAGCGCATATCAGCCAAAGAATGATGAAGCACCCATTAAAAAGCCTGCGCCAACTCAGTCCGATGTCAAAGCCCATCCGCATATTCAACATGTGATCGTGGTAGCATCAGGTAAAGGTGGCGTCGGTAAATCAACCACGACAGTGAATCTTGCACTTGCTTTACAACAGCTTGGTTTAAAAGTAGGTGTGTTGGATGCGGACATTTATGGTCCAAGTATTCCGACCATGCTCGGCAATGAAGGTCAAACGCCACTGATTGAGAATGAACAATTTGTTCCGCTCAATGCTTATGGGATGCCTATTCTGTCGATCGGTCATCTGACTGGCGATGGGCGCACACCTGTGGCGTGGCGCGGACCGAAAGCGACTGGTGCGTTAATGCAACTGTTCAACCAAACCCAGTGGCCGAACCTTGATGTGTTACTCATTGACATGCCACCGGGTACTGGCGATATTCAACTGACTTTGGCACAACGCATTCCTGTGTCTGGCGCAGTGATCGTGACCACACCGCAACACGTGGCGCTGATGGATGCGCAAAAAGGCATTGAACTATTTAATAAAGTGAATATCAAAGTGCTTGGTGTGGTGGAAAATATGTCTACACATATTTGTTCAAACTGCGGTCATGAAGATCAGATTTTTGGTACAGGTGGCGGTGATCAGCTTGCGATGCAATATCATGTGCCGTTGCTTGGTCATCTGCCACTCAATGCGGTAATTCGGGAAAATACTGATCAAGGCAAACCAAGTGTAATCGTAGAAGATGTGACTGCAGGTCATTACCTTGCCATTGCAGAAAAATTAAAACAGACCATTGCGACTTTACCAACTAAGCAAGATGAAAAGCGGATTTTTTAATTCGCTTTTTCAATATGGATTTTCAAGCATCGCAGATTCAAATCCCAAGTGCAACACATTTGTAGTTAGTTGATAAAGTTAGGTGTATTCATAGAATCATTAGACTTTTTCAACTCGCAATTGGAAAGCACACAATGAAGAAATACACCCAACTTTCTCAAGATGAAAGATACGAAATTTATGCTACTT
>LUOR01000042.1 GCA_001626925.1 Moraxellaceae bacterium REDSEA-S32_B1
ACTGTCTTCAAATCCATAAATAGGTGTCCACTTAAAATTTAGTGGACACTATCGCGGTATTAATGAGTTAGAAAAAGTGGGATTCAGCGGACGCTTACAATCAAAATAAGCAAGACAAAACTAAAAATCCCACCGTTATTTCTAGCGATGGGATTTTTTAAATTAGTTTAAAACGACTAGAGCTGAGCCAACTCGTTACTTTTAATATGTTCCATATAAACACGGATGCGCTTCACATATTGTACTGCTTGGCGGTAACGACCATTGGCACGTTGATTACGCTCAAGATAGTTGTAAACATTGACCCATTGATCAGGGTTTTTCCCTTGGCGTTCAAGACGTTTACGAATCGAGCGAACTGTACCAGGCCCCATATTGTAGGCAACCAAAGCATACCAGTTACGATCTGGATACGGGATGTGATCATATTCATCCAGCATCAGTTGCATATACTTTGCACCACCTTGGATGCTCTGGGTCGCATCTGTGCGATCCTTAACACCCATTGCTCGAGCTGTGCTACTGGTCAGCATCATTACGCCACGAACACCTGTCGGTGACACCGAATCAGGACGTAAGTAAGACTCTTGATAGCCAATCGCTGCAAGGAAGTGCCAATCTAAATCGTGCTTTTTTGCAGACTGTTTGAATGACGCTTGATATATTGGAAGACGTTTTTGTAAGTCTTTATCAACCTTGACCATGTCGCTTTCTTTGACATAGTTGCGATCATAAAATGATGCAAGCTGTTGAATTGTACCTGTATTTTTGTTTTGACACAGATGACCTGTTGCAGTCACAGCCAATGGATCTTCAGCAGATTTAAACACCCAAGAAAAGTTGGTATCTAAGCCGTATTTTTCAAGGATAGGCTGTGCACCACAGCTTCCTTCGACTGCTGTTAACTTTGCATTTTCAATTGCAGCAATACTGGCGGTGCTGAGTGCAAATTCGGCTTTGCCTTGTTTAACCCAACGTAGTGCAGTGGCATTGTCTTTTACAGTTTTTAAATCAAGACGCAAATCCATGCTTTTGGCATAGCTACGTGCAAGATCATAACCAAAACCATGTGTGAAACCATCTTGTTGGAACACAGTCGTTGCGCCTTGTACAGCAACAACGGTCAAGGTATTACTTGGTTTAAGGTCTTGTTTGATTTGGTTGCCTTGTGAGACGTTCAAGCTCAAAGGGGCTATAGTCGCTAATAAAATAGTCGCTTTAATATATGGTCGAGAATTGAGGTATTTGAGGCACTGCCTCGATCGAGAATACTGACGATCTTGCTTCATGATATCTCCGCAGAAATGCTATTCACTGTGGCAAACACCTAGATTCATAATAGAAAGTGCAATCAAATGAGATTATAAAAGGCTGTTTGCGACAAACGTATTTGAACGTTTGCTAATTAACTAAATTGGATAGCTGAATGATCTTGCTAAACGAGCCGAAGCATTAAATGAAAAGCTTGGCATATGCATAAAAAATAGGTTTGAGCAGTGAAATAACAAAAAAGAATAAATATCGTACAGATATATTGCAAAAACCTAACGTGGTGGCGCATTTTATCCAAATAAACGATTGTAGTCAAATAAATGAGATTTCAATCACACAATGATAACTAATGTGTTGAAATTGTGAAGAATAAGCATTCAACAATAAGAGCGTTTCGACGAAAATAGAGTGTATGAAAACTGACCAGTCATCGGTGGATAAAATAAAATTTGCATGGCAAACTTTCAAACTATTCAAGAAAAACTGACTTTTTATGCAAAGAAAACTGCTTACCGCTGAAGGCTATACACGCTTACACAATGAATTAAATCATCTGCTACGTGTAGAACGCCCAGAGATAACTAAAATCGTTTCTTGGGCGGCCAGTCTTGGTGATCGGTCGGAAAATGCAGATTACACCTATAATAAACGTCGCTTGCGTGAAATAGATCGACGTATTCGATTCCTCATCAAACTATTTGAAGTCGCTGAAAAAATTGAATATCACCCAGACCAAGCAGGGAAAGTCTATTTCGGTGCATGGGTTGAGCTTGAAAATGATGAAGGGCAACAGGTGAAGTTTCGCATCGTTGGTGATGAAGAAATCTATGGCAATCAGGATTACATTTCTCTTCAAGCGCCGATGGCAAAAGCTTGTCTAGGCAAAGCGGTGGATGATGAAGTAATCGTGCATACACCGAATGGCAAAAAGATGTGGTACGTGCTGAATATCAAATATGTTGAGTAATTAACAAAGTTTACTTTAACTCAGGAATCTCTGCACCATAGTCAAAGCGTTCTTTCCAATTGCACACATCCGACACGATACATTCACCACATTTGGGCTTGCGAGCAATACAGCAATAGCGTCCGTGTAAAATCAGCCAATGATGGGCATCAATGATGAACTCAGTCGGAATACGTTTGAGCAGTTGTTGTTCGACTTCTAATACATCTTTGCCTTTAGCCAAACCAGTACGCTTGCCTAAACGGAAAATGTGGGTATCCACCGCCATCGTCGGCTGACCAAAGGCGGTATTTAGCACCACATTAGCCGTTTTACGACCGACACCGGGCAGGGCTTCGAGCTGTTCACGTTGCTGTGGAATCTCACCGCCATAGTGTTCAATTAGAATGTGACAAGTTTTAATCACATTTTCAGCTTTGGAGTTAAATAAGCCAATGGTTTTGATATAGTTTTTTAGCTTCTCCACACCAAGCGCATACATGCTGTGCGCATCTGGTGCATCTTGGAAAAGTTGATCAGTGGCTTTATTGACGCTGACATCGGTGGCTTGCGCAGAGAGTAAAACAGCGATAAGTAACTGAAAAGTCGAGCCATAATTTAGCTCAGTTTCAGGATTTGGACGTTGCTCACGCAATCGCTCAAAAAAGGTTTGGATTTGCGCTTTGGTCATTGCTTTGCTGTTTGAGGGCTTTTTTTTCAACGCTTTTTTCTCGATGCTTTTTTTCGGAACTGGCTTTCTCTCAGTCGATTTTTTCCCTATTTTGGCTTTGACTGATTTCGTTTTGATTGTTCTAGTTTTTATAGTTTTTTCCATGATCAATACTCCATCAACTGGGCAAGTTGTTGCTCAAGTGCTTGCAATTGTTCAGCTTTGCCTACATCAGGTCGCACACTGAGCTGTTTCTGTAATTTCTTAATTTGCGTGCGCAGTTTTGCCAATTCAATGGTGGTTTTAGCATCTTGTGGTTTGACAGGCTTTGTATCATTTGACATAGATACAACTTGCTCAGGCAGGGATTGCCCGAGTATTGCTTCAAGCTGTGATTTTGACGCAGAGGCTTTGGTCACAGGTCGTGCAGATTGTTTTTGTGATTCACGAGTTTGCTCTCGCAATAGATGTGCTTTATAACGGTTGCGCAAATCATTTTGTTCTTGAATACGCTCGTCAGGCGTTGGTAATGGTGATAGGTCTTCGACCAAATCAATGCAATCTACAGGACAAGGCGCAAGACACAGCTCACAGCCAGTACACAGGTCAGGCATGATGGTGTGCATGACTTTACCACTGCCGATGATCGCATCCACAGGGCAGGCGGCAATACATTTGGTACAACCGATACATTCATCTTCTCGAATCACAGCTTTGATGCGTTGCGGTCGTCCATCGGCTTGTACTGCCCAGACGCTTGGTTCAGCGTCGAGTTTTGCTCGATCTAATAGATTGGCAATTGCATCGGCGACAGGCTGTCCACCGGGGATACATTTATTGGCGTCTTCACCTTCGGCAATCGACTGCGCATAGGGCAAACAGCCTGCAACATGACCACAGAGTCCACATTGGGTTTGTGGTAGAAGTTGGTCAATTTGCTGTACTAAAATCTGCTGAGATGAGCTTTGTTGTGTAGCGCTTTGAGTTTTGAGCGTTTGCAGTGGCGAGGACATAAGCTATGCAAAAAAGTGATAAGAATATAAAGCAGAGTATAGCAAAGCATGCCCCTAAAATCTCATTGGACACATGCTTAGAATTAAAATCAATCACTAACTAAATCGCCATCGCATCGATAGCGCTTTCACGAACATTGAGTTGAGGTTTTTCCGCAACCAAGCCCAGTTTTGCAAACAGTTGTTGATCTCGCCCTTGTCCTGCATTCGGAGTAGTCAGCAGCTTTTCACCCGAGAAGATCGAATTTGCACCTGCCATAAATGCCAATGCCTGATCGCTATCACTTAAAGATTCACGACCCGCAGAAAGACGAATATAACTTTTCGGCATCAAAATCCGTGCAGTCGCAATGGTACGAATCCACTCAATCACATCTAACTTCTCGACATCAGCAAGCGGTGTGCCTGCGATAGGCACCAACATATTGATCGGCACAGATTCAGGATGAATCGGCAAAGTAGACAATTCATGCAGTAAGCCGATGCGATCTTGTTCCGATTCACCGAGGCCGACAATCCCGCCACTACAGACTTTTAGTCCTGCATCACGTACATGGTCTAAAGTATTAAGACGATCATCAAAAGTGCGGGTGCTGATGATATTGGCATAATATTCACGTGAGGTATCGAGATTGTGATTGTAATAATCCAGTCCTGCATCTTTTAAACGTGTCGCTTGCGAGCTATTGAGCATCCCCAATGTCATGCAGGTTTCTAGCCCGAGTGCTTTGACTTCTTTGACCATCTCCAAGACATAAGGCATATCACGCTCATGTGGATTACGCCACGCTGCACCCATACAAAATCGAGAAGAACCCGAGGCTTTGGCGGCTTGCGCTTCACGAATCACTTTATCTACGGCGATGCGCTTTTCCGCTTCAAGGTCGGCATCATAATGCGCAGACTGCGAGCAATATTTGCAATCTTCAGGGCATTTTCCTGTTTTTATTGAGTGTAAGGTGCTGACTTGAATGGTATTTTTTTCAAAATGCTGGCGGTGAATAGTTTGCGCCTGAAATAATAAATCCATTAATGGCAGTTGATAGAGGTGATGAATTTCTGCTCGAGTCCAGTCGTTGCGCAACATATGTTCTGTTCTTCCAAGATATCATTCAATATTTTGTCATACTATAACTCAAAAAATGGCGTATTGTGATGTATGAAAAATTCCAATTTTTCGGGGAAATACTTTTGCTATTTTTTGATTAAATCTGCCGTCAGTGCTTCTTTAATCAGTTTAAAAGCAGGTGACATCAGCTTACGACTGGTATAGAACAGGTAAAATGGCGGGTGGGGAATGCAATTAAAATTTAAGTGAAAAAGAGAAAGCGACGCAAATGCGTCGCTTTTCTGTCGGTGAGATTGTTGTTAGAACGATGTGGGCTTAAACGTGAATATTTGCAAAACCATAGCTCTCACGAAGCACTTGATGAAGCTGATCACGTGCTTTGATAAAGCCATCAATACCGCTTTGTAGCAGTTGGAATGCCATCAAATCATGCTCTAATTCTGTTTGGAAAGCGGCTTGATCTAAGGTACCACGTTCGATTTTTTTAGCTTGCTGTGCTTGCTCAACAGTTAATTGGGCTGTGACGGTTTGCTGATCTTGACTGAGTTGATCGAGCAAATTCGGTGCAATGGTGAGTAGGTCAGAACCAGCCAATGCCAAGACTTGTGCTGTGCTACGGAAGCTTGCGCCCATCACCTGAGTTTCAACGCCATTTTGTTTGTAGTAGGTATAAATAGTCTTCACTGAATTGACACCTGGATCTTGCTCGATCGGGTAGCTGTCTTTATTTTCAGTTTTTTTGTACCAATCCAAAATACGACCGACAAATGGCGAAATCAACGTGACTTTGGCATCGGCACAGGCCTGCGCTTGGTGCAAACCAAACAATAATGTCAGGTTGCAATGAATGCCATTTTGCTCCAAATGTTTTGCCGCTTGGATGCCTTGCCATGTCGATGCGATTTTAATCAGTACACGATTGGTATCAATGCCAAAATGTTTATAGAGATTGATTAGATCATTAGCTTTTTGAATGGTCGCTTCGGTGTCATATGACAAGCTGGCATCGACCTCAGTTGATACACGACCATCAATATATTTTAGAATTTCAACGCCAAACTTCACCGTTAAAATATCAATGGCACGTTCAACCAGTTCATCGCCTTCATAGTTTTCCGATTTTGCCATCGCTATCGCATCTTCGATCAAGGCACGATTTTCAGGGATACTTGCCGCAGCAGTGATTAAAGAGGGATTGGTCGTCGCATCAATTGGACGAAATTTTTCAACGGCTTCTAAGTCGCTACTGTCCACAACGATGGTGGTGAATTGCTTTAATTGTTCAAGTGCTGTCATGATCATGAAATTTTTAAAAAGTGATGATTTAACTTAGCACGCTTTGTTACGCTGTCAAAGGGTTGTTGTTTATAAATTCGACGTGTTCCAATAATTTAATCTCTGTTGCACTTTTTTTGAGAATCTAAGAGTCAAAAAAAACGCAATGATCTGGGGGAATCATTGCGCCGAATAGTTCAATCGTTGTAATAAGGTTCATCGCCTAATCACTTTTGCGCTTACTATAATCAATGCAAGAGAAAATGACTTTAGCAAAGCCGTTAAAGAATGTAAGACTGCGTAAATAGTGTGAATAATAACGGTATAAACCTTACATTCTCAAACTTTTTAACAACTAACATTTAAGTCATTCAATTTTCTTTTGCGTCAATCTTTAAAAACGGAACAAGCCAAGTCCTGCTTTGACTTCGTCCAATGTTTCTTGGGTGATTAAACGACATTTATCTGTGCCATCACGAAGAATATCCATGACATAAGTCGGGTCTTTAGCAAGTTCCTGACGACGCTCACGGATTGGACCGATCAGCTCTTTCAGCACACCTTCAAGGCGTTTTTTCACCGTACCATCACCAAGTCCACCACGACGGTAATGTGCTTTGAGCTCTTCAACTTCTTCTTTGTTTGGATCAAAAGCATCAAGATAAGTGAATACAACATTGCCTTCAACCTGACCTGGGTCTTCAATACGCAGGTGATTCGGATCGGTATACATGGCATTGACTGCTTTTTTGATGTCTTTATCAGAGGCGTCAAGTACGATAGTATTGCCCAATGATTTTGACATTTTCGCCTTACCATCAAAGCCTGGCAAACGTCCGACATTGGATAGCATTGCTTTACATTCAGGTAGAATATCTTGACCGATCTGACGGTTGACACGGCGAACCACTTCGTTGGTTTGTTCGATCATTGGGATTTGATCTTCACCGACTGGAACAAGCGTCGCTTTAAATGCGGAAATATCTGCTGCTTGCGATACTGGATAGCACAAGAATCCTGCGGGAATGTCACGTTCAAAACCACGCATTTGGATTTCTGTTTTAATGGTAGGGTTACGCTCCAAACGTGCAACAGTAACAAAGTTCATGTAGTAACTGGTCAGCTCAAATAACGCAGGTAAGCAAGATTGAACGCAAATCGTCGTCTTGGTTGGATCAATACCTACCGCTAAATAATCTAACGCCACTTCGATGATGTTACGCTGAACTTTTTCAACATTATCAGCATTGTCAGTCAGTGCTTGGGTATCAGCGAGAAGCAGATATTGCTGATGCGAATCCTGCAAGCCAACACGAGTACGCAATGAACCTGCAAAGTGTCCTAAGTGTAATTGTCCAGTAGGGCGGTCGCCTGTCAGAATAATTGGACGCTCTGCTGATTCAGTCATAATTTTTCCCGTGTCAGTCTATCAGTGACGATATGTTGAAGTGATCTTGAAAGGCTGTATTGTAAAGAAGCTGGTGTAAATTTCCTAGGTTAAAATACCTTGTTTTACGGCTTAAGCAAGATGCAATTCAAGGCAAGGATACAAATATAAAAAAGATATGTTTTAAAATCGGTTAAAATATATTCATTAAGCAAATTAAAAGATAAGGAGCCTTTGATGAAGTATATGAAAAGGTTAACAGGACATACGAGCTTAGGTTTAAATTCAACTCGGCAATCGATTTTCAACCATCCTTATGCGAAAACAATCTTTCTGAGTGTAATTTTGGGATGGAGTGCTCACGGATTTTCTGCCAATAGAACTACATACAAATCAGTTTATACAGGTGAAAGCTATACAAGCGGCAATCGGACCTATCAAAACAAACACGCCCAAATTCGAGATCGTGTGCTGGGGCAAACTCGTCCTGATACATATGCACAGCCTCGAAATAATCCATATAACCGCTATCCGAATTATTCAAATCATTATCCGCAATATCCGAGCCATTACCCTCACGGCCATGCAAATCATGGCACACAAGTCTATATCGGCACACCGCATGTTCAGATACAGGTACAACCAGAAACTCAAACCCATTATCACAGTACTGAAGAGGTCTATTTGCCATATGGTGGGACTTACCGAAAAACCACAGAATCCACAGCACAGTATCCTGCCCACTCACAATATGGCTATCCGTATAGCAATACGCAAAACAAACGCACTTATGGCAAAGTAATCCAACAAGGCAAATATCAAAGTGATTGAAAATACACTAAAAATGAAATGATCAATCAATGTGATGCAACAGTTTTTAGCATGAATTATGTTGCACATCATGCAGAGTTTAATTATTGTGAGTAAATTAAAGTTTTTATAAAGTTATTTTTATAAAATTCAAAGCGAAACAACATTTAGGAATGTGCAGATGGCGAGCAGTTTATTACTCCTTTTAGATGATATTGCGACGATCATGGATGACGTGGCGGTGATGAGTAAAGTGGCTGCCAAAAAAACCGCTGGCGTTTTAGGCGATGATTTGGCATTGAATGCGCAACAAGTCAGTGGTGTGCGTACCGAGCGTGAGCTACCAATCGTGTGGCGTGTGGCCAAAGGCTCATTTGTCAATAAATTGATTCTTGTGCCACTGGCGTTATTGATCAGTTGGCTTGCACCTGTGTTGATCAATCCATTGTTAGTTATCGGTGGTTTATTTCTGTGTTATGAAGGTGTGGAAAAAATTTGGCATACCATTCAACATCGCAAAAATCCACATGTCAAAGATGATGTCGAAGCGGCTAAAGCACAACTGGAAAAAGATGCAGCAGCAATGACTGAATTTGAAAATGAAAAAGTTAAAGGGGCGATTCGTACCGATTTTATTTTATCCGCAGAGATCGTCGTCATTACATTAGGGACGATTTCATTGGCTGCGCCATTTGTGACAAAACTCAGTGTTTTATCATTCATCGCAATTGCCATGACCGTTGGTGTATATGGCTTAGTAGCATTGATCGTCAAGCTTGATGATATGGGCTTATATTTGGTAGAAAATAAAGACGGCGTGGCGGCAAGTTTTGGTCAAGGCTTGTTAAGCTTCTCGCCGATATTGATGAAAATATTATCCATCGTCGGTACGGCTGCAATGTTCTTGGTTGGTGGCGGGATTATCAATCATGCTTTCCCATTCTTGCATCACTTCACCGAAGATGCTGCCCAAGTCACCAGCCATTTACCCGCTGTCGGAAGCATTGTCGGTGCAGTGACACCGACGTTGATTAACTTTGTCATTGGTGCAATCGCAGGAATTATCGTGGTCTTGATTGTCACATTCGGCAAAAAAATGTTTTCAAAAAAGGCTTAAACCGAAGCCATATTGTTTAAAAAAACTCAAAAAATAATGGATATCGAGGAGTAGGGTCATGCGTTGGAAAGGTCGCCGTACAAGTAATAATGTGCAAGACCGCCGTGGTGGTGGAGCTGTCAAAACGGGCGGAATTAGTATTATTGGAGTGATTATTGCTTTTGTCGCTTGGAAGTTTTTCGGGGTCAATCCGATGCAAGCCTATCAGATGTCCAGTCAAGTGACCCAATCGAGTAGTGCACAACAAACTGCACCAGAGAATGAAACCGCAGAACAGCAAGAAGCACGACTTTTCGTGTCGACCGTTTTGGCAGATACCGAAGATACGTGGGTGCCGATTTTTCAGCAGATTGGGCGTGAATATCAAGAGCCAACTTTGGTGATGTATAGCGGTGCCACCTCGACGGCTTGTGGTACGGGGCAGTCTGCGATGGGGCCTTTTTATTGTCCTGCAGATCAGACGGTTTATATTGACACCACGTTCTTCAAAGAAATGCGTACTCAAATGGACATCACGGGTGAGCAAAATCAGTCAGAGCTTAGCCGTCAAGATCAAGCAGGTGACTTTGCACAGGCGTATGTGATTGCGCATGAGGTGGGGCATCACGTGCAGACCTTGTTGGGTATTTCACAGCAAGTGAATAAAGCGCGTCAACAAGTCAGTCAAACAGAAGGTAATCAACTCTCTGTACGTCAAGAGTTACAAGCAGATTGCTTAGCAGGACTTTGGGCGAAACAAACCAATCAGCGTACACAGTTCTTAGAGCAAGGTGATATTGCAGAAGCGATGGATGCTGCTGAGAAGATCGGTGATGATTATCTGCAACGGAAGGCACGTGGAAGTGTTGTACCTGATAGCTTTACCCATGGTACCAGTGAACAACGTCAGCGTTGGTTTGATCGTGGCTTCACCAGTGGTGATATCAATCAATGTGATACTTTCAATACCAATAGTTTGTAGTTTTTGGACTTAGAACATCAAAAAATGGCATCCAATAGGATGCCATTTTTATTCAATCATTCAAAGCACTTAAGCGAATTTTGCAAGTACAGCAAGAAACTCATCTTTTTGACGTGGATATTTTGCAATGACATCGTGAATACGCTCGCCCTCAGGATTGGTTGCATTAATATCACGACCATCCGCAACGAACTGCGTTAAAAGGCGTTCATAGTCAAAAGGACGCATATGCTTGAACGCATGATAAAGTACGTGATAATCCGCATTGACACCTTGTGGTGGCAATTGACTTAAATAAGCAAACACACGATCGTCAGACCATTCTTCATTAAACGTCGCCGGTTGGGATAACGCCATGCTAAATTCCTTAAAAGTATCAAAAAATGCCTATATACAAATAGACATTAAAAAAAGCAAAATAACTGGCGTTATTTTGCCTTCATTTACCTGACTTGACTAGTCAATTCTAAGCTTAACGGTCATCAGGTAAATTGATATTCATCTCTAGCATTTCGATATTGGCCTCAGAACGTACATTCATTTGAATGTGTTCTTCATCCACACCACGCACATAACGACTCACCACTTGCAAGATTTCCTTTTTCATTTGATTAATCTTGTCTTGGCTCAAACGACGTCCCAAACCTTGTTCAGAAGCGACGATGACCTTTAAGCGATCTTTTGCTGTTTGTGCACTGGTGGCTTTGTCTTCACCACCGAATAGTTTATTCCAAAATCCTGCCATGATTAGCCTCCAAATAGTCGAGCCAACCAGCCTTTAGGTTGAGCGGTGATGTAGCGGAAAGGACGCTCTTCGCCGAGGAAGCGTGCCACCAAGTCATCGTAAGCGTGACCAGCTTTGGTGTCTTCATACAAGATCACTGGTTTACCTTCATTCGATGCTTGAAGCACAGTAGGACATTCTGGAATGACCCCCAAAGTTGGCACACGTAAAATATCTTGTGAAATATCTTCAATGCTCAGCATTTCTTCACGTGCAGCACGATCAGGATTAAAGCGTGTAATGCACAAATGCTTGCGAATACGTCCTTCTTTTTGTTCTACTTTTTTGGTTTTGCTGTCCAGCATACCAATAATACGATCAGAGTCACGAACTGATGAAATCTCAGGATTCGTCACGATGATGGCTTCATCTGCATAATACATGGCAAGCATTGCGCCACGTTCAATCCCCGCAGGTGAGTCGCAGATGATGTAATCAAATTCTTCAGCCAACTCATCCATAACACGTTCTACGCCTTCGTCTGTGAGGGCATCTTTATCACGTGTTTGTGATGCAGGTAGGATATACAAATTTTCTAATTCTTTATCACGAATCAACGCTTGTTGTAGACGTGCTTCATTGTTGATGACATTGACAAAGTCATAAACCACACGACGTTCACAGCCCATGATCAAATCTAAATTACGTAAACCTACATCAAAATCGATGACGACAGTTTTATAACCATGTTTTGCCAGACCGGTTGCAAATGATGCGCTCGTGGTTGTTTTACCAACCCCGCCTTTTCCGGATGTTACGACAACAATTTTGGCCACCGAAAATACTCCTGTTTGTCTTATATCCTCTATGTTTAGAGGGCTTTCAAATTTTCCTCACTAACCTTAAATGGATAGCAGTTCAAATTCAAGTTCTTGATTGTTATTTAGATAAATTTGTACCGATTTTTGCAGATAATGTGCAGGTATATCATCATAAACACAGAATGTCCCAGCAATCGAAATAAGCTGTGCTTCTAAGCTTTGACAAAAAATACGTGCGTTTGGATCACCGCTTGCACCTGCAATAATGCGCCCACGGCCCGTACCATAGATAAAAATATTACCTGCAGCGATGAGCTCCGAGCCATTATTCATGCTTGCTGTCAGTACAATATTGCCATGATCTTCAACAAGGCTTTGCCCTGTACGCAAAATTTCGTCGTGATAAACCGTTGCAGGGCTTGCTTGAGGTGTTGGAATGATAGGTGATTCAGACACTGCAACTGGTTCATCCGTCACTGTTGTACTTGCTTCAGTATCCGATGTTGTATTGGTTTGTGAGCTTGCGGTTATACGCTGTACAGGCTGATCTTTTGGTAAGACAGGGAATTGAATCGCTCGGGCATCGTCACCCAGCAAGCCATCAACGACTGCCATCGGTTGCAAGCCAAACTCAATCAGCAGTTGAATCAGTTCAATCAGCTCTTGTTTCACTGTACTGTCGATAATGATCAAGGTGCCATTATAGTTTTGCTCTTGAGTCAGTGCTTTGAGTTGCTGACGAATTTGATCGAGATCATTATTACTAAAGGTAAGACGAGAAAAATTGACCATGCGCCCAGTGATGCGTATGTCTGTCATGTGTAGTCCTTTGCTATTGTCATATTCGCTGATTTGCCAATACAGATTTGATTACTATGGGCAACATCCTAGAGCAAAACTTTCAATTGATCTAGTCGCATTTGCGCATTATTTAACGGATCAGTCTTTTGCATAGCGATTTATAACAAGTATTCAATTTGTTCTAGCAATTTCGAGAGATACTCAATCAAGGAATGAAAACCCAAAATTATGATTGTTGCGTTTCATCAATGATTTGTTGCCATTGTTTGACTTTGACCTGTTCACGAATCAATTCCAAGCTGTCTTTAACGATTGAATCCACAAGATCATCGACTTGCTGATAGTTGAGTTGCACTTTGCTGACTTCTTGAGCCACTTCAGTCAATAGCGGGTTGGCGGGTTGATTTGGCGACTGAACAGCAGACAATTCGGCAACGATGCCTTGGGTAATATTTTCGCCCAGTCGTTGTCCAATGGTTTGAATCAGGCTTTCAATCCGGGAGCCAACGATCGGCATTAACTTTAAAAGCTGAACTAATTCGGGTGTATCGTCAATGGCTTGATGCACGATTTGACCAATATTTTGACTGATGTTTTGCTGTTGTTGGGTGAGTGCCGTAGCAAGTGATTTTTGCAAGATCATGGCGAGGACAATGGCGAATTGATCTCGATGGCGATCAATCAACTGATGAATGCGGTGATTATGATCGTCACTATCTTTCAACTCTTTTTCTACTTGACTAAGTACCGTGAGGACGATACGGCTTGTCAGCTCTTCCATGACCAGATCATAGTAAAATTTACCACGATTGATCATGTTTTGAGGAATCACTTTATAACCAAGTTCGTGCAAACGATAGGCGATGACACCTGCTCGCAGTAGGCGGAAAAAACGTAATTGCGGTATAATTGCAATCACTTCATACCAATGAATAAAGGGGAAGAACCACCAACGTCTATGATGCTTGCCGATGATGGCAATTAGCCAACGCACACCCAACTCGACAATCAGGAAAATAATAAAGTATTGATCAATATGACGAATCGTCGGATCCCATTGTTGGATATAGTTCGTCCGTTCTGTGCTCAGCGTTAAAATTTCTGCAATCCACGCACCAAAGTCACTTAATATTAATGCCTGCAAACCGAGCACTATCAAATTCAGCACGATCAATGCCATCATGATCACGTCGTAGATTAAGAACACTTTCCACTGTGTAGAGGTGTGATCGATATGATGTTGGTTTTGATTTGAGTTGTCGTGATTTAAGTTTTCGTGATCTGGCGTGTTGCGATCGGTCATAACATCGTCCTAATGATGACTTTACTGAATCTATATTGAGTCAATCTACTGGTTTATAAATTCTAAAAAAACCTGAAAGTTATCCGTAGATTTCTTTCAGGCAAAATAACACAAAAGTCATCAGATCAAAATAAAATGTGTTGAGGCTATTTATTCACTGGCGTATTTGGCTTTGATCGCAGAAATACGTTGATCTTTTTCATGCCAGATTTGCTCAACCCATTGCTGAAACTTGTCACGAAATGCGTCGTCTTCCTCGTAATTTCCTTGCAAAATCCATTCAGGTAATGGGACTTTGTGCAGCTGCACAACGATTCGAGGGACATCACCTAACCAAAACTCACCATAACCTGGCACCCCGTCAGGATACACAATCGTCATATCAACTAATGCGTCAATTTGATCACCTAGAATATTTAATGCTAATGCCAAACCGCCAGCTTTGGGTTTAAGTAGATGTTGAAAAGGGGATTGTTGTTGGTCATGCTTTTCTTGGGTAAATCGAGTGCCTTCCAAATAATTGAGCAGCGTAAAAGGTTGACTGAGTAATTGCTGACAAGATTTACGTGCTTCTTCGAGGTCTCGCTTTTTGAGTTCAGGATTTTTGGCAATTTGTTCTTTAGTATGACGTTTCATCATTGGAAAGCCGAGAATTTTAAAAGCCTGCCCAACGAAGGGAATAAAGATCAATTCCCACTTGGTGAAAAACCGTGTCAACGGCATCCGTGAAACGCCAAAATATTGATTGACTGTGGTGTCGACCCAGCTTTGATGATTACAGATCATCAAATAGCGTCCATCCATATTTAAGTCAAGTTGCTCATCGACATAGATATCCCATTCGGTTTCGGGCAGCACATTTTCAATTAGCCAGTTATTGATGCCAAGCCAGCTGTTGGTCAGCTTAATATTAGTTTCATCGATTTTTTTTGATTGTCCAAACAGCTTGGTTAATCCCAAAGCAAGCACAGGTGGCCCATGTAAAAAAGTACTGGCGGTAATGGTGGAAGATACGGATAAGCCTTTGGCAATTTTCTTAAAGACATTATTGGATTTTACTTTGGACATATTTGACCTAAATGAAGTACTTTCTGCTTTTGCAAAACATAGCAGAGATGAGAAATGAAACCAAGCAATGATAAAAATATTTAATGCGCAATTGTATAATAATGCAATGAGCATACAAAGTGCTGAATATGAATAAAATATGTCGAGAAGCACACCAAGCCATCATACAAATATTGCAACGTGTAACAAAATCGATGTTTTTTTACATTACTTCAATGGTTTATTCAAAACTATATATCATAATGAATGACATATTAATCATAACCGTTAAAGGAGGCATGCAATGCGTGCATTAGCGATTTCAACACTAATCGGGGCAGTAGCATTAACAGGATGTACTACTGATCCTACGACTGGACAACGTGATTACAATAAAACTGCAATCGGTGCGGTACTTGGTGCAGCAGCAGGTTATGGTGTATCAAAAGGTAATGCAAATACCAGTGCACAAAACAACCGTGCGGCAGCAATCGGTGCAGTTCTAGGTGGTGCAGGTGGTTATGTACTTGACCAAAAAGAAAAGAAACTGAGAGAGCAACTTGCGGGTACTGGTGTTGATGTAGACCGTAATGCTGATGGTTCGATCGGTTTGGTCATGCCAGGTAACATTACATTTGCGACCAACTCATATGCTATCAGCCCAACGTTCAATTCAACACTTGATAAAGTTGCACAGAACTTGAATGATGGTTCAGTTGCGGTGGTTGTATCTGGTTATACCGATAGTACTGGTAATGACAGCATTAACATTCCATTGTCTAAAAACCGTGCAGCAGCTGTGAAGCAATACTTGATCAACAAAGGTGTATCTTCTAGCCGTATCAGCTCAGAGGGCTATGGTGCAAGCAACCCAATCGCATCAAATGATACTGCGGCTGGTCGTGAACAAAACCGTCGTGTTGAAATCAATGTTTATGCAACGTCATAATATTTGAATAATCACTGATTCTTCAAACGTATCAGGTCTTAAAAGAGTGCGTCGGCACTCTTTTTTATTGTCTAAATAACTTTAAGAATTCAGTCTTTTGAATGTAAATCGAGCTGATTCTTGTGTTGTCTAAAGTCGATCAATGTTAAGATCATGTGTAGAAATGATGATATTGAAATAGATGAAAACATATGGACTTGTACCCACATCCTTTTAAAATTGATTTGCAATGGTGTTTAAGCCAACTGAAAAAAGCAAAAAAAATCAGTGAAAAAGACGCTAATCTCATCCAAACCACCTCACGTTCCAAAGAACAATTGAATTGGCATCCATTACAGTGGATTGCTTATTTTAATGTGGTGGATCAAACGCATCCTGAGTCGAAACTCACCTTAAACCGTCTTTGCCAATGGTTATCGCAAGGCTCAAATGTTCCTTACTTTGTCATTGATCCTCTAAAAGCTGACGTTGGCAAATTGACTCAAGTGATGTCGCAAGAGTTTGCAGTGCGTAATCGGATTCTTGCAGTAG
>LUOR01000043.1 GCA_001626925.1 Moraxellaceae bacterium REDSEA-S32_B1
TGAGTCATTTAGAATGACTAAACCTCCTCATTCCTGCCTCGTATCGCCTAAAAAGCATCCGTAGTCGCAAGCATCTGTGAAATGTCAACAGACCCTAATCTTTGCTCAATAAAATGGATTAATCACGATATTGAAAAAAATCATTTGAGATAGAGCATTATGGTTTATGTTCATAAGTCGGGATTAACCTTCGGTTCGACCTACTTTCCTTTCGGGGAAATGAGAAGCTAAGCTTCGCAAGAAAGCCATTTTGTCAGTCGCAAACTCGGTCAAATACCAAAATTAATCCAATAGTTTGAAAACACGCCAATTTGCTGATGTTGTCCTGCCCTCGAACAATGCGACTGACGTTTCAACGTATCAAATATCTTTTACACCTCCCTCATGACTGGTACATATTACTTGGCTAATATCGTTGAGCTTTTTAAATAAGTTAACTTGATATAAATATTAATGATGGCATAAAGTTTGCTTGTTGTGGGATGGTGAGCAATGGCGCTCAAAACAAACTTCACTACAACATCAAAATTAGGCAAAGGCGCCTTAGGCTGAAAAATGCTTAAGGTGCTTTTTTTCTGATTTTTGATCTTAGACTCATATCAAATCATTGGTATAAGGGGCAAAGCATGTCGTATCTTCTTCCATCCGAATTTGCAGGAAAAATGGTTGATTCAGGTGAATCAAAACTTTATATGGCGACACGAGATGCCTTAATTCGTGCTTATATGGCAGGTGCTATTTTGGCATTGGCGGCGGTATTTGCGGTGACGATTTCAGTCACTACAGGCATGCCTTTATTGGGTGCATTGTTATTCCCAGTAGGCTTTTGTATGTTATATCTCATGGGTTTTGATTTGCTCACAGGGGTATTTGTACTCACACCTTTGGCATGGCTGGATAAACGTCCTGGAGTGACGATTCCACGAATTTTAAAGCATTGGGGGGTGGTCTTTGTCGGTAACTTTGCAGGGGCGTTGACCGTTGCGTTATTGATGGCGATTACTTTTACTTATGGTTTCTCCGTTGAGCCGAACAAGGTGGGTATGGCACTATCACATATTGGTGAAGATCGTACACTTGGCTATAAGGAATATGGTGTCGCAGGTTGGATTACGATTTTTATCCGTGGCATGTTGTGTAACTGGATGGTGTCACTTGGCGTAGTTGGTGCAATGGTATCGACTTCAGTGAGTGGTAAAGTCATTGCCATGTGGATGCCGATCATGCTGTTCTTTTTCATGGGCTTTGAGCATTCAGTGGTCAATATGTTCTTGTTCCCTACAGGATTGATCATGGGTGGTAATTTCTCCATTATGGATTATTTGTTGTGGAATGAAATCCCTGTAGTACTGGGGAACTTGGTCGGTGGCTTGGCATTCACAGGATTGACGCTATATAGCACGCATGTCCGTACTGCACCGAATCGTCAACTTTAAGCAATTCTTTTGATCTTAGAATATTGAACTTTGAAAATTTTAAGGTTGAGTGATTTGGTTCTACTGGCGGTGCACTAATTAGGTGCGCTGCCAGTATGTATGAGCAGTGCAATATTCATTTTAAAAATTAACAATAAAGGTGCGACGTGTTAGAGATTGAGATTGGGCAATATTCACATCAAGGTCGTAAAGCTGAAAATCAGGACTTTCACGCTGCATCCATACCGCAAAACTATTTAAGAAAACATAAAGGCATTGCCGTTGCACTGGCTGATGGGATTAGCAGTAGCAATGTCAGTCATATTGCTAGTAAAACTGCCGTCAGTAGCTTTCTCAATGATTATTTCTCCACACCTGAAACATGGACGGTGAAAACTTCGGCGCTACGTGTCATAGACGCCACCAATACGTGGCTCTATGCACAAACTCGGCAAAGCCAATATCGCTATGATAAAGATCGTGGCTATGTCTGTACGCTGAGCGCATTGGTTTTAAAAGGTCAATTTGCGCATCTATTTCATATCGGGGATAGTCGGATTTACCGATTGCAAGCAGGACAACTCGAACAACTCACCACGGATCATCGGGTATGGCTCTCGCAACAAGAAAATTATCTCAGTCGTGCGCTCGGTGTCAGTGCAAAGGTCGATGTGGATTATCAAAGTCATCAAATCTATGTGGATGATATTTTTCTACTCATGACTGATGGTGTCTATGAATTTGTCGAAGCAGAAAAGCTCAAATCATTTTTAGCTTTAGATGCAGACTTAGATCAGATCGCACAGCTCATCGTCGAATATGCCTTCGAACAGGGCAGTGATGATAATCTCAGTATTCAAATCATCAAAATCAAACAGCTCGCCGATCAAGAAGATTTTGAAAGTCATCAAGCGACGGAGCAACTTGCAGATGTGCCTGAGCTGAAAGCAAAAATGCAATTTGATGGTTTTGAAATCGTCCGTGAACTGCATCAAAACCATCGTAGTCGGCTATATCTAGCAACCGATACAGCTAATCATGCGCAGTGCGCACTCAAAGTCCCTGCGGTAGAGATTCAGCAAGATCAACGCTTGATTGAGCAATTCATGCTTGAGGAGTGGGTGGCGAAACGTGTGCAAAGCCCTTATGTGCTCTCGGCATACTCACTGACACGACCACGACATTATCGCTATCAATGTTTGGAATATGTGCAAGGTCAAACTTTAAAGCAATGGTTGATTGATCAAGGCTTGCCATTACCACTTGGCAAGGTGAGAGGCATCATCGAGCAAGTCGCCAAAGGGTTACAATCCATGCACCGCTTAGAAATATTGCATCAAGATATACGTCCTGAAAATATTATGATTGATGAATTTTTGAATATTAAAATTATTGATTTTGGTGCATCGCAAGTCGCAGGGCTTAAAGAATCTGCACCTACACAAGACGAATTACCACTTGGCGCAATGGCATATCTTGCACCTGAATATCTCGTTGGTGGAACGATCGGGACACAAGCTGATCAATATGCTTTGGCAGTGATGACCTACTATATGCTGACAGGGCAATTGCCATATGGCACAGCCGTGGTGCAAGCCAAGTCGAAAAAGGATTTGAAAAATCTGAAATATATCCCTGCGATATGTTATGTCGAAGAGATTCCGCTATGGCTTGATGCCACTTTGCAAAAAGCATTAAGCGTACAGCCTCAGCAACGCTATCAAGAAATCTCAGAATTTATCTATGATCTACAACATCCAAATCCACAGTATTTAGGTGCAAAAAAGCCAAGTTTGATTGAACGTCATCCTGTGAAGTTTTGGCAGAGCTTAAGTGGTATTTTATTTTTATTGCTAGTTTTATCGTTGTTATGGCGACATATTTGAGCAGAACGTAATTACATTAAATTTAAGGCTTAATGGACAAAAATGAAAGTGCAAAAAAAAATGGCTCAATGATTTGAGCCATTTTTATATCTCTGAAAAATTGTAAGTTTAATACGCCTTATCGAGGCTGTTGTTGTGGTACAGGTAAGAATTGACCCGTTTTACTCGAAGGACGTTCGGCGATTCGAATACTAATCTTTAATTTCTCATCACCACGTAAAATGATCGCAGGTACTTCGCTATTCGGCTTTTGACGACCAACATATGAGATCAGCTGATTCGAGTTTTCAAAAGCTTGATCATTGATAGAGAGGATAATGTCGCCTTTTCGAATCCCTGCTTGATCGGCAGGACCATTTTTCAAAACACCCATGACTTGCACACCTGCATTACTCTCGGTGTTTAGTGGATTGTTTTGATTTAGACCACGCACTTCGATACCAAGCCAGCCACGAACCACACGCCCTTCTTGTAAAATCGAATCCAGCACTTGTTGGCAGATTTGCGCAGGAATAGCAAAACCAATCCCAAGCGAACCACCTGTACGTGAGAAGATCGCAGTATTTACGCCAATCAAATTCCCTGCAACATCGATCAGTGCACCACCAGAGTTACCTGGGTTGATCGCTGCATCGGTTTGAATAAAATCTTCATAAGTATTGATACCAAGTCCAGTACGACCAGTCGCCGAGATAATCCCTTGCGTTACGGTTTGACCTACTCCAAACGGGTTACCAATCGCAAGGACAACATCACCCACGGCATTGCCACTGAGCTTAAATGGTAAGACAGGCAAGCCTTCTAGCTCAATCTTAATCACCGCAAGGTCAGTTTCAGGATCAGTACCAATCACCGTTGCTTTCGCTTTGCGTCCATCGTGCAAACCTACAACGATCTCATCCGCCTGAGCGATCACATGATTATTCGTCAAGATATATCCATCAGGGCGGACAATCACACCTGAGCCTAGACTATTTTGATCTTCGGGTTGTAGTTGCTGTGGAATTTGATCGCCAAAAAACTCACGTAAAAACTGCTCATTGATCGGTAAGCTTTGCTGTTGGGATACTTTTTGTAAGGTGAAAATATTGACCACGGCAGGCGCAGCCACTTCGACCGCACCACTATAAGACACCACGCCACCAGTACGGCTAGTATCTATTAAAGGTTCAACATTTTCCGCAGGCATCTTGACGCCATCAGCAGCTACAGGTGGTTTTGGCACTTGCATCTTTTGCCATGTAATAAAACCAACAATCACGATAACCAATAATAGCCATGGCAAAACGACAACAAGACGGCGCACAGTGTGTTCCTCAATTTTTATAACAAGAATGAATAATGATAATTTAAAAATAACCTTAATAATTTGATTATTTTAGAACAAATCCAGAAATGATCACATCATTCGCACGATCGAAATTGTAATGCTTTAGTAAACTCAAACATTGTTTTTAAATCGACAAACTCGCTTTTATTTTTACAAATGTACATTGAGCTGAAGCGCCGTGAATGCTAAAACTTAATCATGCTTTTGATGAAAATTGATGTGTGTGAATAAGATTAAAGTATTTGATTTTAAATTATTTTTAAAAAATTCTGTGCAGAAAAAGCAATTTGTCTTGCCGAGTATGCTCTGTCTTTGTATTTCAGGTGCTTGTGCAACAGCTTCTGCGCAAGAATTGACAACTGGCTTAACATCGCCAAGCGACTTATTTTCAACATCAATCGACCCAGCGCAACCATCAATTGCGAATCCACCTTCAAATCAGCGCATCATTCAACCAAATAGTCATAAGTATAAGCCAAGAAATCAGTATTTAGATATCCCTGAAATCGGTAGCGGTGTCGGACTGATTAGTCGTAATCAAGAACAACAAATTGGTGAAAAAGTATTGCGAGAAGTCCGTGCAAAGCTTCCTATCTTGCAAGATGCGTGGCTTGAAGATGAGTTGAGTTATATTTTTAGTGGTGTGTATGGTCAGAGTGGATTGGGTGCACCGATTGCATTAGTCGTAGTAAGAGATGAGCAGATCAATGCCTTTGCTGTGCCAGGCGGATTATTTGCCATCAATGCAGGTCTGATTTCTGCTGCAAAAAATATGGATGAAGTCGCAGGTGTTATGGCGCATGAAGTGGCACATGTTACACAACGTCATTACAGTCGTTCAAAGGAAGACTTTAAAGGTCAAGGTTTGCTGACTTTGGCAGGCATTTTGGCGGGGATTGCGGTGGCTAGTCAGTCACCTGACGCAGGTGCTGCGGTGATGCTCGGCTCACAAGCAGCGATGCTCGACAGACAGCTTTCTTATAGTCGTGAGCAAGAGCGTGAAGCCGATCGTGTCGGAATGCAATACATGGCGATTGCAGGCTATAACCCTGAAAGCATGGCAGATTTCTTTGAAACCATGCACCGTAAGACCTCACAACTGAGCTTTTTACCAGATTTTTGGTTGACTCATCCACTAACCGCAGATCGTATGAGTGAAGCTCGATTGCGAGCACGACAATATGATTATCAATCGACGAACTATACGCTTATTCATAAAAACACTCAGCAGGTGCTATTTGAAATAATTCGTTGGCGAGTGGCGGTACTTTCAGGCTATATAAATTTAACCCAACTCAGAAGTCTTGCGCCAAGAAGTCATGGGGCTGCGTTGGCATTGGCGCATTACTATATTGAACAATCTCAATATGATGATGCAAAAAAGCTTTTAGAAAGCGTCAAGCCAAGCGCTGTGGAAAAGACTTTATATCAGCTCACATGGTCGGATTGGTACAAAGCTAATGCACAATATCAGCAAGCTTTGAAAGCGGTATTGCCATTGTACAGGGTCATGCCTGAACATCGTGCTTTAGCGATGCAAGTGGCGGAAATATATACTTTGCAAGGCGATGGTGATCAAGCCCATCAGATTTTAAATCGCTTGAGTCAAAGTAATCCACGTGACGTAGCAGTTTGGCAAGCCTTGCAACGTGCGGAGAATGTGCGGAGTAAAACAGTAATTAATCAAGAGTTTCAAACGATTAATAGCTTACGCTATCGAGCAGAAGCACAGTTTTGGTCGGGTGAAGAAGAGAATGCCATCAAAAGTTTGCTTCATGCACAGCGACTGATCAAAGAAAAGAACAATGTGTCACTCAAGGCCAAAATCGAATCTCGACTTAAATATATGCAAGATGCAAGAGCGTTAAGAATATAGCGATTTATTCAAATCGCGCAATGAAACGATCAATAAAATAATGGAGCATTTAAATGATTAAAGGACAATGCCAGTGTGGCGTAGTAAAGTTTCGCTATAAGGCAGAACTGACGGAAACGATTATTTGTCATTGTAAGGTTCAGCCTTTGCATTTAACAGCCCGATAGATGAGCGACTGGTCACTTTTGAACATGGTAAAGATGCGCTCAAAGAATTCTTTTCATCGCCAAAAAAGGGGCGAGTATTTTGTCAGCATTGCGGTACACCTTTATATTCTTATCGGACTGATTTACCTGATGTGATTCGCTTACGCTTAGGCATTGTTACCGAAGGGCATATTCCAGCACCTACCATAGAAATTCATTTAGAAAGTAAGCTACCATTTGTTGAAATCACTAACGGTGTCTAGTAAATAATTTATCTAGGATATACCATATATTTCATAGATAAATTTTTATCCTGTGAAATGCTTTGTGTGGGTGCAACAATTTTTAGATCGTGATAAGATAGCTTGCAATTCGGGTATTGCCCGATTTTTTTATGCGACAAATTTGTCGATGTGGTCGAAAAAATTACATTTAGGTCTTCGTACATGCCCATTTCAGAGACATGGTTGCTGCCTGATGGTGTAGCAGATGTTTTGCCAGAACAAGCGCAAGTGATCGAAAACATGCGCCGTCAAGCCTTAGATTTCTTGGCAGGGCGAGGCTATCAGCTCGTATACACGCCATTTATTGAATATTTAGAATCATTATCTTCCTTAAGTGCGGTCAACCAAGATTTGGATTTGGTCACATTTAAATTGATTGATCAAATCTCTGGGCGTTTGCTTGGAGTGCGTGCCGATATGACGCCACAAGTTGCTCGTATTGATGCGCATGTCCGTCCGATTGCGGGTGTGGCACGATACTGCTATGCAGGGACGACATTACATACCAAGCCACAAGGTTTGGCAGCTTCTCGTGCGCCTTTACAGCTTGGTGCAGAGTTATTTGGACATGAAGGTGTCGATGCCGATCTTGAGATGATTGATACCATGCTAGGCGTATTGAATTGCGTCGGTATCACAGAAAAATTGCATCTAGATCTCGGACATGTCGGTATCTTTAGAAGTTTGGTGAAAATCGCTGGCTTAACTCAAGATCAAGAAAATCATTTATCTGAGCTATATCAACGCAAAGCATTGCCGGAACTCAAAGCCTATACTGCAACCATTCAAAACGGTGCGGACTTTGAAGCCTTAGGTCGTTTGTCAGGTGATTTGGATCAATTAATTGATAGTCTATCGGCTGAAGTACGTGCTGATGCAGATTTTAGCCATGCCTTTGATACCTTAAAATCTACAGTTGAACAAATTCAAAGCCGTTGGTCACAGGTCAGTGTTGGTGTCGATGTGGTCGAGCTGCGTAGCTATCACTATCATACTGGGCTGATGTTTGCTGTCTATGCGCCGAATAATGCCACGCCACTTGCGCAAGGTGGACGTTATGACGGCATTGGTGAGCACTTCGGGCGAGCACGTGCAGCGACAGGTTTTAGTTGTGATTTATACCGTTTAGTTGCGGATCAATTCCACACGATTGAGATCGTGGTTGCGCCTGCAGGGCGTGATGCTGATTTACTGCAAGCGATTGAATCAGTGCGTGCGAAAGGTCAGCAAGTGGTGCAATTACTGGGTCAAGATCAGATTGATTCTGTGCCACAGGCTTCGCACAAGTTGGTTAAAGTAGATGCAGATTGGCAGGTTCAAGCGATTTAACCGAGCTTATGTGAAAATCCTGTAAAAGATTGATGTTTTTATAGTTTGAGTAATTCGGGTGATGCGCCATTGTTTCAATACAATATAGAGCAGTGTGCATTTTCAAGACAATTTTTAATGATGTAATGAGGCTATTATGGGCAAGAATGTTGTGGTACTCGGTACCCAATGGGGCGACGAAGGTAAAGGTAAAATCGTCGACCTGCTCACAGATCAAGCAGCTGCTGTAGTGCGCTATCAGGGCGGTCACAATGCAGGGCACACATTAGTGGTCGGTGGTAAGAAAACCGTACTTCACCTCATTCCATCAGGCATTTTGCGTGATAATGTGTTGTGCTTCATTGGTAATGGTGTGGTACTTTCACCTGAAGCCTTGATCAAAGAAATGGCGATCTTGGAAGAAGAAGGTGTTCCAGTGAAAGAACGTCTACGTATTTCTCCAAACTGTCCATTGATCTTGCCGAATCACATTGCACTCGATCAAGCCCGTGAGAAAAAGCGTGGTAATGCCAAAATTGGTACAACAGGTCGTGGTATCGGTCCTGCCTATGAAGATAAAGTCGCTCGTCGTGCGGTACGTGTCGCGGATTTGATTCGTGGTGGTGCGGCGCTTGAGCAACAATTGTCAGAATTATTAGAATTCCATAATTTCCAATTGACCCAATACTACGGCGTTGAAGCGGTTGCACTTGAAGATGTGTTGGCGCTTTGTAATGCATGGCGTGAAGTGTTGTTGCCATTAGTGGTGGATGTAACAGAAACTTTGCATCAATACCGCAAAGCGGGCAAGGCGATCATGTTCGAAGGTGCACAAGGTTCATTGCTCGATGTGGATCATGGTACTTATCCGTATGTGACTAGCTCCAATACCACTGCTGGTGGGGTGAGTTCAGGTTCTGGTATGGGACCACTGCATCTTGATTATGTATTGGGCATCACCAAAGCCTATACTACGCGTGTCGGTGCAGGGCCTTTCCCAACAGAGCTACATTATGATGCAGCGACTGATACAGGTGATGAGATCGGTCGTCATTTGGGTACTGTGGGTCATGAGTTTGGTGCGTCTACTGGTCGTCAGCGTCGTTGTGGTTGGTTTGATGCAGAGATTCTACGTCGTTCGGTTGAAGTGAATTCATTGTCAGGGATTTGCTTAACTAAACTGGATGTACTTGATGGATTAGAAGAAATTAAAATCTGTGTAGGCTATGAGCCAGCGGATTCGGGCTGTGCAGGTTCTTCGGATGCGATTTCATTCGAGTGTTTAAAGCCGATCTATGAAACACTGCCAGGTTGGACAGAGTCGACTGTGGGTTTGACGGATGTTAATCAATTGCCTGCAAATGCTTTGGCATATGTGAAGCGTATTGAGCAATTGATTGAATGTCCGATTGATATTGTATCGACTGGACCTGATCGTGCGGAAACCATTGTTTTACGCCATCCGTTTAGTGCATAACTCGTACTAGCACGCCGTATAAACGAGAAAATGCCAGCATATTGCTGGCATTTCTATTGATGTTGATAAAATCATTTAATGTGCATGTTGCTCAGAATGATTCATCTCTGTGGCGGTAGCGTCTGTATTATTTGCCTCAGGCATTGCCATTTCAGTGTTTGATTCAAGCGTGGTTGCATTCGCCATTTTTGCATCAGTTGCCGCTTGTTGTGCAGCAGCTTCAGCGGCTTGTTTGCGCTTTTGGCTAGGCATGTAGTCAGGTTCTTGCGAAATGGATAAGAACAAGAAACCTAAAAATAGCACAGCAAAAACAATCGCAATAATCACACCTTTCCAACCAAAGATGGATTTGTCTGATTTTGTGTATTCGTCACTCATGTTGAGCTCCTTTCTTTAACATTCAAAATATTAAAATCACTTAAAACTTCATGCTGACACGAGCCCAATAATTGCGCCCCGTTTGATTAAACTGTTCATTGCTGGCATAGCCAAAAACCGATGCACCTGCTTTATTGAGGTGTTCAGTATAGGTCTCATCCAAGACATTATCTATACCGAATGCCAGTCCGATCGCAGGATTGATTTGATAATTGGCATTCAGTGACAGCGTATTAAAGGCTTCACTTTCTTGCAGATCATAACCAACAATATTACCTTCGTTTAAGCTAATCCGATCTTGCTTAGCAACCACTCGCCACAACAGTCCAAGACTATATTTATCTGTGACATAGCGTAGATTCAAACGTCCCTCAAGCGGTGCGATTTGAGGTAATGGCGTATTGTCCGTGGTATTTTCTCCCCATGCGTACATGGCACTGAGGTCGGTTTGCAGACGATCGCTAAAGTTATAGCCAACCCCAAGTTCACCGCCTGCAATGGTTGCATCGATATTTTCAGCAAGTGGGCGAGAGCTACCATGTCCACCGCCATGACCACTATAACGAACTAAGATAAAGTCATTAATCACACCTGCATAAGCCGATGCCCAAGAATGATATTTTCCTAATTGATGTTCAAAACCTAGATCGAGTTGCGTGGTTTTTTCGGTTTCTAGCTTGTTAAGATTATCTACCATCAGATAACTGCTATTGCCCATCCTATCGGTTGTGCCATTCCCATAACTGGTTGAGGTGCTATACAGCTCCCAATAATCTGGACTGCGCTCGACATGACCCACGCCGATGTAACTATTCAAACCATTGTCTTGATTGTTTTCTAGTCGGATAAATGCGCTAGGCAGGGTGTCTTTACGCACTTGATCATTCTCGGCGCTATCGACTTTGACTTGATCAAAGCGTAAACCTGTTACTACTTTATTTTGTGGATTGACTTGATAATTCAGCTCACCAAATGCACCGTAGCTTTGAAAACGCAAATCTTCTTCAAGTGGCATATTCATCGACGGCATGGCAGAACTTTTCATATCGCCAGCATGTGTGTTGCGCTGTGAATCTAGCCCTGTGATTAAGCTGAATTGATCCCAATCACTAGTCATGGCAACACGGCTATTCAATGTGCGACGTGTAACCCGCATCGACATTTCATTAGGCATGCTCATTCCCATCATGGTGGTCATCGACGCATCACGCAAGCTGTAATTGTCCATGACATGATCATTAAAACTATAATCAACCTGTGTTTCAATCTTTGAAATTACATCGCCAATGTTGCGTTGCTCAGCATGCAAGCCCAGACTTTCTCGTTTGAATTGTGAGCCGTCCATGGTGCGTCCCGCAAAAGCGGATTCGCCATCGCCCACACCTGCTTTAAGCTCTAGCCAAGTGTCTACATCAGGTGTCCAACCGAGCGCAAGGTCACTGCTCCAACGCTCCCAATTGGAATGAATGGTTTGTCCATCACCATCTTGATAATCATCAGATTTGGAACGGTTAGCATTGAGCCGAGCGTAGACTGTATCATTGCCCACTGCCGCTTCGACATTGTGATCTATACGCCCAAACGAGCCGATCATCACGCTGGCTTCACCTTGATAGGGTTTGTCCTGATCAAAAGTCGGCGCTTCACGCTCAAACAATACTGTTGCTGCAGAACCTGGCGTGGCATATTGCACGGTTTGCGGGCCTTTAATCACCGTGATTTTGTCAAAACTTTCTGGAGAAATATAGGCTGTAGGTGCGTCCATACGGTTTGGACAAGCGCCGAGATTTTCCGTACCATCGGTGAGCATTTTAATGCGTGAGCCATACATGCCACGGAAGGTCACATCACCATTGGTTCCGCCATTTTTCACGCTATTAAAGCCCATGATGCTATTCAAATAGGCAGCACCGTCCGAGGCAGGCATCGGCTGAATGGTTTGCTTGGCATCGGTTTCCACGATCAAACCATTGGCTTGATTGCCTTGTTGCGCTGTCACCACAATTGGAGAGAGCATAACTGGAGAATGCTGAATTGGCGCATCGGCATGCGGATGGTCGTGCGCTTGGTCAGTTGCTGTATCCAATGCTTCTGCATTTGCATAGCTGAGCTGAACTGCTGATAAGCAGACCAAAGTCATCGCAACCACTAAAGGTTGAGTTTTAAAATTTTTCATAAAATATTCGCAAAACAATTTTTAAAGTCGATCGCAAAACATGGCACGTATGTTTGCACTGGCGTGTATCAGCCAGTCAAAGTGATGTGCATTATTTTGCAGTGAAGTAATTAAACGTTATGCGAATAGTGGCGGGGCACGCCCTTGAGGAATTAGAAATAAACGCTGTAAATAAAAATAAATCGGCGCAAACTGGCGCTGAAGAAACAACAAGCGTACTTGCACACGCTCAAATACTTCTTTAATGCCAAATTCTGGTGGTAAAACTAAGTTAGCATAGACCGTACAGTATTGACATTGATGACCTGCATCATGTTGATGATTACTGTGTTGTGAAGTGGCTTGAGTTGTATCAGCCATTTGCATGCGATGTTGATCGTCATGTAATGACATTGAGTGTGCATCATGTGTACTATTGTTATGCTGATCTATTGCATGCGCTTGATGTGAATGGGGATGATTTAAATGGTTTGAAATATTTGAAATGGCAGAATGGTCATGCAACAGTAGCGCACGGCTAATCGTCTCACACACAGGTGAAATCTGATATTGCGCTGGGAGGAGTGGTTGCAGAAAAACTGCAATTTGTAAACATACCGCAAAACAACTCAATAACAAGCCACTGTAAAACAGCGTACTCTGAGTAGAGCGACTGTGATTAAAGCGACTAAGCTTCGAGTAACTAGGCTTCAAGAGCTTCTGAATGGAACCGTTACGCGACATGTTTTGATGAAATAACAACGGCGTTACTCAACAATTCAAAGGTTTAAATCGTGTTACATATTATCACATATCGCTATCTACGCTATGAATATTTAGTTCTCTGAAAAATAGGCTTGATTTTCTACGGATAGACCTTATAAATGTGTAGTCAATATTGATTTTCATTTATGTACTGGACTATCTATGTTATTTCATCTGCCAAAGTTGCCTTCAGAGCTTCGAGTTGTCCATCTCAATCAACGCATCGAACAACAACGCCGTAAAATCGCCCAATCGACGTTGGGTAAACTGGAGCTTTTGCAACTCACTGCACAGCTCAAGCGTGAAGCCTTAGCCCGTAAGAAAAATAATCAGAAAATTTTTGTTTTAGATTTCAAAGGCGACATGAATGCCAGTGCAGTCGAACAGCTACGTGAAGAAATTACCTTGATTTTAGCCACAGCTAAAGCAGGCAAAGATCGTGTGGTACTTCGCTTAGAAAGTCCTGGCGGTGTAGTACACGGCTATGGTCTTGCTGCGGCACAGTTGGTACGCCTACGTGATGCAGGATTCCATCTGACCATTTGCGTGGATAAAGTCGCTGCTAGTGGTGGCTATATGATGGCGTGTATTGCCAATGAAATTATCGCTGCACCTTTTGCAATCTTAGGGTCGATTGGTGTGGTGGCACAGTTGCCAAACTTTAATAAACTGTTAAAAGAACATCATATTGATTATGAGGTGTTTACCGCAGGTGAATATAAGCGCACTGTGACTTTATTTGGTGAAAACTCAGAGCAAGGTCGTGCCAAGTTTGAACAAGAACTTGAGCAAACTCATGCTTTATTTAAGCATTTTGTCGAAAACTATCGTAGCCAACTGAATGTCAGTGACGTGGCAACTGGTGAGCACTGGTATGGTGAAGATGCGGTGAAATTAAAATTGATCGATAAAATTCAAACATCTGATGCTTATTTGCTGGAACATCTCCAACATCATGATGTCTATGTCTTGAACACTCGTAAAAAACCGACATTGGGTGAAAAGCTTGGTTTGCAAGCTGCAAGTCTTGCCACAGCAATGATGCCAACTTTGGTTGATTCTGCCAAAGAGAGCTTGATGAAACTTTCACAAAAAACAGTGGCGTTTAGAGATCCAAATTTATAACACAGCTAATTTTTTTTGTAATAAAAAGCCACTCAGTAGTGGCTTTTTTAATACTTAGATTAGCAATTGAAGTGCAACACCATGTTATTGCCATAATACCTGACTCCGACTTTTAAATCCGAGTATTTTTTTCTAGGACGGTGATTCAGACGTTGAGTGATCTGAGTATTGCAAAAACTCAACGCGCAGGTACATCAGGTACTTTTACGCGAGATCCTGTCGGCATCGTTCCTTTACATTTAGTTGGAAGTACTGTTGAGTATCAGTTGGTCATGACTATTAATGGTCCAACAGCAGTTACTGGGGCGACTTTTCCTGATGCTATACCTTCCACATTTACCTTTATTTCGATTGTAAGTCAAACAGGCGGAGGAGGTGCAACGGCTTGTACTGCAACTGAAAATCCAACAGGAAGTAATACCGTCACTGGTACTTTTAGTGGTCAAGTTGGTGCAACTTGTACAGTGGTGATTCGAGCAAATGCTCCTTTCTTAGCTACGCAAGGATCGTATACCAATACGGCAACGATTTCCACGCAAAGTGGTATAAATGATACTGACACCACAAATAATAGTTGCTCTGTGAATTTAATAATTCTTCCAGCAGCTGATTTGGAAATCACAAAATCTGATGGATTAACGGCAACTTATACAGGTGATGAAGTTACCTATACGATTGCAGTGACTAATAAAGGACCACCCAATATCTATGCAGGCGCACAGCACAATGCACAGCTTGAGGCGAGTTACAATGTGACATTGAGTAATCCTGCACAAACTATAAGTGGTGCATCGAATACTCGACAAGATACTACGCTCGTAGGTAGTGCAGGGCTTGAGCTGACCAAAAAAGTGCGTAAAGTTGCATCATGTCCATCGACTGCCGCAGATACAGCTGTATTTAGCACAGTCAACGAAGCGACTACATTGGATAAACTAGAATATGAAATCACGTATAAGAACAATAGCGTGAAGAATCTTCAAAATGTCAAAGTCAAAGATTCAGTGCCAACAGGAACGACTTTTGGTAGCATCTCTTGTCAGTCGACACCAAGTGGCAATAGCTGTGATGCAACACGTACAGGAGAGGCTTTACTATGGCAATTGACGGGTAACTTAACGCCTGCAAGCAGTGGTACAGTAAGATTCTGTGTGACACCGCAGTAAGGAATTGTAAGCCATCTATAATTGATGTGATTAAACAAGTTTCTTAACAGAATTTAATGACATCAAGATGAAATGAAAAGAGCCTAAACTAGGCTCTTTTCTATTTTAAAACATGAAAATATTGAACATAAAAAATGGAATAATTCATTAAAAATAAAGGAATTAACAAAATAGTCATGTGGTTGTCACTTTACTGTCATATTTAAATTTCACAATAACGCTACACAAGAAGCTAACTCCTCAAATATAGCTTTTTAAACCCTCAACGTATAAAGAGAGATAAGAATGCGCTTAACTCAAAAAATCGGTCTAGCAATCGCTGTTGCTTCAACAATGACAGCTGCTAACGCTGCACGTGACACCATCCAAATCGCTGGTTCATCAACTGTATTGCCATTTGCAAGTATCGTTGCAGAAGAGTTTGGTAATACATTCCCACAATACAAAACACCTGTTGTCGGTTCAGGCGGTAGTTCAGGCGGTTTGCGTCAATTCTGTCAAGGTGTTGGCGACAGCACGATCGACATCGCAAATTCTTCACGTAAAATCAAAGACAGCGAAATCAAAAGCTGTAATAAAGCTGGTGTAAACAAAATCCAAGAGATCAAAATTGGTTACGACGGTATCGTATTTGCGTCTAACTCAAATAAAGCAGCATTCAAATTGAAGCCGTATCACGTATTCGCTGCTTTAGCTGAAAAAATGCCTGCAAAAGGTAAGTTGATTGCAAACCCATATACACGTTGGAATCAAATCGACAAAGCATTACCTAATGAACCAATCACATTGGTAATTCCTGCGTCTAACCACGGTACGCGTGAAGTTTTCCAAGAAAAAATGGTTACAGCAGGCTGTGAAGCATATACATACTTCAAAAACCTAGACAAAGATGCACGTGAGAAAGCGTGTTCAACATTCCGTAAAGACGGTCGTGTTGTTGAAATCGCTGGTGACTACACAGAAACGCTTGCTCGTTTGAAAACTTCTCCAAGTGCGGTGGGTGTATTTGGTTTGAGCTTCTATGATCAAAACCGTGACCGTCTACGTGTTGCAACTGTAAATGGCGTTACGCCTTCTGAAGCAACTGTAATCAGTGGTAAATATCCTGTATCTCGCCCACTTTACTTCTATGTAAAAGGTGAGCACCTTCAAGCAATCAAAGGTTTGCCTCAATACGTTGAGTTCTTCGTGAGCCCGAAAGTATCTGGTCCAAATTCTAAGCTCGTAAATGCTGGTTTGATTCCACTAAGCTCTTCTGAGCGTAGCAAAATCTTGGCAGACTTCAAAGCTGGTAAAACAGTAAAATAAGTCTTTCAGCAAGGAAGCTGATGATGGAACACTCTGTCATCGGCTTTTTTGTCTATTAAAAAGTAAATGAATTTGTATTATGAATTGTGGGTTTAACCCATAAAACAGCATACTTGGAGTCTCCATGAATTTATTACTGGTTGGCATTTTGCTAGCGATTATCGCAGTTGCCTATCAGATCGGTTTGACACGTAGTCGATCGATTGCTGGTAAGGGGAACAACTCAGCAATGTTGCACTCTCGTCCGGGCTACTATGGGACACTCGTCGCATTGTGGTGTGGTATCCCTGCAGCGTTATTGTTGTTTGTTTGGAATTTTGCAGAACCTTCTATTTTGCGCCATGTTGCAATGGGGGAGATTCCGCCGCAAGTATTAAGCAGTCTGTCTGGCACAGAGTTAGATGTGATTATGCGTCGTATTCAGTCGATTGCATCGGGCTTTGGCGTCACCGATACAGCACAAGCTTATGAAGTTGCCGCTGCGGAAAAATTAAGAAACTATCAAACAGTTGGGTTGATCGCTAAGTTTGCTGTTGTGATTTCTGTTGCTTTATTTGGTTTGGCGTATGCTCGCCAACGTATCTCCCAACAATACCGTGCACGTAACCAAGTTGAAAAAACCATTTCTATCGCTTTGGCATTGTGTTCAGGTATTGCGATTTTGACTACTGTCGGCATTGTCATGTCGATGTTGTCAGAAGCATTGAATTTCTTTGACTATGTCAGTCCAGTTGATTTTTTCTTGGGTACAGAGTGGAATCCAGGATTTAGTACCACTGGTTCTGCCGAAGGTAGTTATGGTTTGTTGCCGCTACTTTGGGGAACGATCATGGTCAGTATCATTGCTTTGCTTGTAGCTGTACCAGTGGGTCTGATGACTGCGATTTATTTGGCTGAATATGCCAAGCCTCGTTTTCGTGCGATCGTAAAACCGATAGTTGAGATTTTGGCGGGGATTCCGACCATTGTGTATGGTGTATTTGCGTTGATGGTCATTGGTCCATTTTTCCAAAGTGTGGGTAGCACTTTTGGTTTAAATATCAATGCGACCAGTGCATTAACCGCAGGTTTTGTGATGGGGATTATGATCATTCCTTTTGTATCCTCACTCTCAGATGACATTATCACCCAAGTACCACGTTCGCTCCGTGATGGTTCGTTAGGGCTTGGTGCAACCAAATCAGAAACGATTTTGAAAGTGGTGATGCCAGCAGCACTGCCGGGTGTAGTTGGTGCATTCTTGCTTGCCGCATCACGTGCGATTGGTGAAACCATGATCGTGGTACTTGCAGCAGGTAATAGTCCGATCTTACATGGTAATCCACTCCAAGCGGTGTCGACAGTGACGGTGACTATTGTCAATCAGTTGACTGGTGATACAGACTTTGCAAGTCCGCAATCTTTGGTGGCGTTTGCATTGGGTCTAACCCTTTTCGTGATCACTCTAGGTCTAAATATCATTGCACTGTATATCGTGCGCAAATATCGTGAGCAATACGAATGAGTACATCAAATAATCCGCCAGTGGATCAGTACCCAGAGTTTGATCCGCAAAAAGCTGCCGCAGAGCAAGCAGAGCGTCGTAAGCGCATTGAAGGCTCGTTGGCGAAACGCCATCGTAAAGAAAAAGCATTTAAATCAATGGGCTTTACGGCTGTGTTGATTGGTTTGTTCTTCGTTGTGCTGTTATTCGCTAGTATTTTAAGCCGTGGTTTGCCTGCTTTTTGGCAGTCAACGATGCAAACTGAAATCTTCTTTGATCCAACTGTGATCAATGTTAGTCCGAAACCAGTACCTCAATCAGGTGAAACACCTGCGGCATTTGAAGAACGATTCATGAACTGGCAAGGCGAGTTTGCCATGGTCGATTGGGATAGCTTATTGGTCAATAGCGTGATCGCTAAAAATCCTGAGCTTGAAAGTCGCCGTGATGATTTAGTCGCTATTTTCAGTAGCTCAGAAGGCTATCGACTTCGTGATATGGTACTTGCAGATCAGAGTTTGATTGGTCAACGCCAAGAGTTGAAATTCTTGACTTCTGCGAATGTCGATGTCTGGGTAACAGGCAAGATTGACCGTAGTCTACCTGATGAGCAACAACAGCTCAGCCCTGAAGTTCGTCAGCTTGCAGATCAGCTGAAAAATGAAGGCATTATCTATAATGGTTTTAATACCAACCTCTTTACTAATCCTGATTCACGAAGTGCGCCAGAGTTGAGTGGTTTGGCAGGTGCATTCATGGGTTCATTATTTATGATGCTGATCGTGATCTTTATCTCGATCCCAATCGGTGTAGCGAGTGCGATCTACCTTGAAGAGTTCGCAAAACAAAACTGGCTTACGGACATCATTGAAGTCAATATTAACAACCTTGCTGCAGTGCCTTCGATTGTATTTGGTTTGCTTGGTGCGGCGATTTTTATTAACTGGTTCCATTTGCCATTATCTGCACCATTAGTCGGTGGTTTAGTGTTAAGCTTGATGACCTTGCCGACGGTGATTATCACCACGCGCGCATCATTAAAAGCTGTTCCACCTTCAATTCGCCAAGCGGCACTGGGTTTGGGTGCTTCAAAAGTGCAAAGCGTCTTCCATCACGTTTTGCCACTAGCACTACCAGGTATTTTGACAGGTGCAATTATTGGTGTGGCACAAGCCCTCGGTGAGACAGCACCATTACTATTGATCGGAATGAGTGCATTCGTTGCCAGTATTCCTTCTACACCAATGGATCAAGCGACTGCCTTACCAGTTCAGATTTATCTATGGCAAGGCAATGAAATGCGTAACTTCTTTGAAGGGCGTACCGCTGCGGCGATTATCGTACTACTTGCATTGATGATCGGTCTAAACAGCTTAGCCATTTGGTTACGTAAAAAGTTTGAAGTTCGTTGGTAATTGGAGAAAAATGATGCTAACAACTGAAGTTAAAAATGTGGATACACAGGATATCAAAGTGAACAATCCAAGCACCTCACAGACTCATGACGATCAAACCCCAGCACAACACCCACGTGAAAATGCAAAGTTTGATGTAAAAAATAAAGATGAACAACAACGTCAAAATGCTGAAGTGAAAATCAGCACCAAAGATGTCCATGTTTATTATGGTGAAACTGAGGCAATCAAAGGGATTGATCTAGATATTTACCAAAATGAAGTGATTTCATTTATCGGACCATCTGGCTGTGGTAAATCAACTTTCCTTCGTACCTTAAACCGTATGAATGACACCATTGATATCTGCCGAGTAACAGGTCAAGTTAACATGGATGGTCGTGATATCTATGACCAAAACCTTGACGTGGTCTTGCTTCGTGCGCAAGTCGGTATGGTGTTCCAAAAACCAAACCCATTCCCAAAGTCGATTTTTGACAATGTTGCCTATGGTCCAAAGCTTCACGGTTTGGCAAAGAGCAAATATGATCTTGAAGAAATCGTTGAGAATAGCTTGCGTAAAGCAGGTCTTTGGGAAGAAGTGAAAGACCGTTTGAACCAACCAGGTACAGGTCTTTCTGGTGGTCAGCAACAACGTCTATGTATTGCACGTACCATTGCTGTGAGCCCTGAAGTGATCTTGATGGATGAGCCATGTTCTGCGCTTGACCCGATAGCAACTGCAAAAGTTGAAGAGTTAATCTCTGAACTTTCTACGCAGTACACTATTGCGATCGTGACTCACTCAATGCAACAAGCAGCACGTGTATCGAATCGTACAGCGTATTTCCACTTGGGTGATTTGATCGAAGTGAACTCGACTGAGAAAGTCTTTACGCAACCTGATCATCAGTTGACTGAAGCCTACATTACAGGTCGCTTCGGATAAAAACGATTGTTTAATGAATCCAAAATCAGGGCTATTTCGATAGTCCTTATTTTTGAGTTTTTAAAGCGTGATGACTCAAAGCTTATTTGGCAATCTGATTGATTTCAACTTTTTCAAAATCATCTGCCGTGATCTGAAATAAAGCATCTAAAAAGAATATTTGAAATGAGCCAATACCTGCGTTTTGTGCAATCATTTTTTTCTCAGCAATTTGTGCAGCTACAGCGAAATGCACATGTGCTGCAATCGCCGCCAAAACAGGTGATTGATCTTCTTCCATTACACCAAGATAGGCTGCGCATACTGCGCCAAGCGCACAACCCATTGCAGTTACTTTGGGTTGTAGGTTTGAGCCACCTGTAATGGCAAGGATGCCAAGTGCTTTAGACAGAATATAATCAGTCTTTCCTGAGATTGCGACACAATCACAAGTTCCTAAGAGTTGCTGTGCTTGATCAATCACTTGTTTAGAATCAAGGGTGCTATCCACGCCTTTGCTGGAACTTTGAGCGCCTGCTAAAGTTGCAATCTCTGAAGCATTGCCACGAATAATCGTAGGGTGATATTTCAATAAATCATCGACGATCTGACTGCGCCACGCCAAGATTTCGCTATAACCAACAGGATCAAGTACCCAAGACGTATGCTCGGCATTGGCACTTTGCGCTGCGTATTGCATGGCTAAAGCTTGCTCAGGTGTTGGTGTACCAGTATTGATGCTTAATGCACTGGCAATCCGAGCAAAGTTTCCTGCTTCTTGCTTATTATCAATCATCGCAGGGGATGCTTTGATCGCAAGGCAGACATTGGCGACGAAGTTATTTGCCACACTGTTGGTGATGCAATGCACCAAAGGTTGTGTGTCTTGAAGTTTTTGCCAAAGCGTTTGGATGGATTGTAAAATATTCGAAGCGTTATTCATCTTTTCTATTTCTTGAAGCGAGTGAAAAATTATAAACCTATTCTAAAATATAACCTGTGGAAAATAGTCAATGGGAGCATTTGCTCCCACTCACTTTTTATTGCAATCACATGCGAAACAATACTAAAGAAGCGATGAGAATTGAATCATTCATAATTATTCGCATCAGGTGCAATCAGCGCTTGACCTTGTTGCAATGCTTGCACAGCTTTCGGGCTAAAATTAAAAGTCACACGATTACTATCGGCATATATTTTATAGCTTGAAATTAAGCGATATTCAGGGCTTTCTGTGCCAACGTGATAATTGTCGGCGATATTGATAATGCCTTCAAGATTACTCGTCGTTGACGCAAGGTCTTGATTGAATAAGCTAAAAATATCTTTAAGATCAATCGTTAGCTCACTCAGTTCCCCAGCTTGTTGAATTTTATTGGTTAAGAAACCGACCAAAGTATGTGATAAGAAAAAGTAATTCGGTTTATGCGCAAAATGTGACATTGAGTTTTCCTTATTTGAGTGAATATGTTGTTTTAAATTAACAAAAAACAGTTCATAAAAAAGCAAAGTTTTGTATAGATTCGATTCTGTTTGTTTTAAAAAGTGACCTGAAATCAACTTAGTAACGGCTTATTTATGATCATTTTCAAGAGTATTCTATTTTGCATCAGCATATTTTAGTCGTTATCATAGTGTGTTCATTTTAAATTTGGGGCTGTAGTAGATTAGCACTATGATAATCTACATTTATGAAGATAACACGATGTAAATTAAGTAAAAAAACTCAAAGGAAGCTACTAGAGTTTT
>LUOR01000044.1 GCA_001626925.1 Moraxellaceae bacterium REDSEA-S32_B1
CAAAGCTATAGTCACGTTGTGTACGTTTAACTCGTTGTTCTCGTTTATGTTCCATAAAATAAGTCTCTTAAGGTGTAAACTTATTTCAGGACGGGACAATATACATAAAAAAAACGCCCCAAGTTTCCTTAGAGCGTTTTTTAAAACAGATGTCAAATTACTTAAACATTAAAGTTTAGAAACCAACTCAGGAACAGCTGTATTCAAGTCTGCAACTAACCAGTAGTCTGCAACACTGTTAATTGGCGCTTCTTCATCTTTATTGATCGCAACGATCACTTTAGAATCTTTCATACCTGCCAAGTGCTGAATTGCACCAGAGATACCGATCGCCATATATAGGTCAGGCGCAACGATTTTACCCGTTTGACCAACTTGGAAGTCGTTTGGTACAAAGCCAGCATCGACTGCTGCACGAGATGCACCTTGCGCTGCGCCAAGTTTATCTGCAAGTGGATCAAGGACTTTGTGATAGTTTTCACCAGAACCTACACCACGACCACCAGAGACAACGATGCGAGCAGATGTCAATTCTGGACGATCAAGTTTCACGATTTCTTCAGATACAAACGTCGAAATACCAGCATCTTTTACTTCGCTGACTGCTTCAACAGACGCTGAACCGCCTTCCGCTGCTACAGCATCAAATGCTGTACCACGTACTGTACCCACAACGATTGATTCAGAAGATTCAACAGTTGCGATCGCATTACCTGCATAGATTGGACGTTTGAACGTCGTAGCAGATTCTACAGCGATGATGTCAGTGATCATACTTACGTCTAGAAGCGCAGCGACACGTGGCAAGATGTTTTTACCAGTCGTCGTTGAAGCAGCAAGAACGTGCATGTAGCCACCTTTTACAACTTCAGCAACCAAAGCCGCAACGTTTTCGGCCAATTGGTTTGCATACGCAGCATTGTCAGCCAGCAAAACTTTGCTCACACCTGCAACTTTAGCAGCTGCATCAGCAACAGCTTGCGCACCAGAACCCGCGACCAATACAGTGATATCACCACCGATTTTTTGAGCTGCAGCAACAACGTTTAAAGTCGCACCGTTAAGTGTTTCGTTATTGTGATCAGCAAGAACTAAAATACTCATGATTTTTTATCCCTCTGTATTAGATTACTTTTGCTTCGTTTTTCAATTTTTCTACAAGTTCGTCAACAGACTTCACTTGTACGCCAGCTTTACGCTCTGCAGGTGGTTCAACCTTAACTGTTTTAAGGTTTGTACCCGCAGTTACGCCGTAATCTGCAAGCGTTTTAGTTTCAAGCGGTTTTTTACGTGCTTTCATGATGTTAGGCAAAGCAGCATAACGTGGCTCGTTCAAACGTAAGTCAGTCGTGATGATTGCTGGAAGTTGCAATTCAACAGTTTGTAGACCACCGTCGATTTCACGAGTAACTTGAACTTTTCCACCGTCCACTTTCACTTCTGAAGCGAAAGTACCTTGACCTGCGCCAAGCAAAGCGCCAAGCATCTGACCAACTTGGTTAGAGTCGTCATCAATGGCTTGTTTACCCAAAAGAATCAATTCAGGTTTTTCAGCATCTACAACAGCTTTCAAAGTTTTAGCAACTTCTAAAGCACCGATGTCATCAGTAGTTTCTACCAAGATACCACGGTCTGCACCAAGTGCCATTGCCGAACGGATTTGCTCTTGTGCTTCTTTAGGACCGATTGAAACCACAACGATTTCAGAAACTGTACCTTTTTCTTTCAAGCGTACTGCTTCTTCAACAGCGATTTCACAGAATGGATTGATTGACATTTTAACATTGGTCAAATCAACACCGCTATTGTCCGCTTTTACGCGTACTTTCACGTTGGCATCTACCACACGTTTTACAGCAACAAGTGCCTTCATGTAATTCCTCGGCTCTTTCAGATGAGAGTTTATAAAGTGTTTAACAATCGTGCGTTTTGCACTGCAAACCACTTTGCTTAAAATTATCGTGCCTTATCTTGCATTGCATTGGGTGTCACGGTCAAGTCACAATCAAGGCGTTGATGTAAAAAGTCGTAAAAAACATCACCCAATTGACCATTTTGACGGCATGATAATGGATCAGCTTGACCAAATATTATTGCCTAATGTGAATAATTTGGGCCGCAAATACCAATTGTCTGATCTGCTTATATTTATGATTGTTCATTTTTAATGGTAAAAAAGGTCATTTCTTGGATATAATTACCTTTAAATACAATAAGCTATGCAATTCAAACCAAATTTTTAATGTGAAAAAATAAATCCTTAAATATAACCAAAGAACTTATATCTATCACTTTTATAAATAAAGTTTTTGACTAAAATTCATAAACATAGCATGACCAAAGCGTCACAGCATAAAGTTGCGAATGATGATTATTTAGCCATTTCACATCATTCAATAGCTTATTTTTTTGCTCTCGGATGTGATTGATCATAAATCTTCGCTAAATGCTCAAAATCAAGATGCGTATAGACTTGCGTGGTACTCAAGTTACTGTGTCCGAGCATCTCTTGCACCGCACGTAGATCACCACTTGCCGAAAGCATATGACTAGCAAAACAATGTCGTAATAAATGCGGATGCAAATCAGCACTCAGTCCTGCACGTTGCGCTTGTTGTTTGACTCGATTTTGCACCTGACGATCAGAAATTTGCTGACCATTCTGTGAGATAAAGACAAAATGATGATCGACTGGCTTTTGCAATCGTATAGTCAACCATTGTTTTAAAGCCTGTTCGGCTTTTTGCCCAAAAGGAATCACTCGGGTTTTGTTGCCCTTACCTATCACTCGAATCAATTGCTCTGACCATGCAATATCATTCAGCTTTAATTCAACCAACTCATGTAGACGCAAGCCACTCGAGTAAAGTAGTTCGAGCATCGCCTTATCACGAGCCCACAGCCATTGTTGATTTTCAGCGCTTGGTGCAGGCTGATCAAGCAATTGCTGAATGTTTTCAGGAGATAGCATGCCTGGAAGTGGTCGAGGCTGACGTTTGATTTTGAAGTCTTGTATTTGTGCATTATCGTGTATGCCTTGATTCTGTAGCCATTGCATAAACTGACGAATCGCAGATAAAGCACGTTGCATGCTTTGATTCGACCAATTCTTCTGTTCTACACAAAAGCTCAAATATTGCCGTAGATCAGATAGTTCAACATCTTGAATCTGAATCTGCTGCTCAAGGCAATATTGCAGAAAACTTTGCACATCACGATGATACGCTTCGATGGTATTTTGGGAATGTTGTTGAACGGATAAAACATCTAACCACGCATAAAGATAGTCTTTATGCGAATGCTGATTAGATGTTTGATTTGTCATCTGCTTTTATCCTTCGTCCTTTGGATAAATACTTAACCTGAAAATTTAACTTTGAAAATAACGCAAATCAAAACGGCCTTCATAGACAGTCGCCGTCGGTCCTGTCATCCATACAGGTTCACCCTCAGTCCATGCAATATTGAGCATGCCACCTGCCAGTTCAATATCGACATTACTGTCGAGCAATCCACGACGAATACCGCTAACTACTGCGGCACATGCACCTGTACCACAGGCGAGCGTTTCACCAACGCCACGTTCATAGACACGAAGACGTGCTTTATTACGTGAAATTACTTGTAAGAAGCCTGCGTTGACACGCTCAGGAAAACGCTCATGTGACTCAATCTGTGGACCGATCGTTGCGACATCTGCGGTCAAGACATCATCCACCAAAGTCACTGCATGCGGATTACCCATATTCACCACATCAATGCTGATTTCTGCATCTTTCAGTTGGAGTGAATAGAGATCTTGCGCTTGTTCCGCTTGAAATGGGATTTGTTCAGGTAAGAACTTTGGCTGTCCCATATTGACGCGTACCCAACCATTCGCACCGAGTTCAGGCTCGACAATACCTGACTTGGTTTGCACACGGATTTTGGTTTTATAAGTCAGTTGCTGTTCATAGACAAAGCGAGCGAAACAACGTACACCATTACCACACTGCTCAACTTCCGAGCCATCACTATTAAAAATTCGATATTTGAAATCCGCTGTTGGATCTTCTGGTGGCTCAACAATCAGCAATTGATCAAAACCAATCCCAAAATGACGATCTGCCATGCGTTGAATCGTCAAGGTATCCAAATAAGCACGTTGACGCACCAAGTCAATCACCACAAAGTCATTACCTAGACCATGCATTTTGCTGTATTGTAAAATCATGCATTACTCCTTTGACTTTGTTTAAATATCAGATTTAGTGACTTGTTCAGGTAAAAGTCGCTCATTCGCCCATAATGATTCGATGCTTTCACGCTCACGAATTAAATAAGACTGCTCGCCATCGACCATTACTTCTGCAGCTCGCCCACGACTATTGTAATTCGAACTCATCACAAAGCCATACGCTCCTGCACCTTGCATTGCCAAGATATCATTTTCTTGCAAAGCAAGCGCACGATCTTTCCCAAGAAAATCACCTGTTTCGCAGATTGCACCAACGATATCCCATGACTTTCTTTCTACACTCTTATGTGGAGTCACGGATTCAATGTTCATCCATGCTTCATACAATGACGGACGAATTAAATCATTCATCGCTGCATCGACAATGGCAAAATTGCGATGATTGGTTGGTTTGAGTAAATCAACTTTGGTCAGCAACACGCCTGCATTGGCACTGATACTACGCCCTGGCTCCATATAAACTTTTAGCCCAAGCTGTTCCAGTTTTGGACGCATAGCATTGGCATATTCCGCAAAGCTTGGTGGCGTTTCATCTTTATAAACCACACCCAAACCGCCACCAATATCAATATGCTTGATGTTGATACCGAGCGATTTAAGCTGTGTAATCATTTCAATGACACGATCTAGCGCATCAACAAATGGTTGAGTTTCGGTAAGCTGTGAACCGATATGACAATCAATACCGACAATATTCAGATGCGATAAACTCGCCGCATATTGATAGGTTGCATAGACGCTATCACTTGGAATACCAAATTTATTTTCTTTCAGCCCTGTCGAAATATACGGATGGGTATTGGCATCGACATCAGGATTGACACGTAGGGAAATAGGTGCTTTTTTTCCTACTCGAGATGCGACTTTTTCAATGCGATCGAGTTCTGCATAAGACTCAACATTAAAACACGCAATGCCCACTTCTAATGCTTTTTCAATATCAGCTTCTGATTTACCCAATCCCGAAAACACGATTTTTGCAGGATCACCGCCAGCCGCCAAGACACGAGCTAACTCTCCACCTGTGACGATATCAAAGCCTGCACCAAGTTTTGCCAAAACATTAAGCACTGCAATATTAGAATTGGATTTCACCGCAAAGCAAATCTGATGATCAATAAAGCCAAAGGCTTGATCTAAATCTTGATAATGTTTAGTCAAAGCCGATTTTGAATAGACATAGAGCGGCGTGGCATATTGGTTTGCCAAATCTTCCAGTGAACATTGCTCGGCGTGAAGCACACCAGCATGACGGGTAAAACTCATTTAAAAATCCTTAAAATACAATTCTTTCAAAAAAATTAACTTCAATGATTATCATGACTCAAAGTAAATTACTTTTTCGTCTGATCTATTGCATCTTGTTCAGCGTTAGCAGACTTCGCTTGCGAATGTTCTGCATCTAATTTGTTTTGTTTATACAAAATATAGTTCGAACGCTTATCCATATTTGGATCAGATGGCAACATGAGCTGTCCAGATTGACCGCATGCAGTCAATTGACTGAATATCAATGCTGAAACCAATGAAATTAAACTGATTTTGATCAATTGCATCATTTAAATCGCTTAAAAAATTATTGCCCAAAGTATAGCTTGAAAATACCTGATAAATATAGCGTGATTTAGCATCTGCTTGCCGAACAACAAACTGATTAAAAAATAGAAAAACCCATGTCATTTTTCCGAAAATTTGAGCACTTCAAACAAAAGTCATGGCATGTCACTTGCTTGTCAACAAATAACTCAATATGCTAAATCGGTTTTCAGAGAAAAAAGAAGCATCATATGGAAGAATTACAAAGCTTGTTCAAAGTCTTGAGTGACTTCGTTTGGGGCCCACCAATGCTGATGCTGTTGGTCGGTACAGGTATCTACCTCACCTTAAGATTGGTCTTTTTACAAATTCGATTATTACCACTCGCATTCAAGCAAGTATTCGGTAAGCATGAACGTGCAAAATCAGCAAAAGGTGATATTTCACAGTTTGGCGCGTTAATGACTGCACTGGCTGCAACCATTGGTACAGGTAATATCGCAGGTGTTGCAACTGCCTGTGCACTCGGTGGTCCAGGTGCGGTATTTTGGATGTGGCTCACTGCGCTATTCGGTATGGCAACCAAATATGCCGAAGGTGTATTGGCGGTGAAATTCCGTGTGCAAAATGAAAAAGGTGAAATGTCAGGCGGTCCGATGTACTACATCGAAAAAGGTCTGAAATGGAAATGGCTTGCTATTTTGTTCGCTTTATTCGGAACACTTGCATCGTTCGGTATCGGTAGCTCTGTACAATCCAACACAGTTGCGCTCGCAGTTGAAAATAGCTTTGGTACACAAACATGGATTGTTGGTGTGGTGATTACGATTCTTTCTGCATTAGTGATCTTGGGCGGGATTAAATCCATCGCCAAAGCATCAACATTTATTGTGCCATTTATGGCGATCATTTATGTCTTCGGTGGTTTAACCATTATCGTGATGCATGCCGATTTAATCATCCCTGCATTTAAATTGATCTTTAGCGATGCGTTTACTGGTCAGGCGGTTGCAGGTGGTGCGATTGGTGCTGTGATTCGTTACGGTGTGGCTCGCGGTGTATTCTCAAACGAAGCAGGTATGGGTTCTGCGCCAATCGCTGCTGCTGCTGCCAAAACTGATCACCCAGTACGTCAAGGTCTTGTCTCGATGACAGGTACATTCATTGACACAATCATCGTATGTACAATCACTGGTTTGGTGCTCACGATGGCATTCATGATCAATGACAGTAGCTTTATGGAAAAAACGGGTGCGGTATTGACTACGGATTCCTTTAGTCAGCTGTTACCAGGCATTGGTGGTTGGATTGTGACTTTCGGCATTATCTTCTTCGCTTACTCAACCATTCTCGGTTGGTGCTACTACGGTGAGAAATGTGCGACCTACCTACTCGGTGAGAAGTTCGTTCTACCATACCGTTTGATCTATATTGCGTCGATCTTTATTGGTACGGTTGCGACACTTGATCTTGTATGGCTGATGGCGGATACATTCAACGGTCTAATGGCTGCACCAAACTTGATCGCCCTGCTCTTGTTATCGGGCATCGTAGTGAAACAAACCAAAGACTTTATTGCAAAACGTAAGTCTGGTGAGTTGTACTAAGTTTTTAAATTAGGCTTTTTTAAAGTTGAAAAATTAAAAACCTGTTGGATTCGTCCAGCAGGTTTTTGTATTCTATAAATCTATTCACGACTAAATCTGTCGCATATAATTTTCCAATGCATATATACTTTGGCAAGCTAAGCAATTCTCCTTATAATCAATACAAATTCAATTTTAATAATTTCTGATTTTTCTTATGAGTAAAGCCAAGACTGTCTATCGCTGTGAGCATTGTGGTACCGATCACCCAAAATGGGCAGGACAATGTTCTGATTGTGGCGAGTGGAACAGTTTAATCGAAACCACGCTCGAATCAACCACGGCACATCGTGGCAAATCAGGCATTAAAACAGGTGGCTATGCAGGACAAAGCTCCAGTGTTACCACACTTGATCAAGTACAAGTCAGCCATGAATCTCGCACCACCACAGGTATCGGTGAGTTTGACCGTGTACTCGGTGGCGGTCTAGTTACAGGTTCAGTGGTACTGATCGGTGGTGATCCTGGTATCGGTAAATCCACCATTCTCCTGCAAACTGCGACCTATATGGCAGGACAACAGTCTGCGCTGTATATTACAGGTGAAGAATCTTTATCGCAAGTTGCCTTGCGTGCCAAGCGTTTAGATTTACCCATGAATTCACTCAAAGTCATGGCTGAAACGTGTGTAGAACGTATCTGTGAAGTACTCGTCCAAGAACGCCCACAGATGGCTGTGCTTGATTCGATTCAAACGCTATTTACCGAAACCATTCAATCCGCACCAGGTGGCGTATCGCAGATTCGCGAGTCGGCTGCGATTCTCACTCGTTTTGCCAAACATACAGGCACATCGCTATTTATCGTCGGTCATGTGACGAAAGAAGGTTCGCTGGCAGGACCTCGTGTACTTGAGCATATGGTGGATTGCGTGCTCTATTTTGAGGGGCAATCAGACTCACGCTATCGCATGATCCGTGCAGTCAAAAACCGTTTTGGTGCAGTTAATGAGCTTGGTGTTTTTGGCATGACCGATAAGGGCTTAAAAGAAGTCGCCAACCCATCGGCAATTTTCCTGAGTCGTTATGACGAAGCAATCCCCGGTTCAATCGTGATGGTCAGTCGTGAAGGTACTCGCCCACTCCTGGTTGAAGTGCAAGCCTTAGTCGATGATGCGCATGGACAGCCTCGCCGTGTGGCACTTGGTTTGGAGCAAAACCGTTTGTCTATGCTATTGGCAGTCATGCACCGTCATGGTGGCGTGCAAATGGTTGGGCAAGATGTGTATGTCAATATTGTCGGTGGTTTAAAAATTACTGAAACTGGTTCAGACTTGGCAGTACTACTCGCCTGCGCATCGAGCTTACGTGGTAAAGCGCTTCCACAGCATTTGGCAGTGTTTGGTGAGGTTGGATTATCAGGGGAAATCCGCCCTGTTCCGAATGGTCAAGAGCGCTTAAAAGAAGCGCAAAAACATGGCTTTAAAACGGTGATCGTACCTCGTGGAAATGCACCACAGCAAGCGATTAAAGGGTTAAATGTGATTGCAGTCGCACGGTTGCATGAAGCCTTAGATGCCGCCATGCAACTTGCCGATGAAAGCTAAATTTCAACGCAAATTTTCACAAGTCATGGATCATTAAATACATGCATTTTTTAATGTCTTGTCACAGCTTTTCACTTGAATTTTGTCAAAATTACCGCATTATTCATCTAACAGATTTTTTTAATATGGAAATTGCATACTATGCAAAATAAAGCACAAAGTGCCGTACTCGCTCTTCTCCTCACCAGTTTTCTCGCTGTACCGATTGCTGAAGCAAAACGTGCAGGTGGCGGTAAAAGCTATGGTATGAAACGTCAAAGCTCAAGCCAAAGCTATAACAATAGTAGTCAGAACAGCTATCAACAAAATAACACGGCCAATCAACAGACACAGCGTCGTGGCTCAAATGTGGGTGGCATGGTCGCAGCAGGTGTTGGTGGTGCTGCGCTTGGTGCAGTAGCTGCCAATGCCATGGCTGATGATCGCCAATCGAATCCAACGCAACAGGAAGAAGAAAAAAGTGGTTTTAGCTGGGTTTGGTTGATCTTGATCGCAGGCGTTGCTTTCTTCTTATTCCGCAAGTTCACTGCAAAAAAGCAACATTTTGCAGGTGGCACTCCTAATCCGTATGCGCCGAATAATCATGGGAATGGTCAAGCTCGCACACAATCTGCATCAACTCAAAGCCCTTTCCAAAAACAAAACACTCCATCAGGTAATACCAATATTTTTGGTCAACCTTTTAATGGTGGTACAAACACACAAACTGCGCCAAGTGCACAATTTGGTGCGACCATGAATAGTGGCAATGCCCTACCTGATGGCACTGAACCTGCGTCATTCTTACGTTTTGCACGTCAACGCTTTAACCATATTCAAGCAATGAATAGTGGTAGTAATATTGATGAAATTCGCAAATATTTTACGACTGACATGTATCAGCAAATGCACCAAGAAATTGCTAATAATCATGACGTTGCAGAATTTAGCAATTTAACGGCAAACGTCGTTGAGCAAGCCACAGAAAATGGTCAATATGTAGTCAGTGTACGCTTTACAGGTACAGTGAGTGAAGATCTAAACAGCTTACCGCAACCATTTACTGAGATTTGGCACTTTGTTAAAACTGAAAATAGCCAAGAAGATTGGTTAGTTGCTGGGATTCAACAAGTTTAAATTATTTTAATCCTTAATTGAATTGAGTAAAATGACTGCCTAAAGGCGGTCATTTTTTATGACAAGAATTAACAATAGCTTTCTAACACATGCAAGTTATAATGCCTGAAATTTTTCGAGTATATTTTCATGTTAAATTCCACCATACCTTTATCAGAACAACAAAAAGAAAAACTCGAAAAATTACAACAGATGGATCTCACCAAATCGTCGACTCAACTTTTGCAACGCAGTAACAAAGCACAACGTCAAGAGAGTTATAAAAAGGCATTAGTGGAGTTGAATGCCAGTTTTGAACAACATCTTGCCGGAGCGATTAGCATCCGTTTAGATTTACATTCAGGACAAACTCGCAAACTCCGCTTTAAGAAAGATCGTATTCGTCTGCTCAAACAGCACGGTATTGATTACCTCAGCATTGATGGTGCAAATACAGCACAAGTTTTATCTTTGATCTCACAGAGCATTATACATGAAGATGCAGTGGTAACACCTGACCTCAATGACGCCTTCCCATTTTGGAAGGAAGGCTATTCAATGGTGCAGTTTGATAATACCTTTGACATTCTCGCAGAAGATATTCAGATTCATTATCAGGCGCTCATTGAGCACCTGTTAAGGGTTTAAACTGGGCACAAGCAAAGTTTAAACACATTCCAATTTCTGCGTTTGAATCAGCTCTTGACGTGCCTGATCTGTCATCTGAACTTTTGGGTTTTGGCATTTCGCTACATGCAGTGCCAAATCCGCCAAAGCAGATTCAGTTTCAGCCCAACCGATACAACCATCTGTCACCGAACAACCATATTGCAGAACTTCTGCATCAATGGATTGTTTGCCATGTTGCAGATGGCTTTCGATCATCACACCTTTGATTTGTGATTCAGCAAGTTGCTCAGCAATAGTTTTTAAAACTTGCGGTTGCAAATCTGGATTTTTTTGACTATTGCCATGACTACAATCAATGATGATTGCACCGTGCATATTTCGTTTTTGCATACGCTGTTGCACCGCTTGAACGGATGCTAAGTCATAATTTGTACCGTACTGACTCCCTCGTAAAATCACTTGCAAGCTATCATTACCAATACTTTCAATGAGTGCCGATTGCCCTTGATCATTTAAACCGAGGAATTGATGTGGATTGCTCGCAGATTGCATCGCGTCAAGTGCAATATCAACATTGCCATCTGTACCATTTTTAAAGCCTAACGGATACGGCAAATCACTGGCGATCTCACGATGAATCTGTGATTCACTGGTTCGAGCACCAATCGCTCCCCAACTGTACAAATCATCAAAATAATGACTCAACATCGGATTTAACACTTCGGTCGCCATCGGTAAATTCATTTCAGCAATTTGTACCAATAATTCACGGCTCAGGTGTAACCCCTCAGTCAGATTGCTTTGCCCTTTTAGACTTGGATCATAGACATAACCTTTCCAACCTACTGTACTACGAGGTTTTTCAAGGTAAGTGCGCATAACGATTTTTAAGGAATTTTGATGCTGATCAGCAAGAGTTTTAAGACGCTGAGCATATTCAAGGATTGCTTGTGGTTCATGGATAGAACACGGTCCAACAATGACCAAAAGTCGTGGGTCATCACCATTTAAAATACTTTTAATCTCTTGGCGATGTTGCGTAATTTGTTGTTGTGCAATTTGCGATAAAGCATACGTTTGCTTTAAAACATAAGGAGAAGGTAAAACCGTACTTTGCGATGTAACTTTAGAATCGGTGTTTAATTGTTGAATGTTTAGTTGTGCGTTAAGGTTTGACATGACGTTATACTCTTTAAATGTAATGAATGTTGATGTATTTGATGTTGAATGCCGTTGTAGAGCCAATAACCTGTAAATCGCTCAAACTTAAATCCTGCAAATTTTAAATAGTTATTCGCATAAAAATCATTCACTAAATACATTTTCTTTCTCCAAAACATTTAAAAAAAATCTTGTTAAATCTGAGCAACACGCATAAAAAAACCTGATCGGGGTTGCCGTTCAGGTATTAACTTGTTGGGCAACCGACGCCCAAACGCATTCAGGCAATTATTTAAACTGCCAAAAATAAAAATATGCGTTTTGAATCATCGGTTGCTTTAACATACTGTGCTCAAACAAACAAAATAAATGGAACTTAGATACAACATACCTCTAGTTTAGAGCTTTGACAAGCACTTTCGTATTTATTCTGAAAAATGCAACACACTGCGAATAGATTTACCTTCATGCATTAAGTCAAATGCCTCATTGATTTGCTCCAGAGGCATGGTATGCGTGACAAAAGGTGCAAGTTCAATTTCACCTTCATTGCATCTTCAACCATTTTTGGCAGTTGCGTACGCCCTTTGACTCCACCAAATGCTGTGCCTTTCCACGTTCGTCCAGTAACCAATTGGAATGGACGTGTTGAAATTTCCTGACCTGCTCCTGCAACACAGATAATCACCGATTGTCCCCAACCACGATACCTGAACCCTCATGTACAAGTACCGTAGGAAATACCCATTCAGGATCATCACCTGATAAGGTAAATGCATTGGTGTGACATACGTCAGTATGCGTGATCTTGATCAGCACTTCGCCTGCTTTTGGTGGTGCGACATCGATTTCAACGATTTGTAAGGGCTCTCCAGCAGCGAATGCAATAGCAGCTCGAGATTTCATAAGAAATTCCTTTTATCATGGATACATTTTAAAATATACAATATCGATCAATAGACAACTAATTAGACTAAATTAATCATCTCGAGTTAATACCTCAAACAATTCGATTTCAAAGGTTAAATCTGAATTGGGCGGAATCATTTTACCAATCTGACGTTCACCATACGCCAAATGTGCAGGCACAATCAACTTACGCTTGCCACCAACTTTCATCGCAGAAACAACTCTTCCAGCACCAGCATCCGTTCCGAGCACACCTTGATCCCATCCCTTAATGACGCGCCCTGTGCCAATCACACACTGGAACGGTTGTCCTCGATCATACGATGAATCAAATTTTGTGCCGTCGGCAAGCCAACCCGTATAATGCGCAATTATAAGTGCGCCTTTTACCGCAGACTTACCTGTGCCTTCAACCAATTCAATTACTTGCAAATCACTCATCATATTTCCAAAACCATAATTTCCAATTTATTCAACATTTAAATCGCATTACGCCGTATTTGTGATGAAAAACACATTTAGAGCTTGAAATTTGCACAAATAGCCCCATCTATAATATACAACAAGGCAAAACCCTAATATTACCCTAAATCTGCTAAATATTTTCTCCCAGTTTATTTAGTTGAAACATGATGAATTGAGACATATCAGTTTGGTTTTAGGTAGTCTGTTCTCCAGGCGGATTACCTTATTTTGCAGTCCATTTCCCTTTTGGACTGCATTTTTTATACTTAAAAATTCAAATCCAATCACGCAATCCAAAAATAGACGTCAAAGATTTTCGATATATTGTCCAAGATCAGCCACACTATCAATCACCAAATCAGGTTTTATGGTTGACTCGGCGTGATATTCTGCTCGATATTTACCTGTCTTAACGAGTACTGAAAAAATATCTAAACGCTGTGCACCCCCGACATCACTGTCGATATCATCACCAATTAATACCGCCTCGTCTGCATCACATTGTGCACTTGCTAAGACCTGTTGAAAAAACGCTATGGTCGGCTTACCAATCACCAAAGCAGATTGACTTGCGATATATTCCAAACCTGCAATAAATAACCCAATATCGACTTTTAGCCCCTGACGAGTTTGCCAAAATTTATTTTTGTGTAGCGCAATAAGTTTGGCGCCACGATTTAGACAACGAAAAATTTGATTGAGTAAATCAATCGACCAATCTTCAACAATATCGCCAATCACCACAAAATCAGGGCGTTCAATGTTATGTTCAAATTCGTTAAAATCCGCCTTGATATGATCGCTAACTACCGGCCATAATCTAATTTTACGACCCATTGCGCTTTGTTCTTGGCGTAAAAATGTTCGACTCGCTTCAGGTGCGCTCAGTATTTCTTCATCTACAACATCAATCCCCAAATCTTGCAACTGTGCCAAAAGCATGTGCTGACTTTTAGTTGTTGTATTGGTCATAAAACGAATCATAAAATTCGCCTGACGAAGCTGTTGAATCAGCTCAATCGAGCCATTGACCAGCTCACCGTCGGTATGCAAGGTACCGTCGATATCAAAAATAAATAGTTTGGTGTGACTTGGAATATTCGACATGTTCACTCCTGTCTTGGGAGCATTAGATAAATACATCTTAATGATCTATTTGATAATTTTGCAAGGTGTAAATCAATTCAAATTGTGTTTGATGCAGTTTAAAGTGTTGTGTATGAGCTTCTTCTGCAATTCATTTTTTGTAGGGTCTGTTGACATAAAAAAACTGGGACACAGCCCAGTTTTTTTTTGGTGAATTGATTCGATTAACGGTTGTTATTTGAATCGTCATCACCGCCATCTTGTTGGTCGTTGTCAAAGCCACCTTGACCACCAAAGCCACCGCCTTGACCGCCACCGAAGCCACCTTGACCACCAAAGCCACCGCCTTGACCGCCACCGAAGCCACCTTGACCGCCAAAGCCACCACCTTGACCACCAAAGCCACCTTGACTTGCGCCAAAGCCACCACCTTGACCACCGCCAAAGCCAGCACCTTGACTACCGCCAAAGCCACCTTGGTTCGAGCCAGTACCTGATGCGCCCGCTGGACGTGGATTACGTGCAGGAACAACGGTAGAAATTGCGTGCTTATACACCATTTGGCTTACAGTATTTTTCAGCAATACAACATATTGGTCAAATGACTCGATATGACCTTGAAGCTTAATACCATTCACCAAGAAAATTGAAACTGGAATACGTTCTTTACGAAGAGAATTTAGGAACGGATCTTGTAAGGTTTGACCTTTAGACATTTTTTTACTCCAAAAAATTTAAAATATCAGCGCAAAATTCACCTTCGTATTTCATAAAAAATTATAATAAAGGTGATCTGTAAATTTTGCGCTATCTAAAGCGCTTAATCAAGTCCTTATGTCCTTGTGAAATAGTATAAAAATTGTGAAAATCATGGAGCTTTTGCAAAGAGTTTAGCCAAGTGTATTGACGTTTGGCCAATTGTCGTGTGGCATACAGCGCTTTTAACTGCATTTCTTCATAAGAAATGAGATTTGTATCACTTTGTTGCAAATATTCTAAAGCTTGACGATAACCAACACTTCGCATCGACGGTGTACTTTGATTCACATCATATTTTTCTATAAGTGACTTCACCTCATTGAAAAAACCGATTTCCCACATTTGATCTAATCTTAACGCAATTCGCTGATGCAATTCTGCCCGATCAGGGATAAGCGTATAATTTTCAAATTGATATCTATAATTTTTATGCTTAACTTGCTCAGCTTGCAACTTGGTGATTGGCTGTCCTGTCAGACGGTAAACTTCTAAGGCTCGGATAATGCGCTGACGGTCACTGACTTTAAACTTTTCACCTGCGATCGGATCAACATGTTTTAATTCTTCAAATACATGCGCCCAACCATGTTGCGCTGCTTCAGCTTCGATCTCAGCACGTACACTAGCATCGGCGCTCGGTAGATTGTCCGCTAAGCCCTCAAGCAAACTTTTGAAATACAACATTGTCCCACCTACCAAGAGTGGAATTTTCCCTTTTGCATGGATTTGGTCGATTAAACGCTCTGCATCCTCAACAAACTCTGCTGCCGAATAAACCTGTGTCGGATCAATAATATCAATCAAATGGTGTGGATATTGCGCTTGCTCGGCTTTACTAGGTTTGGCTGTACCAATATCCATATCACGATAGACCAGTGCTGAATCCACCGAAATGATTTCAAACTGACCTGTGTCATAGAGCTCGCAAGCCAGTGCTGTTTTGCCACTGGCTGTAGGTCCCATAAGATTGATCACTGGAAGCGTACTCTGCATATTATTCGCCTCGTGCAAAAAGTTTGTCCAACTGATCAAGCGGAAAGGCTCGCCAAGTCGGTCGTCCGTGATTACACTGACTGGCAAATTCGGTTTGTTCCATCTGACGGAGTAAAGCATTCATCTCAGCAAGACTGAGCTGACGATGCGCCCGTACAGCACCATGACATGACATGGTTGCCAGTAGATGATCTCGTTTTTGGGTCAACACCTGCATATTATCATTCGGATCAAGGTCATTAAATAATTCTGGAATCAGTCGATCAAAATTTGCTTTTTGTAAGAATGCAGGCACGCCGCGCACCAAGACTTGATCATCACCATACAGGTCAACATCAAGCCCAAATCGATAAAGTTTATCTTGGAGTTGCTCCAGTCGAGTGGCTTGCATCGCAGTGATTTTCACCACTTTGGGAATCAGTAATTGTTGTGACTGCCAATACTGCGGTTGATCCCATGCTTGTTTCATTTGTTGTAATAAAATCCGCTCATGCGCTGCGTGCATATCAACAATGATCAAGCCTTCGATATTCTGCGCCAATATGTAGATGCCATGTAATTGCGCAATCGCAATGCCAAGTGGATATTCATCACGTGTGGTCTGATTATTTTCACTTGTGGAATTAGTGATTGAGTCAGAAGAATTAGTATCACTATTCTGCTCAATCTGCTGTTCATCGTGTTGTTGACGTAGTGGTGCAAGATAACTACTGACGGAATTTGCCACATAATCTTTACTCACACGATTGCTATAATTGTGCGGTTGATTGTGATTCAAATGCGCTGATTGTGAATGCGTATTTAACTGCACATTGTTATATTGTTCATTGATATTTTGTACATTTTGCGCTTGTTGGTGTAAAGATAAATTTTCTTGATAACGTGGCTGATTGGCCGCAAAGCGATCATCACGTTTCATTGCCGTAGACAGTTCAGCACTTGCGGTTTGGAACTGCGACAAGACTTGCTTGGCATGATGGCGCACAAACTCATGCACTTCTCGTTGCGTTAAAAAGCGAATCTCGTGCTTGGTCGGATGCACATTGACATCAATTTCATGCGGATCAATTTCAATAAATAACAAATATGCCGAATGTTGATGACCATGCAAAATCCCATCGTATGCCATGCGCAGGGCGTGGCTAATGGTCTTGTCTTTGACAATGCGACCATTGACATAGATATACTGCAAATCCGCCTGCCCACGTGCATCGGAGGGATGCCCAAGCCAACCGAGCATATGCAGGTTTTCACTTTGCGCATCAATCCAATAGGCATTTTCGGCAAACTGACGTCCAAGTAATTGTAAAACCCGCTGATAACGGAGTTCGCCACTATCGGCAATTGGCAGATTCAAACGAATTTGATCATTATGCTCAAGAGTAAAATGCACATCAAAATGCGTCAGCGCCATACGCCTTACAATTTCTTCAATATGCTGATATTCGGTAGAAATACGCTTTAAAAATTTACGTCGTGCAGGCACATTAAAAAATAAATCTCTTACACGTACATGCGTGCCACGACTCATTGCTGTCGCTTCGGCTTGCTCTTGTTGCAAAGCTGCGCCGTTAATTTCAATCTGATAGCCGATACCATCGTCACTTTGACTACTGGCAATGCTCAGACGAGAAACCGCTGCGATCGACGCCAATGCTTCACCACGAAAGCCTAGACTTTGAATCGCAGACAATTCATCCGCCGATCGTACTTTACTGGTGGCATGACGCATCACAGCCAGCGGTAAATCATCGCTATGAATGCCAAAACCATTATCAATGATTTCGATCAGCGTGGTACCGCCTTGTTCAATACGAATACTCAGGCGTGTTGCTCCCGAGTCGATGGCATTTTCGAGGAGCTCTTTGACCACCGACGCAGGTCGCTCGATCACTTCTCCTGCGGCGATTTGGTTAGCAAGTGCAGCATCGAGAGTCTGAATACGGCGCGTTGAACGCTCACGCATACTAGGCTGAGTTGCTTCTACCGTCATTCCGCATCACCGTTAAAGCCGTGAGTCTTCATATCGTGCTCAATCGCACCAATAATCTGCTGCGGAGCGTGGATAGTGATGTGGCGTATTTCATCATCTTGTGCAGTAACTTCAATAGTGATATCGGGTGCACGAAGCACACCCTCACCTTTGCTTGGCCATTCGATCAACAGCAAACTATTTTTTTCTTCGAGATAATCACGAATACCCATCAGTTCTAATTCATATGGATCTTGCAGACGATAGAGGTCAAAATGATAAATATTTTTCGAAGCGAGATGATATGGCTCGACTAAAGTGTAGGTTGGACTTTTCACAGCACCTTGATGCCCTAAAGCCTGAATCCAATAGCGTGTTAGCGTGGTTTTCCCTGCGCCCAAATCACCGATCAGAAACACCACACCCGACACAACATGCTGTGCTAGGGTTTGCGCTAACTGCTGTGAATCACTTTCATTGTGAAGGTGAAATCGTGCTTGAGAAAATGGTGTCGATAAGGAAATAGACATAGATCGCAAAAAACATTATGAGATGTGCAAATGAAGATAAATCATAACATCAACTGAGGTTATACATGTATCTAAATTCATGTTCAGAGTTTACACATCTATCCTTGCTTCTACAAAAAATATAATTGCAAAAATTATGCGATATTCACGAGAATTATAGCAATCACAGCAGGTACAGTTTGAACAAATAATATCTTACGACTTGCGGTTGCTGCGCCATAAACACCGGCAATCGCCACGCAGGCTAAAAAGAAATTTGCCAAATGTGTCGAAAATGGTGCTGTTGCCAAAAATGACCAAAATAAACCTGCTGCGAGAAAGCCATTATATAGCCCTTGATTTTGCGCCATGACTTTGGTGAGTTGCGCCTTTTCCAAGCTATTCCCAAACGCTTTTAAACCCTTTGGTTTATCCCATAAAAACATCTCAAGCACGAGGATGTAAACATGCAAAAGTCCAATCAAAAGCACCATTGCATTGGCAAGATGTTGTAGCATTTTTTAGCTCACTAAAAATTTATGAACAGATAATATCAAAATAGTAGTCACTTCGCACGATTTAAATCAACTGAAAAATGACGACGCCATAAAACTAATTCTTAAAAAAATCGAGATAACTTAAAACTGTATCCAAAATTTATAATGCTTTAAACTCTATACTCTCAAAAAGCTTCACTTCAATGTAATTCGCTTCAATGAAAAGTAAATCTGATCATATCAAACCACCGATGCGTGATGGCGTCAGCGCAAGTCAGGTATTTTTGCCACGTTTAGATAAAACAAATATTCATGCTCAAACGATCTTTTATTTTTTATGTCAGCATTTTCCGCATATTTCTACTGATGAATGGGCAAAACGCTTTGACAATCAGTTAGTCTTTAATGCACAGAATCAAGCCTTAACAAGGGATACACCCTATCAGTCTGAGCAACATATTTATTACTATCGTGAGCTTGCACATGAGGTTGAAGTACCTTTTGCGCATCAAATCCTATTTGAAAATGAGCACCTCATGGTGGTGGATAAGCCACACTTTTTGACCGTAAGTCCAACAGGTCAATACGTACAGCAAACATTACTTACACGGTTAAAGTACGAAACAGACAATCCTGAATTAAGCCCGATCCATCGCCTTGATCGTGAAACTGCTGGATTGATTTTATTCTCGAAAAAGCCTGAAATACGTCATCTCTATCAACAACTTTTTGCTGATCGACAAGTAGAAAAAATTTACCATGCGATTGCACCTTTTAATCAGCATCTTCAATTTCCACTTGAATTTAAAGCACATCTCACAAAAGGTGAGCCTTTTTATACCATGCAAATTATTGAGGGCGAACCTGAAAACAGTTGCACCATGATTGGTGTTTTAGAAGTGCAAAATGACTGGGCGAAATATGAATTAAAACCGATTACGGGTAAACAACATCAACTGCGTGTGCATATGAATGCACTGGGTTTGCCATTAAAAAATGATCAATTTTATCCAACGGTAAAACATGTTGATAAAGCTGTTTTTAGTCAGCCTTTACAGCTTTTGGCGAAAAGTATTTGCTTTGTTGATCCGATCAGCAACAAACCGATGTCATTTCACACCAAGAGGCAATTAACATTTTGATATCAATTTAAATAATCTACTTATCGTTAGATAATTCAATTTTATTGAACAAATACAATCAATATTTCTGTACAAAATACATTCATTTCAATACTAAATTTCATCAGCTTATTCTAGGAAACTTGATCAACAAATATTTTTGTTAATCTATTGTTTTTAATGAATTTATTTTGTTTTACAGAATAATAAAACAAGCATAATATGCGCGGAAAATCTCCCTCTTTTCCTGTTGTATCTTTTTGTGTGATACGCCTATGAATACTTATGTTCAGACCGAGCAACCTGCGCTTTCTGGTAGCTGGGTTTGCGTCATTGCTTTGGCACTTGCAGCGTTTATTTTTAACACCACGGAATTTGTGCCTGTGGCGTTACTCAGTGATATTGCTGCCAGTTATCAGATGAGCACGAGCCACGCTGGTATCATGCTGACAATCTATGCGTGGATTGTGTCTTTGACTTCAATTCCCTTGATGCTATTGACTCGGAATATAGAACGTAAGCAATTGTTGCTTGGTGTTTTTGCGCTATTTGTACTCAGCCATGTGCTGTCGTATTTTGCATGGAGCTTTAGCGTCTTGGTTGTTAGTCGTATCGGTATTGCTTTGTCACATGCGATTTTTTGGTCGATTACCGCATCATTGGCTGTGCGTGTCGCACCGATTGGTAAAGAAACTCAAGCGCTTGGTTTGCTCTCCACAGGAACGGTACTTGCACTGGTCTTGGGTATCCCATTAGGACGCTTGATCGGTGAATATTTTAGTTGGCGCAGTACTTTTGCAATGATCGGGATTTGTGCGGGAATCACTGCATTGGTGCTATTTCGTGCTTTACCGAATGTCCCAAGTGTCAATACAGGCTCACTGAAAAGCCTGCCAATGCTCATGAAACGCCCTGCACTGGTATTGATTTATGTGATTACCATTTTGGTGATTACGGCGCAGTTTACCGCGTATAGTTATATCGAGCCTTTTGTCATACAAGTGGCGCACTTTAGCTCAGAGCAAACCACCACTTTGTTATTAATTTATGGTGCAGCGGGGATTGTTGGCTCGATTTTATTTAGTCAATTTAGTCAACGTTTACCGAAGATATTTCCTGTCTTTGCCACAGCATGTTTGGCGCTTTGTTTGTGTGCGCTATTGCCGATGAGCCACAATGTTTATGGCTTGAGTGTTGTAACCGTGTTTTGGGGTGTTGGTATCATGAGCTTTGGACTGGTCTTGCAATCCTTTGTACTCAAATTTGCATCTGATGCGACCGATCTCGCCATGTCGTTGTTATCTTCACTTTACAATATTGGTATCGGTGGAGGTGCTTTGCTGGGTAGTGTGGTGAGCATTCATTACGGTTTGAATTATATCGGTATTATTGGTGGTGTGATTGCACTATTCGCCGTTGTTTTGATGATGTACACCGTCAATCGCAAAATGGATTAGCTTCAAAAAATATGCTATTGATGATCTTCAATTTAAAATCATCAATGGCGAATTGATTTTAAAGCAACTGGTTAGATTAAAATCTAAAGCTTTTTAAAACCAAGACTTCTTACCATGTCTTAACTCATCAGCGCATTGTAATGCGGTCTGCGTCAGCCACCACAGACGATAGTCCCCTGTGATGCTTCCCGATTTAAAATTGTGAATATAGGCAAATGATAATTCACGCGTTGGATCACACCATGCACCCGAACCGTTGTAGCCAATATGACCAAATGCTGTCGGCACACGCTTACCCAATGTGAATACACGGTGATAGCCAAGTCGCCAATGCATCGGAATCGGCATCACTCGATCACGTGCATGCGTTTGAATGGTACTGAGTTGCTCAAAGATTTCAGGTTTAATGATCACTTGACCTTGCCAAACGCCTTTATTAGCAAGCATGGCATAGATTTTAGCCAAGCTATTTGCGCTAAATACGCCATTTGCCGATGGAATCACTGCTTGTAAGCCTGCATCACTAAAGAAGTCAAACTTACCCATACTCCGAGGTACAAGCGCATCTTCCGCATCATAAGGGTTAATACCACTTAAACTAATCACTCGCTCGGTAAAGCTCAGCGGTCGTCGCCCTTCACTATTTAAAGACTTGCGTGGTTTTTGCACTGATGTTGCATTCGTTTCTACTGTTTGCACTTTTTTGAATGGTCGAGCCACTCGATGTAATTCTGCATCAGGTACGCCAAAATATGCTGCATCTAATTGTAATGGTTCAACCAAATATTGTTGCATCACTTTTGCTAAAGGCTTTTGCAAAACTTTTTCAATAACACCACCGATCAGCCAACCAAAACTCATGGCTTGATATGCCGTCGCTGTACCTGGTGCAAAGCGTGGTGTCGCTTTTTCAAATGCACTGAGCATCGCTTGCCAATCCAACATCACTTGCGCATTGTCGATGGTATGTCTGATATCAAACAAACCACTTTGATGGCTAAGTACATGACGAAGCGTAATATTCTCTTTACCATTTTGTGCGAATGCAGGCCAATAATTTGCTATTGGCGTGTCATATTCCAAGAAACCTTCGCTGACCAAAATATGCGTTAAAGTGGCTAAAACGGCTTTGCCTGTAGAGTAGCTCAGCGCCATATGCTGTGCATCCCACAACTCATCAGGATTGGCTTCGCCTGTATATAACTCTGCAACAGCCTGACCTTGATAATAAACACTAATCGCTGCACCACCGTGCATTGTTTCAGGTTGGATTTGACTAAGCACATTGGCTAAAGGCTGAAATTGATCAATACATTCTCCACGATAATTATCTTTATTGCCTTGTGTGATTTTCTTGAGAATTTTTAAGCTTGACATCTTTCTTCCAAAAACAAGGTGATTGGGTTTATATTCTAAGTGTCGTGAAACGCAATGCAATTGCAAAATATGTTTTTTTCTGCCTGACATATTTCTCTGAGCGAAAGCCTTGATCCTGAAATTTTAAAGATAAAAATCAATCAAAATAAAAATCTAGGGTCTAGATAACTTTATCACAAATCAAAAGGTGCTAAAGTTAGGCTATGACTGGGTTAAACAAGTATTATAAGCGTTCACATATTTCTGAGGCTAA
>LUOR01000045.1 GCA_001626925.1 Moraxellaceae bacterium REDSEA-S32_B1
CGCTGATGGTAGTGTGGGGTTACCCATGTGAGAGTAAGTCATCGCCAGCTTTTAAATTCAAACCCCCACCTTATTAGGTGGGGGTTTTTTATTGGATAGGGATTATCTAATAATGCTAATACAGGCACTAGTGAAGTTTTCATTTGCCCTTTTAATTCTCTAGTCGCAAATTCTGCTAATGCTTTTTCATGAGCGAGTAAGTAATTAAAATGCTTGTGTATTTTAATCTGCATGTAGATTAATTCGTTCAAAACTAAGCATAAATGGTTGAGTGCCACGTTTAAGCAAGTACACTGTGACTTTCCATCGTAGTTTTGACATCACAATGCCTGTAACTTTAGCTTGAAATTTTATATGCACTTGACTAGATGCATTTTGCCCTTGTTTAACTAAGAATTCATGCAATGTTTCAGTTTCAAATTGTGATAAATATTTTCATTTTTGCTGTTAGTCAGCAGAACGACTATATTCAGATGCACTGAGGAAAGCTTGTTCACCAAGTATTTCTGATTCTAATGCTGTATTGTGATCGTGTTGAAATTGACGGTAGCGCATATCAAGGTACTCTGTCCAATTTTATTGAGTATGATCTATGTTATTAGAAAGGTCAAAATGATTTGAACGTCTTGTACTCTCCGTCTAATTGATTTGCTGTTATTTGTTGAAGTGAGCCGCTTAGTGCATAAAAATGTTTAAACTAAGTTGGTATGATTTAACTGCTAAGTAAGTAGTTCGCTAATGAGGTTATTTAAAAAATGAAATGGGTTCTACTTCAAAGCTTTTCATTTGCTTATGAAGCGCAAATTGCCAAATCACAATTGCACGCTTTTGGCATTTCCGCTCGCATAGCGAATGAACATACGATTAATATGGACTGGCTTTATTCTAATGCTTTGGGTGGTGTGAGGTTGCTTGTGTTGGAGTCTGATTTTGAGGAAGCTAAAAAGCTACTCGACCAAGACTATAGCGACGCTGTGGATGATGTCTTTAATATTGATCATCCAAAATGTCCTGAATGTCAAAGTACAGAAATTATTGCTTATACCAAAGGCAAAAAGCCTGCTTTTATTGTTCTTTTATTATTTTGGTTTCCTTTGTCTAAGCTAGAGCATGGTTATCGTTGTCAAAGCTGTAATCACTTCTTTAAATTGTAAATTCTCTTTGATCAAATTGGCCAGCTGAATTGTCAAATAAGTGCTTTGGATGCGTTTGGTTTTCTGCTAAAGTCTAAGCTGTTCACTTGTGGTAGATCATTGACGTCACAAAGCATCTGGTTTTAATGAAAGCTTTAAGGATAAAGCGAGGATAAAAATTGAAAAAGTATATTTTAGCAATGTGTGCATTAAGTACATTTGGGGTGGCACATGCACATATCGATGACTATTTGCCTGAAGCAAAACTGGCAGAATCGACAGCTTCGTTAAAGAAAGGCTATGTTGGTGCAGGGATTAGTCAACAGCTTTTACACGGCAATTTTGAATGGGTAAATCCTTACGGGATTGCTTATGCGAAAGCAGGTGTGTTTATTAACGATGATAACGAACCAGGTGCTCAAGTTGGATTTCGTTTTCCTTATCACCTGACGGGTACTGATCAAAATGGTTATTATTTTGGCGTTTATGCGGGGCATTTGGAAAGTGTAGAAGTTGATGGTGAGAATTTTGAGCGCTTAGGTGCAGGTGTTGATTTAGCGTATGTTTTATTAAATGCGACTCGTATCAGTACGATTAGCGTGGGTATTGGCGCTGCGGAAAAGATTGAAGGTCGAAATGGCGGTAAAAAAGACATTGAGCCACAATTACAATTTGCTTATAGCTTAAGTTTTGGCGCTTTCTAAAATAGATGTGTTTTCCAATAAAAATCATTTTAGGTGTGAGTGGTAAATGTTAGATCAAGTTGCCCAGCTTTGGCAGGAATTTAGTAGTCGACCTGATTTCTGGGCGATTTTAAGTATTGTCCCCGTAACGTCTTTTGTGACTTGGGCGCATGTGTGGATGGCGCTGAAAATGGTATTTTATCCAATCCATTTTTGGGGTTTTCATCTAGGTCCTTTGCCAGTCGGATGGCAGGGTATTGTGCCACGCAAGGCGGGACGTATTTCAGGCATTATCACGGATAATACATTGTCGAAACTGGGCTCATTGCAAGAGTTTCTCGAGGCAATGGATCCTGAAGAAATGGCTCGTATGATCGGTGAGCAAGTTGGTTTTGAGCTTGAACACTTGATCGATGAAGTGATGATGGAGCGTCGAGCTGTTTTGTGGGAAAATTTACCTTATTCCATTAAACGTCGTATTTATGCTCAAGCCCATCAGCAAATGCCAAATGTGTTAAAAGAGCTTGTGACTGAACTGACTTACAATGTAGAAAATTTGGTTGATATGCGCAGCATGGTAGTCAATCAAATGGAAAATGACCGCAAGCTAATGGTCAAAATGTTCCTAAAAGTCGGTCAAAAAGAGATTAATTTTATTTGGCATATCAGTGCGCTCATTGGTGCGTTTTTCGGTATTTTTCAGATGTTCGTTTATGTCTTTGTACCAGAACATTGGACTGTGCCATTTTTTGCGGCGATTTGGGGTTTTCTCACCAACTGGATTGCGATTTGGATGGTGTTCAATCCAGTCAATCCACACCCTGTCAAATTTCCACAATTCTTTACTCGTACTGAGGGTTTAAAATTCCCTTGGATTCGTCCAGTGATGCCACGCATTGGGACTTATAACTTTCAAGGCGCTTTTATGAAGCGTCAGGATGAAGTGTCGATTGTATTTTCTGAGGTGGTGACTGCGGATTTGATTACGCTTAAGTCGATCATGACAGAAATGATGTATGGTAAGCGTAATCACAAAACACGTCGAATTCTCAAGCGTCACATTAATGAGATTATGGAAACGCCTCTGGTCAGAACTTCTTTGCAATTATCAATTGGTCCAACGGAATATGCCAAACTAAAGTCTGACTTGATTGATCGTTCAATCGAAATTACGATGGTACCCGTGAGCGATCCTGAGTTTAATGAAAGTCGTGCTAAAAAGATTTTCACCATGTTTCGAGATCGAATACGGTTGTTGACACCACAAGAGTTTCAAAATTTATTGCGACCTGCTTTTCATGAAGATGAATGGATTTTGATTGTGCTTGGTGGTGTGACAGGTTTTGGAGCAGGTTTGATTCACTTATTTGTGGCATTTTTATAGTCATCAAGCTAAACTAGCCACGATTAAAATTTTTGAATTTCGTCAATTCTTTTCATACTTGATGATTGTGTTAATTTTTGATGATTGTATAAATCATTTGATTTAGATTTATTTATGAGGATGTTTAATATGCGCATTATTTTATTAGGACCACCTGGAGCAGGCAAAGGTACACAAGCTCAGTTGATCTGTAAGCGCTACAATATCCCTCAAATCTCCACAGGCGATATGCTACGCGCAGCAATCCGTGAAGGTACTGAGCTTGGCAAACAAGCACAATCTGTCATGGACGGCGGTGGTTTGGTTTCTGACGAGTTGATCATTGGTTTGGTCAAAGAGCGTATCGCGCAACCTGACTGTGAGAATGGTTGTATTTTTGATGGTTTTCCACGTACGATTCCTCAAGCTGAAGCATTGGTATCAGAAGGCATCACAGTAGATCACGTGATTGAAATTGATGTGCCTGATGAAGAAATCGTGAAGCGTCTTTCAGGTCGTCGTCAACATCCTGCATCAGGTCGTGTTTATCATATTGTTTATAATCCTCCGAAAGTTGAAGGCAAAGATGACGAAACAGGTGATGACCTTGTGCAACGTCCTGATGATCAAGAGCAAACTATTCGTAAACGCCTTGCTTCTTATCATGCTGAAACAGAACAATTGGTTGGTTTCTATCAAGAACGTGCAGAGAGAGAAGCAAATGCCGCAACGTATAACAAAATTAACGGCTTAGATCCTATCGAGAAAGTGCAGGAAAACTTATTTGCGATTTTAGATCAATCGAAATAATTGCATTCAACTTTTAAAAAAGCTCTATCATTGATAGGGCTTTTTTGTGCTAATCTGCAGATAGAGCAAACTGAGGTATACCATGATGAAATTTCTAGTGATCTTTTTACTGATCATGGCTTTGGTCATTTTGATTGGATTATTTATCATGAGTGCAAAACTATTAAAACATGCGCAAACACAGTCGAGCACCTCTTATTTAAAAACAAAAGAAGAAAATAAAGACGCTGAATAAAAATTAGCGATGGTGAGCTTTGAGTTTTGTAAAAAATAGCAGAACTTTTCGATAAGTGGATAGATGTATTTAACTAATTGTTTTATATGTAAATAATATCGATATAAATGGGGAATATGACTTCTTTCACAAAATAAAGGTGGTAATTGTTGTCTTTATGCGCATAATATAAATGGTGTGAACTGGGTGTAGTGGTATCTGCGCCATGACGATGAAAAGTGATGTAATACAACAACTAAACATCACATTAGGATGAAATGACGATGCAAGATGCATCGAGATAGGATGAGCACTTATGAAGCGCGTTAGCCAATTCTTTCAGTTATCTGCAATGTGTGTTGCGGTTTTTGCCGTGACCAGCTCGACAGCTTTTGCTTTAGAAAAGTTAGATGAAGAAGATTTAGCAGAGTCGACAGGTGAAGGGATTGCGTTTTTACCTACGGATTTCTCTCTGCGCTTTAATGGTGCAAATGAAATTGGTAATGTTGATGCAGATATCACTGACAACTCCAACCCTGGTACAGGCTATATTCACATCATCCCAGTTGGTCCTTTGAGTGAAACGATTCAAAATGAGAATGCGACTGCAAATAATAAAACAGGTAAGGCAGATGTATATATCTATGGATTGGCGTTATCTAAGAATGATGAAAGCAATGTCAATAATTTAAATACGCAATTTAGTGGTCAAAACATTGCATCGTGGGGTACGGCTGAAAACCCATGGATTGTAAAAGTGGCGACTGCGAGTGGTATTCCAAACTTTGATATTAATAATACTACGGGCTCAGATGTTAGCTATATGCGTTTAGAAGCGCCATTGTATGAAGGTGTGGTCACTGCAACGACAGGGACTACAACCACGCAACCTGCGAAGCCAAGCTCTGCAAATGGTGGTGATGCGTATAATATGAAGCTTGGCATGTGGGTGGATGCTTTCGTTCGTGATCCAAGCGTGGTTGAGGGTCAAGCTGGGCAATTTTGTTTAAATGGTTGCACGCGTGGGGCTGGAGACTTAACTCGTGAGAATAGAATCCGTCTACAAGCGATTTGGAATGGTATGGGTGTTAATGGTTCTTCGCTAAACGTATTTAGTACCTTGGGTGGTGCAACTGATGATGCTTATAACAACACACTTGGTTTAGCTGGTTTAATTCGTCTAAACAGTAATGAAAATGGTGTACTTCGTCTGAGTACGCAAGAGACGACCTCAAGTCCAAATGCGTCTAATTTGCTGACTACACCTGCTATTGATGGGGTGGCTGCACCGATCTTTGCTGCCGATGAAGGGATAAGTCTTGAAAAGTTCAATGTGAACTTGGCGCTAGGTAGCTTGTATCAGCCAGTGATTTTGGATGCCACTGATGATGGTAATATTGTCTTTGAAGTGACACGTATTCCAAACAAACCATCAATTTATCAACAAATTTATACAGATTATGCAAATCCTAACAGTACAACATTTAAGGGTGTGACGTGTAGTCAGTTCTATTGTGGTGGTGATGGCTCAAGTAGTGTCTATCAAACTGCTGGAACAGTAGGTGGTTCAACTTACCGTAATCCGACACATAGTAGTATCACAGTTGGTGATGTGAGTTTTAATAATGCAACACGTACTATGGAAGCAAGCATGGCAGAGAATACCAAAGGGATAGTATTTAATGGTGCGAGTGGCTCGGTAAATCTTGGCTCTGCTGTAATTGATGGTGTGTTGATTCAGCATTTAAAAATCACCACCAAAGGACTTTAACAAGGAGATGAAGATGCGCAAAATTGCTTTAGTGATCGGATTTGGTCTTGTTTCTGCGCTGTGCCATGCGGAGTTAAAAGTCATGGATAATGCCGATCTACAACAGGTTGAAGGGCAGGCAGGAGCAGATATTTCTTTAAGCCTAAGTCTTAATCATACAGAAGACTATCAGTTGGACTCGTCAGTGTGTGGTGCAAGCAGTGGTGCAAGTGCAAATGATGTTCGGAATTGCCGTGTGGGTATTGCTTTGAATAATCGCTTTAATGATGACGGTCAAAAACAGTGGTTAGTCTTCAAAGGTATCCAAGGGACGATCAAAATTCCGAGAATGGGTCTTGATGGTACGGATGTGGTTTATAACGACGACTCTGGTGTACAAACTGTAAAGCCCGCTTTATTATTGAGCTTTAGTGAAAATGATCCAATTCAAATTCGCAACTTTGGTTTTGATACGCTTGCGATTGAAACGGATAGCTCTCCAGTAGATGATGAAAATAATGTCCCAGGCTATTGGGCATTGAAGTCGGGTGGTACCACTTCGACGAATTATAACAACGCTTTCTCTGATGGTCGTTATACGGTGCCAGGCTATGATAATGGACGAGAGGTTGGTTTTACAGGGATTATGATGCATGGCAATTTAAGCATGAATAATCAATTGAAAATTTTTAGCTGTAATGCTGGTCACCAAAGATGCTGATCGATATGACAGTGGATCGTTTTGTATAAGGATATAAGATGATGAATAAAACTAAAAAAGTATTTTTGCTCAATAGCCTCACTTTAGGCATTTTATGTTGTATCAGTAATGCACACGCATTAACTGAGATGACCGATGGCGATATGCGTGTTGTCGATGGTCAAGATGGCATCCAAGCTGCCGTGTCTTATAGTCAAGTAGAGGTTGATCAGCTCTACTGGCAAGATCAAGCAGGTAGCTCTACTGGTGACGGCGAAGTTTCTTTGAGTATGAATGCCAATGATATTGCGATTACTCGTGGCAATGTGCCTGCCGATCAAGATCTTGGTGTGGTGATGGATATTAATACTGGTAGCACAGCAGGCGCAAATAGCACGGCAGGGATTGATCTGAATGTTCGTACGCGACTCGGTCATATCGAAGCAGAGTCCTTGAAAATTTGTGAAAGTTCAGGCTGTACAACGAATGATAAAACCATGGGTCGTCTAGAGATTGACTCATCTACCGAAAGTAATTTTCGCATCTCAACCACAGATGGCTTATTCAACAAAAATGCGGTGGCAGAGCTCGATATTGGTGTAAAAGGTGTTGATGTTGCTTTGGTGCAAAAGCAAAGTGCTAGTGTTGAAAATGCATTATTGATGAAGGATTTGAATTTCAACTTTAGTGGCAAAGGCAATATGTATGTAGATGATGTCGAAGGCTTTGTTTTACGTACAGGTGCTGACGGTTACGCTGACTTTAACCGTGTTGATAGCAATGGTGATGGCAATCTTGATAAACCAGGTCTCAATCTTGAGTTTATGATGCGTGATAGCAACGGCAAAGAAATGGGCTTGCTTCGTGCAGGTGCGAATGGTCGTATGGTCAATGGTCAGGTACAATTCCGTGGTGTTGACGATAGCGAAGCTGCATCAATATTAGGCACTGCAAACGGTACAGCGACCACAAATTCGAATGCAGGAAGCACAGGTGTTGCATTTCGACTCGTTGGCGAGTTTACCAATGATCAAGATAATATCGATAATCCGACAACATTGGAGCTAGGCGGAGCAGGTAATTATGCCTATGGTATTCGTTTTGGCAATCTGACACCTTTGGTAACGCGTAAAGGTGTTAATGGTGGTCAAGTAGAGTCTGCAAGTGTCGATGCAGATGTTAATACAGATCGAGCATTCCTAGACACAGGCAGTGTGTATTTTAACCTTGTGGATTCTAATGAAATCTCTTTGCCTGTGAACACACGACTTACCGAAGTGACTTTGGGTAACTCAAACAATCCAATCGCAACAGAAGATGACTTCAAACAAACTATTGTGAATACTCCAAGTGGCGAAGAAAATCCACACAGTATAGTCATTGCAATCCGTGGTCTGAGCTTTGAGGCATTGTCACGTAAAGGTGAATTCATTGCCACAGAAGATGTTACAGGTGCTAAAGCACCGACTTCAGTTGCCAACTGGGGCTTAGGTCTACCAATCTATAATATGGATAGCAACTTTGCCTTCTATGGCAAAACTTCGAACGGTGCTACAGGTGGCGACTATATCGTCACCAAAGATCAATCCACAGGTTTAATCAGTGCAACCTCGATAAGTAACTCTGAACGTCTTGGCTTTAGCGGTTCGATCAGTACTACGGGTAGAAATAATGACGGCTCGAAAACCACATCGATCTTACTCATCGATGGCAGTCCGAATGACAACGATGACGGCAGACCGACCGACTACTATTTTGGTCTACGTAATATCGATATGTTGCTGAATGGCTACGGAAGTATTGGCTTTGAAGAAGGTCAGCTCAACGTCAGTATGCCAAAAATCTTGATGGTGATGTCTACGGAAATCGCAGGTGGTTATCTACCAGGTGCGAAGTACAAGACTTGCATATCAGGAGTCCAATGTTATGCACCGTCAGATGGTTTTGCACGAGATGATGATGTCTTGATTGGATTGAAAATGCGTCTAGGTGGTTCGATCAATATGGCATTGATTCCACGCAGTGAGTTTGCTAGCCAAGATGAACTGGTTGATGGTTCTAACAAACTCAGCTTTGTCGGTGTATTTGAACTTGACTCTGCACTGGGTAACTCGATTCAAATCCTCGATCCTGTAGATAAGTCAACCATTGGCTTTGACCAACTGTCTGGAACGATGGCATTTGACAACAGTATCGCAGTCAATCGGGATAGTGTTGACTTCAATATTGGCTTGCAATTTAACCCAAATCGACAGAAAGAAGAAGTATTCCGAGTGCGTGATATCAACTTTTATCCATCAGTCAATGGAACTGTGGGTAATCCACAACGTTTAGGTGAAATGGCGATCACAGGCGGTCGTCTGAACAGTAGCCTATCGATCACACCACGTGATGGCGCATTTCAGTTTTAAGGATAGGACAAGGAGTAAATCATGATGAAGCGGTTAATGAATAAGAAAAAATACCTTGCTGTCCTAGTACCGTTACTGGCAACTGCAACTGCAACTGCAACTGTATATGCCGAAGGTCTGAAAGCACTTGATGATGATCAAATGTCAGCGCAGACAGGGCAGGCATTGCTCAATCTTAGCTATATTGCGCCAACTGATGCAGCTAATATCGAATCGACACGTAGCGGTGGTGACAACAATACAGGCTTCTATAAACTTGGTATCGAAGCCGAGATGGAGCTCAATGCCAATATCAAAAACCTACAGCTTGGCTGTGGTGGTGTGAATGGGCCAGGTGCTTGTGATATTGATATCAAGAACTTATCCTTAAGCGGCTTAAATGATGGTACGGTAACAACTGGAGAGTCTGCAGGTAGTCCAACCTTTAGTGATGGCAGACCTGCGACCAGTGCCAAGTTAACCAATCCATTCATTGAGTTTGCGATTAAAAATCCTGATAGTGCCGCAGGTCGTGAGATGGTCGGCTTCCGTCTAAGTGCTGAGTCGATCGAAGGTCTACTCACTGCTGGTCTTGAAAACTTAGACTCACCTTCTACAACTGATGGTATTCAAACCCTCAGTGGTTATATGCAAGTGGCAGGCACGACTGGGGATGTAAACACTGTTGCTTCAACATTTGGTAAAGGGACTCAAGACTGTTTACCTCGATCAGGTGGTGACTGTCAAGCGATTGGTGGTAAGATTAGAATCCCTTCTTTGTTTACTAATAGATATATTAGAAGTTTACCGACTGATTCTAATACCACGGGGATTACAGTACCAAGCCTCAAAGTAGATTTTGATCTACCAGCCTTTACCATTAATGGCAGTCGACAAACACAAGCTGTAGTTGAAGGGGTGAGTTCGACTATTCCATGGTTACCAATTGCTGCTGCGGGAGTTTGTCCGACCGAATATGCGGCAGATTGTGCTAATGCCAATGCGCAAATCGAAGATATAAACTTTACCGATGATCAACTTTATGTGAATATCACTAAAAACAATGATACAACGACTTGGCCAGAGGATTGTGTATTAGGATTTGTTTGTTATGCAAAATTTAAAATGGTGGACGGCTCAGCGATTACTGATTTGAAGGTGGATATTACTTTTGAGCAGTCACTGAGTATGTTTCACAATATCCCGTTGAAAGGAACAGGTGGCTATTTATCCCTACAAAAACAAGCTGTCCGTTGGCCAGGTGCCAATAGTGATGATGTGGCACAACGTGGTTGGTGGATGTCTTTTGCAGAGCCAGTTGATTTAGGATATCTACAAGCACAAAACAAAGTGGATATTAGTGCAGTGCTTCCACAGGTTGCAGATTATGTTACAGACTCATTATTAGCAGGCGACCGTATCTCAGTAGGTTTTTTTGAAGCAATCGGTGTTGCTTTATCTACACCTTTAACTAAAAAGCTAATTATTGATGTTGGTAACAGTGATCCTGCTAAGCTCACCTTACAAAATCAGCAGTTGCGTAGCCAAGGTGTGGTGTCGAACTGTTGGGGTAACATGACCATGGGTTGCTAAATCATGGTTTTAGCGTTATCAAAAAAGCCGAGAAGATTCTCGGCTTTTTTTGCGTTTGCTGTACTATTAGATCAGAAGAACCCAGCAGGCTTGGTCGAATAGCTCACCAACAAGTTTTTGGTTTGTTGGTAATGGTCAAGCATCATACGGTGGTTCTCGCGTCCGATACCTGATTTTTTGTAGCCACCAAATGCTGCATGGGCAGGGTAGATGTGATAGCAATTGGTCCATACCCGACCTGCTTGGATTGCACGACCTGCGCGGTAGGCAGTATTTCCGCTACGTGCCCAGACACCAGCACCTAAGCCATAAATTGTATCATTAGCAATTTTCATCGCATCATCGAAGTCTTTAAAGGTTGCGACAGATAATACAGGTCCGAAAATCTCTTCTTGGAAAATTTTCATGCTGTTATTGCCTTTGAAGATGGTTGGTTCGATATAGAAACCTGTCCCGACTTCGTTTCGTGCTTCACCACCTGTGAGGACTTGCGCACCTTCTTCACGCCCTGTATTGATACAACCTAAGATTTTGTCTTGTTGCTCTTGAGAGGCTTGTGCGCCGATCATGGTTTCGGTATCTAGTGGATGACCTGTTTTAATGCGTTTGACACGTTCGACAGCCATTTCTAAGAATTGATCTGCAATGCTTTCTTGTACCAATGCTCGAGATGGACAGGTGCAGATTTCACCTTGATTCAAGGCAAACATGGCAAAGCCTTCAAGTGCTTTGTCGAGATAATCATCTTGCTGATCCATAATATCGGCAAAGAAGACGTTTGGTGATTTACCGCCAAGCTCAAGTGTGACTGGAATGATGTTTTCAGTCGCATATTGCATGATCAGTTGACCAACTTGGGTTGAGCCTGTAAAGGCGATTTTTGCAATCCGTGGATTGGTTGCCAGTGGGCGACCGACTTCTGCACCATAGCCATTTACGATATTTAATACACCTTCGGGTAGCAAATCTTGAATCAACTCAGCCAAGATCAGAATACTTACAGGGGTTTGTTCAGCAGGTTTGAGCACGATACAGTTGCCTGCTGCAAGCGCAGGAGCAAGTTTCCATGCTGCCATGAGGATTGGGAAGTTCCACGGAATGATCTGACCGACCACGCCAAGCGGTTCATGATAATGGTAAGCCACCGTATCTTCATCAATCTCAGAGATGCCACCTTCTTGCGCACGGATACAGCCTGCAAAATAGCGGAAATGATCAATCGCAAGTGGAATATCAGCAGCGAGCGTTTCACGAATCGGTTTGCCGTTGTCCCATGTTTCTGCAACGGCAAGGGTTTCTAGGTGTTCTTCAAGGCGATCTGCGATTTTTAACAACAAGTTGGAGCGAGTAGTCGGTGAAGTGCTATTCCACTGTGCTTTGGCAGCGTGTGCTGCATCTAAAGCGAGCTCAATATCTTCGGCACTTGAGCGTGGGATACGGGTAAATGCTTCACCATTGACAGGTGAGATGTTGTCGAAATATTCACCTTTTATTGGTGCGATCCATTTCCCACCAATAAAGTTGTCGTACTGTTTTTTAAACTGGATTTTAGATCCTTCGGTATTTGGGTCAGCGTAGCGCATGGTTCACATCCTTTTGTCTAAAGTACATTGTTAAATTCTAATGATCCCTCCTATACTGTATATAGTCAGAAAACTTAAATTCTGCTACAGCGTTAACCTCGCTTGCAGTACTACTTGTACACCTTCGCTCGGTTGCCTTGTATCAGAAATTAATTTCTTCGACTATATTGGACTTTCGATATGCTCGATACGTATCGTCGAAGTCGCCAACAGTGGATCATGAGATTAGCCTAATCAATCTCAGGTAGGGAAAAGGTAGGGATAAATTCGACCAAGTTTAGGACTTCAATATGTCACTTAAAAAAGAGTTAAATCAACGACGTAGGGCGATTGAAAAATTAAAAAAACATTGTTTGCTGCATGATACCAACGATCAGTTGGCGGCTGATACGATCCAGTATTCGTGGCAGCGTTCAACCAAGGCACAAATCGTGAGTAGTTTGCAGGCTGCACCTTTGGCTAAAGTGTCAGAAAATGTGTCAGCACTGGATAAGGCACTTGATCAATGTGCAACGCAATTAAAAGACATTGCCCATCAATCATCGATGGTGCTGGCAGTGGCAGATCAATCTTCACAGATTCGCTGGGTCGAAGCCAGTCGACATATGCAAGGCGCATCTGAGAATGTACATTTTGTTCAAGGCGGACAGTGGGGCGAAGATATGGTCGGCACCAATGCCTTGGCGTTATCGCTATATACAGGCAAATCCAGCTGTGTCTTTTCTAATGAACATTATTTGGATGCGATTCAAGATTGGGTGTGCTATGCAGCGCCGATCTATCATCCCAACACTGGGCAAGTGCTTGGTGTGGTGGATTTATCCACTACGTGGGATCAGCACAATAGTTTGGGGATACTTGCTGCAGAACGTTGTGCGCAGATGTTACAAGGTGCATTGCGAGAACAAACCAAGCAACATTTACAACTCAGCTGTTTTGGTCGTACAAAAGCGCAACTTCAAGGCAAAGCGTTGAATTTGAGTCCACGCCAGTTTGAGATCATTGCGATTTTGACATTGTGCAAGCAAGGGATGAGTTTGGATCAGTTGCATCAGGCTTTGTACGGTGAGCGCAAAGTGAGCATGGGTACATTGAAAGCGGAAATGTCACAACTGCGTGATTTGCTCGGTGGTATGCTCGGCTCACGTCCTTATCGTCTACTCCTCGATGTCGATGCAGACTTTATCGAGTTGGAAGAAGCCTTGGATCAAGGCGCTTCAAATAGTGCATTGCAGCTGTATCAAGGGATATTTTTACCACGAACGGAGAGTCCCTTCCTGACGGCTTGGCGTGATTGTATCGAATCGAGGATGAGTGAGGTGATTTTTAAAATTGATGATAAAGATCTGCTACTCAAACATTTGTCCCATTTTCCTGATGCGATTGATGCTGTTGAGCGGTTGATGGAGCTTTTACCTGAAGATCATCCGATGCAACAAAGCTTACTACGTATGCAGGATCAGTAGTTATTTTACAAGTGATGATTCTAAAAATGATAATATCTAAATTTTTTAAAAAGAACGATTTATAATCAATAAACTGTAAATCACAAGCTTGCATTAAAAATTTGGGGCAAAAAAAAGGAAATATCAGGGGTACTCATATTTCCAAAAAAGGGAGTGCGTATCTCAGCATCGATACTTGAGCTCATTTTATGGATTCGGTTGAAATTCATCTACCTACCTTTTACCTACTTTTCCAAATTCCTCAAAATGAATGGACTTAGATACTCGGAAAACTGATCTATCGTACATCTATCACCACATCGCTGTTGAGATCGGCTACACTAAGCCTGAATTCGATTTTTAGCCATTTTATATTTTTGATTTAAGACGCAACGATGAAACAAGATACCGCATTAAAACTACTCAAAGCTGGAGAAAATGTCTTTTTAACAGGCTCCGCAGGCGCAGGGAAAACCTATACCTTAAATCAATATATTCAATATCTGAAAGCACGGAAAATCCCAGTAGCGATCACGGCATCGACAGGCATCGCAGCCACGCATATGAACGGGATGACTATTCATACTTGGGCAGGGATCGGTATCAAAGATCAGCTTACAGAAAATGACCTAAAGCGCATGAAAGAGCGCAAATATTTGCGAGAACACTTAGAAAAAGTACAAGTCTTGATCATTGATGAAATTTCGATGCTTCATGCCAAACAGTTCAATCTAGTCAATCAAGTATTGCAGTATTTCAAAGGCTCAGCAGAGGCGTTTGGTGGGATTCAAGTGGTTGCATCGGGGGACTTTTTTCAGCTCCCACCTGTTGGTAAAAATGATGAATTGAATCGAGATAAATTTGCTTTTATGTCTGAGGCTTGGGTACAAGCTCAGTTTCGAGTGTGTTATCTCAGCGAACAACATCGTCAGTCGGATAGTGTCTTAGATCAAATTCTCAATGCGATCCGTCGCCAAGAGGTGAGTGATGAACAGATTCAAACTCTGATCAATACCAAACATCAAGAGCACGACACAGAGATCGTGACTCGACTGTATACACATAATCTCGATGTCGATCGCATCAACGAACAACAGCTCGACACCATTAGCCAAAAGATGCATCGTTTTGATGCAGTGCTTGAGGGCAATGAAAAATTATTAGAAACCTTAAAGTCATCAGTGCGTTGCCCAGAGCAATTGATCCTGAAAAAAGGCGCAAAAGTGATGTTTGTCAAAAACAACTTCGATCTTGGCTATGTCAACGGCAGTATCGGCGAGGTGATTGGCTTTATCGAAGACGAAGAGCTGGGCATGATGCCACAGGTTCGGCTCAATGATGGCTCGTCGATTGCGGTGGAAGCAGAAACATGGTCGATCGAAAATGAAGAGGGTAAAGTCCTCGCCAGTTTGACACAAATTCCGCTACGTTTGGCTTGGGCGATCACCATTCATAAAAGCCAAGGTATGACACTTGAAAGTGCTGAAATTGATTTGGCACGTACTTTTGAAAATGGTCAGGGCTATGTGGCATTGTCACGACTGAAGTCAATTGAAGGTTTAAAATTACTAGATTTTAATCCGCAGGCTTTGGTGCTAGACCGTTTGGCGGTGAAGGCAGATGCACGTTTTAAAGAGTTGTCTGATGAAGCAGAGCAACATTTTGCTGAGCTTGATTTGAGTAAACAGCATGAGGCATTTATTCGCCGTACAGGTGGCATTACCAATCCAAACGAAATTGCACGATTAGAGAAGAAGCTACAAGGTCAAAAGCGAAGCTATAGTAGTGATACTTTGGCAGAAACGCAGGCGTTATATGAAGCGGACTATGATATTGAAGATATTGCTTCAGAGCGTCAATTGACCAAATCCACGGTGATTAATCATTTATCCAAACTTGCCAAAGCAGGCAGTATCGATGTCGAGCGGATTCGACCAGAAGAAGATGAACTAGAAAGAGTGCGCAAAGCCTATAAGAAAATCCAAAAGCGCAATCAAGCCGATGATTTAAATGATGATGGGAGTGTCAAGCTGCGTCCATTGGTCAGTGAAACAGGTTTGGGCTATGAACAGGTGCGTGTGGCGCTGATTTTTGTGGCGTGATTTTGTCAATTTATTTAGGGTCTGTTGACATTTCAACCATGCATTGCGTTATCCGCTAAAACTACAGAAACGAGGCATGAAACGCAGGGAATGTTTACTCCCTTGCCAAGTTTCATAACGAAGTTAATGGCAGTTTTAGCGATAACCTTTCAGGACTAGAATGCTTTTTGACGCTACTTCGTTATGAATGAGTCATTTAGAATGACTAAACCTCCTCATTCCTGCCTCGTATCGCCTAAAAAGCATCCGTAGTCGCAAGCATCTGTGAAA
>LUOR01000046.1 GCA_001626925.1 Moraxellaceae bacterium REDSEA-S32_B1
GTTAACATATTGAGCAGTCCAAAATGACCGCTATATTAACCAAGGGGGTCAGTTTTTAAATGCCATTAGGGGGGTCATTTTTACACTGCCGCTAACAATGCTTCAGTGCGACCGAGATATTAGGATCTTTGCAAGAATTCACAATGCTGAGTTTGAATTCTTTGCTGTATGTTCTGCGTTTTTTAGCAACGGGAGGTGCTAAAGAATATATATCCATGCTCATGGACTAAGTCCCCCCTTGTTTTAAGTGGTAACCGAATTAAGGCTTATAGGATAGGTTGGTAAGGTGAGCTCGCCAAATTCTTACATGGGTACACTGCCTATCGCGGTATTAATGAGTTAGGAAAAGTGCGGTGCACATGATGCTTACTGTACTTCTTTCTATTTTTGATAGGGTGTGTACAAGCTGATCTAAATACCTAAAACAACTTGATATGGTTTAAATCCTTGTAATACAGCATCAGAAACTAATTGGATAAAAGCTTCAGTTTTTCCGTAAGCCATCCATTGATCCAATGCTTCATAGTAAGCTAGACGATTCTCTACAGTAATCACACATGGTGGATAACCAGCTTTAAGTAATTCGAGGTTCATCAATAGGCGTGATGTGCGTCCATTGCCATCAATGAATGGATGAATACCTAGGAAATCTGCATGTACTTTAGCTGCACGTTCAATGGGATGAAGCTTATGTGATTCTGAGTTGTACCAATCAACTAGCTGAGCCATTTTGTCATTGAGCAATGTATAGTCAGGTGGTGTAGTTGTAGCACCTGAAATCAATACGTTTTGCTGGCGATATCGGCCAGCATTATCATCGTCAATATTCTTTAAAATGAGTTGATGGATATTGCGAATTTGCCATTCAGAAAAAGGTTCTTCCTTCCTAATAATGTCTTCAACGTAATAAATGGCATTTCTATGGTTAATTGCCTCGAAGTGCTCTCGTAAAGCTTTTCCACCGACAGTAATGCCTTCTAGTACAACTTTGGTTTCTAATAGAGTAAGTGTATTGCCTTCAATAGCATTGGAATGATAAGTCCATCGGACAATAAGGTCTTCTTGTAAATTTTTTACCATCGCAGGTGATAGGGGGCGATGCTGATCTAATTTACTTTTTAAATCATCAATAATTTCAAACATTACCTTGTCCTAAATGTGTCTAAAAGAATAATACATCAAAAAAGAACCTCAAAGAAATGATACGTTATAACATAATATTTTTATTGGATTATAATGATGGTAGAATCGGTACACCATTTCAAATCCTGAATTAGGATTTGAACAAGAATTTAAAGTGATTCAATGTACTAAATCTAATTTGGGTCAAAATTGGGTCAGTGAATTTTTTTATTCAATAAAATAGCTTTAGAATGAATAGGTTAGAATTTGAGTTCAATTGACGCCACCCCACCACATACTTAAAATTGTATCCCGAAATATGGGGATATATCAGACCAAAAGGCTTGAATCATAACGGTTTAAGCCTTTTTTCTTACCTATCTATAACTTTGTATGGCGGTGTATAGTATTGCCTACCGTGTACACACTGATGTAAATTGTCATTTTTATTGAAACCGCTTGTGTACACAACATGGTGTTGCGCTTCACATGCTAATCTAAGTCATTTTTTAGAATGTGGTGATAATGTGAGATTAAGTTTGACTTGAGCAGATTTGCTTGATGTGGTTTCGGCAAAGCTGATTGAAGGTAGAAGGCTGAGACTTGTAGCCATTAAACTGATTGCAATTATTTTTTTAACGATTCCCTAATTGAACGTATTCATCGCGATTCCATTTCTGATGTGATTGCTCGGCTTAGCACTGAATAATCAGTGATGAAATTGACTGAATTTGATTATAAAGTGGTCGCAAAGGTGATTCGGGGTCATATCAGCAAAGTCATTCATTTTTGAAGACATAAAAAATGCGCCATTCAATCTGAATAACGCATTTCAATAAACTTATGAGAATTGAATTTAGAACCAATTCACTAGCGATACGCCTAAGCCGACATAAGTCGCTTTGTGGTTATAATCAATTAAACTTTCACCATAGCCATCAAAGACTTGCAAGTGCCCACGAAGCGGACCTGACAGTGGAAATGCCCAATCAAACTGCAATGCACCATGACTATCGTCACCACCTTTTAAGCTATGACGTGCCATTAATGAAAAGTTATGATCTTTCCATTTATAGTTGGCAGTAATATCTCCATGCCCAAGATATTCGGTAATGTCAGGGTTATTGTCATCAATCTCATCTTCTTCAAGGCGATACCACGGACGAATCATCAATGCGAAGTTGTCACGTTCTAAGCCAACATTGAGCATGACACGATTCCAGCTTCTTGAGAATGGATCAGAACGACCATTAGATTGGTGATTGAATGTCACACCGAGCAAACGTCCATGCAGACCAAGTAGGTTGTAATTAGTACGCATGATTAAACTTGCTTCAGGCTCATAGTTGGTTTCACGAAATGGGCGAGATTCATCTTCATTATAAACCTGCCAACGTGAAGACTGCGTATAACCGATCCATAGGTCACCATTATCCCCAAAAATATCTTCAAGGGCTTTGGTCTTAAATGAAAGTTGGAATTTGGTTTCGGTATTTTTCAAATCCTGTTCGGTCGTGACATCATTCAAGGGATTTGGGCTATGTGGTGTGGTATTGGTTTTTGAAGTCCACATTGCTGGCAGGAGATATACTGGCTGATATGAACGAATCTGCCAAGTCCCTAGTTTTGCTTCAGGGCTCAGCTCCCAACGCTTATCCAGTAGTGACGTATTTGGATTAAATGCAGGCGCAACACCAATCAGTTTCAAGTCTTCAGCTTTCTGTTGAATATGTTCTGTAACAGTCTGCGGTTCAGGCTTTGCTTCGACTAATACATTGTCTGCTTCATTTTCAGGTGCGGCGTCAGTCACTGCATTTTCTGTGGCTTTAAAAACCAAGTCATAGCAAGCAAGGCGCTCTGTTGCCGATGCTAAGCCAACACATGCCGTTGCCGATGCGGGTGTTGGATCACTAGAATCTGCACCCACCACAGGCAGTGCGTCTTCAGCAAAAGCAAATGTTGAACTGATACATGCACTCAATGTCGCCACTTTGATGAAATGGTGGGAAGGCAAGGGTTGACGCAGTTTAAGCTGGGATATAAGCATGACGGCTCCAGAAGGTCGCTTAAAGCAAAAAATAAAGATTTACAAATTTTAAAGACGTTGTATGTCAAAACCAAGATCGATTAAATCATTTTGTCGAGCGATCGGTGCAACCACAGATTTTGACGGCGTTTGATCAACGAGATACTGCGCTGTGACACGACGTAAATCTTCAATGCTCACCTCTAAAATTCGCTGACGAAACGCTTGGCGGAAAGCACGACCACGTTTGTGGAAATTTGCATAGCAACTGGTGATCGCCTCACCCGCAGGAGAACCAGGTTTATCCATACTCGAAATCACCCCGAGAATGGCTTCTTCGATCTGATGCGGTTTGGCATCGTGATTCATCAACCAATCAATCGAACGCTCGAAATCGGCAAAAGTTTCACTCATTCGTGGATCACGATAGCTAAAGAAACGGAACGCACAGGCATTGGCATCATAGCCCGCACCGCCACCATAAGCACCGCCTTGCTCACGAATCGCTTGGTGTAAAAAGCCATCACGTAGATACGGTCCAAGAATGGTCATAACCGCAGCATCAGGATGGTCAATCGCTACAGCAGGGTAGACACTGGCGCAGAATTGGACATTGGATTGAATCAGCCAAGCTTGATCTTGATTATTGGTTTCAAAAGATGGAACGGCTAATGGTGCAGTTTCAGTATCTACAGCATTTTTAGACCATACATCGGCAAGTTTGTGCAACAATTCATCGCTAAACTCTTTTTCACAGACCAATAAGAATTGTTTAGGTTGATTGAGAATGCGTTGCTGTAAAGACTGAATCTGCTCAATAAATTGAGTGTAGCTCACGTCATTGTCACGGATATCATCAATCAATTTTGAAAGCCATTGTAGGGCAGGCAAACCTGTCACATGATAGTCACGTTTTGCATAAGCACTCATGTTGCGTGAAGCTGTCTGCATGGCATAAGCATGTCCTGCATTGCTGAGGCGAGCTTGCCAACGGGCTTTGCGTTGTTGCAGAAGCTCAAGAATACGGCTTTTTTCATCTAAACGAATATTGCAGAAGGCATGTTGCAATAGTTGCATCGCATCAGGGTTGCGATTTAAGGCTTTGGTGGTGAGCGTCAATAAAGCACTAATTTCATTGGCATCATCGACTTGACTGCGCAAACTCACACCCATGCCGACACCGCCACTGATTTCCGTTTGACGTTGTTGCAAAGTCAGATAATCATCATCGCCTGCACCGACTTCACCCATCAGCAGAGCCAAAATACCCAAATATGGCGATTGCACCACATCATCAGGAAGTTCAATTAACACTTGCTGATAAAATAATCCATTCGTACCTGCATGATACAGTTTGACGGGTGTTTCACGATTTGCCAGCTGAATCGTGGTATTGATCGGCTCGATGTGTTTGAGATCGGCAGGAATATCTTCCAGTCCAACTTTTGGTAATAACGACAAATCATCTTCTGTGGCTTGACGTTGTTTCAATGCTTCGGCTTGTTCAATCAATTGCGCTCGATCTGCATCGGTCAATTTTTCATTGATTTGATCAAGTCGAGCTTGCTCCGCCGCTTGTTCTTGTGCAGAAATATTTTGATCGGGAATGAGCGTCATGCGCACACGATGCGGATTATCAATGAGATAAGTCTGAATCAAGTTAGATAGCCACATCGGGTCTTGCAAATCTTCACGAATTTGCGACAGGGCTTGATCAACATCCCACACTGCCACAGGGTCACCGTGATGAATTGCTGCGCCCAAACCATTTAAAATCAAACTCAAACCATAGGGTGTACCATCACCGCCGATTTCACGTTGATGCAATTCGATCTGATGCAAAATCGCTTCGATTTGGCTTGGGTCGATTGGCTTCGATGCGACATTTTTGAGAATCTCAAGTGTGCCTTGCTCAAACTGCTCGGCTCGATCTGCTTCCGAACCTTGAATACCGCAGTAAAAAGTCATTTCAAAATTGCTATCATCCACCCCAAGCATTGGACCTGTAGACTGACCGAGTCCGCTAGTTTCCAGATATTGACGAAGTGGTGACGCAGAATTTTCCAACAGAATGCCTTCGACCAAACGCATGGCAAGACGCAGTTTGATATTGGTCATCTCAGGCAATAGCCATGCCATGACATGATAGGTTTTTTCGCTTAAATCATCTTCATCAACGGCATAGGACTCGACCACTTGAATCGGTTGGCTTAGACGTTGCTCAGGTACGGAATGAATGGTGTTGCCGTGCTCAAAATCTTGTAAGGCTTGCGATTCTACTTGCGCATGAAATTCCGTCACATCAAAATCGCCAAAGCTCATCAACACCGCATTCGACGGGTGGTAATGACTTTGATAAAAGGCTTTCAGTTGCTCATAACTCAAGTCTGGAATGTCGTTTGGATCACCACCAGAGTTGTAGTGGTAAGTGGTTTTTGGATAGAGGTGATGTGCGAGTTTGTGATACAGCTGATCTGTTGCGGCGCTCATCGCACCTTTCATTTCATTAAATACGATGCCTTTATACATAGGGCGATCATTTTCCAGTTCGATACGAATGCCTTCTTGCGCAAAGTCCAACGGATTCAAATTAGCATGAAACGCCGCATCCAAGTACACCGAAAGTAAGTTATTAAAATCTTTATCATTCTGTGTGGCGAATGGATACGCCGTCCAATCCGCAGCCGTAAAAGCATTCATAAAAGTATTCAGCGAACGGCGAATCATCGAAAAGAATGGATCACGGACAGGATATTTCTTCGAGCCACACAATGCAGTGTGTTCCAAAATATGTGCTGTGCCTTTGGAGTCCATTGGTTGCGTACGAAAGGCGACTAAAAAGACTTTTTCAGGGTTTTGATTACCCAAATGATAATGCACGGCATTGGTTTTTTTATGACGATATTCAAACACGGTGGTTGAGAGCGCAGGGATGAATTGCTGACGTACCAAATCAAATGCAGGGTGAGTAGATGGGGCGACTGAATTTGAACTGGTCTTCGACATACGGACTCCAAAATAACAACAGGATAGATGCTTTACAAATCCAAGCATCTAAAAAATGCAAAACAGCTTTGGAGTATACCTAAAAATAGGGGAGAGCGGAAAACTTGAAGTTTTTTCTTTGATTTTGAACGTGCGAAATGAGCCATGCCATTGTTTGTGGTAATCTAAGGCAATTTTTTAAAAACATTGGAATATTGCACATGACTGCGCCTGCACTGTTTTCACTTGGAAATGCTTTGGTCGATCAAGAGTTTTTGGTCGATGACGAATTTTTAGGTCATGCCGAGCTGAATAAAGGCACCATGCAACTGTGTGACGCAGCGCAACAAGCCAAATTGGTGGAGTATTTGGCAGATGCGGAGCACAAAGGTCAAGCCAGTGGTGGCTCGGCGGCAAATACTACAGTGGCGTTCAGCGCGCTTGGTGGGGCAAGTTTTTATGCTTGTCGTGTGGGTAATGATGATTTGGCGAGTTTTTATCTCAATGACTTGGCATCCGTAGGTGTGCAGACCGATGAAAAATCAAAAAGCGCAGGGCAGACAGGTACCTGTATCGTGCTGATCACGCCAGATGGCGAGCGTACGATGTACACCCATCTTGGTATTACTGCTGAATTAAGCGCAGATCAAATCCATTTTGATGCGTTAAAATCTGCCGAGTGGCTCTATATCGAAGGTTATCTTGCGACCAGTCCAAGTGCGATCGAAGCAGTCAAATTATCACGTGATATCGCCAAAAAGCATCAAGTAAAAATGGCAATTTCTTTGTCTGATCCTGCGATGGTGCAATATGCAAAAGCAGGTCTAGATGCGCTGATTGATGATGGTGTAGATGTGCTGTTTTGCAATGAACAAGAAGCCTTGATGTTTACTTCGACAAGCCATCTTGATGATGCCGTGCAGGCGCTACTTGAGCGTGCAGAAACCGTTGCCATTACTTTGGGTGCAAAAGGCGCATTAATCGCCAATCGTGAGCAAGAAACATTTACCGTACAAGGGCAGGCGGTACAGGCTGTGGATACTAATGGTGCAGGTGATGCTTTTGCAGGTGGTTTTTTATCTGCTTTGGTGAAAGGGCAATCCTTACAGGAAGCTGCGACTTTAGGCAATTTGGTCGCATCAAAAGTGGTGAGCCAGTTTGGACCTCGTCTAAGCCTTGAACAGTATCAATCTCTGGTATAATTTCCAGCTAATTCAAACTTTAACTGTATCGTTACAAGGTGTGGAGTAAATATGCATCTGATCTGCCAAACTGAAGATCTGCCAGAACGTGAAGCGCGTGGCTTTGAAACGCCAGTTGGGGAGTTGATCGTCACGCAACGTGATGGTTCATTCTACGCCTACAAAAATATCTGCCCGCATCTCCAAGTCAATCTTGAATATATGGAAGATGAGTTCTTAGATATGGATAAGGAATATATTATTTGCTCGACGCATGGTGCACTGTTTAATGTTGAAGATGGTGAATGTATTTGGGGGCCATGTCAGGGCGAGTCATTGACGAAGGTTGAGTTAGAAATTCATTCCGATGGTGGCGTTTATCTCAAAGATTAAAGCAGTCACATATTGAACTTATTTAAATCGATGAAAAAGGGAGCAAGGCAAATGACAATAACTACAGCGTTATTTTTTCATAGTGCTTTATTGCCTTTTCATATGTGTGTGCTGACGATTTTTATTCTGATCATCGGTGAAACCATTGGGATTTATATCAAGCATCGTCCATCACAGTTGATCAGGCAGATGGTACCGATGTGGCTTCGAGATGCACCACTAGTACAAGTACAAATCTCTCGATTTATTATTTTGTTATTCTTTTTGATCAATTTTAGCTTTGCAGGCTATTTGATACAGCTCAGTGCTTTTGCCTTTTCAGGGGATTTTGTGCATACAGGTTTTGTGCTGATTCCTGCGTTACTCATGGCATGGTTTTTTACCTTATTTATGATGCATTGCTTGGATCAAGTGATTAAACCGACGCAATCTAATCAACAGGTCTTTTTGCTCGGGCTATTTGCCACGATCGTCAGCGGGAAAGCCCGTCCAGGCTCGAGTGCACAGGCGAAAGTGCGTGATCAGTTCGGACGACTACATTATGTACAAGTTGAGCCTGAGTTTGGCGAATTGCTACTACAGGCAAAGGTTATGCTCGTTGATTATCGAGAATCACATTACATTGCCAAAGCAATCGTCAACAGTGAAGAATATCATTTTGGTATAGATTCGAAATAAGCGACGCTGACATTTATTCTAAATTTGTCGTATGTAAAAACTTAAAACGTGGGACGATTTGTCCATCACTTATTTCAACGGTTTCTTTAAACATCTCTAAAGGACGCACCCAAATCGAATAATCGCCATAGAGGCATTGGTAGACGACTAAGGTTTCTTCAGTTTCACTATGTCTTGCGGTATGTAAGACTTGATAAAGCTGACCTTTATAATGTTGATAAATGCCAGCTTGTGGTGATGTTGTAGTCATCGAGGTTTCCGTTCGGTGTATTATCTATTGGTTGAGATTATAAACTGCGGTTGAGTATTCTGGGCAAGAAGAGAGTAATTGCTTTTCAGTGTATAAATCTTGTCCGAATGCATTGCGGATTTTAATTTCTGCAGTGATTTTTTCGGATTGGAGCAAGTCGAGCACCATTTTGGTTTCACGGTTGCTGGTGACATTGAACTGTTGGTTTAACTTTGCAAACATGGTCTGGCAAATCATTTTTCCTTGATTGGTGATGGATTTTTTTGCTTCTGGGGGCAATGTGGTACCTTTGAAAAAATTCATGTCTAAATAAAAAATCATCGTAGGGTAGATGACCATGAACTCAGCATCCATGAATTTATCATTCATTTTATTGAGCTCAGGATTCAATAACGCAGGCATCGACTCAAAATTTCTTTTAAAGTCAGATTTAAATTGTTTCTCTTGGTAGTTTTGATAAAACAAAAATGCGATACCAGCAACGACGATTAGCAGGATAAGGATGACTAGTTTTTCATATATTACGCTCTTAAATGATAAGCCTGATTCATTGGGGATGGGTGAGATTATTTATTGGGATACCAACCTGAACACTCCGATAAGTTCTGCTCGGTATGCGCCTGCACTTGACCAAATTTGTTGCGGTAAATATTTTCGACTTGAATATTTTCCGTTTTAAGAAATTCTAAAATTTGCTTTTTTTGAGCATCTTTGGCATGCAAAGCTTCAAATAATAAAAAAATAAAGTCGCATCGACTCTCATTAGCCATTTGTTGCATCTCTTGCGAAGGTGGCTTTTCACTGAACAGCTGATTGTGATAGATCGTCACAAGGGGATAGGCAACCAATATATCTTGATGTTTCCCGTGTTTGAAATCTTTGATAATTTTTTCACCCTGAAAATATGCTTTCAGGTTTTTCTGGTAATTGTTGTTACTCAGATTAAAAAAATAACTTATAGAAAGCCCCATACCGATTAATATCAGCATCGGGACTAGGCTTTTGAACAAGGGGCGAATTCAAACATGAGGTGCGACAGATTTAAAAGCACTATGATAATCAACCAGTTGAGAAAAAG
>LUOR01000047.1 GCA_001626925.1 Moraxellaceae bacterium REDSEA-S32_B1
TTTCCAATTGCGAGTTGAAAATAATCAGAATGAGTGTAATACACTCTAACTTTCTCAACTACTTACAAATGTGTTGCACTTCGTTGTTGAATCTGCGAAAGAAGAAAAAATAATAGACATAAAAAAAAGCCTGAATCAATGTTCAAGCTTTTCATACAACTTTCAAAATATGGAGCGGGAAACGAGACTCGAACTCGCGACCCCAACCTTGGCAAGGTTGTGCTCTACCAACTGAGCTATTCCCGCATGCGCCACATCATAGCGCATTGGTGATTTTGGTCAAGCAGTTTTCGATTTCTGAATCGTCGAATGCACATTTATTCATCTTTTCTTTGTCCTTTGTTATCAGGTTTATTCATCTTTTGTCTACGTTGTCGGCTCTCGTTATCAATTTTTATACTTAATCCGCAACATCATCGTTATACACTGAGGCTATAAATAGTAAAAATCTTGGAGTAACAATGAAGAAGTTTTTAAGCGTAACAGTATTGGCAAGTGCTTTGGCGGTGACAGGTTGTACGAGTTCAACATCGACAAGTACCACCGGTGTAGATCGTAAACAGTTGCTTTTGGTATCTGACAGCGAAGTCAACGCATTATCTGCGCAAAGCTACAACCAAATGAAAGCGCAAGCACAGGCAAAAGGCGTTCTGAACACCAATAGCACCCAAAAAGCACGCTTACAGCGCATTGCCAACCGTTTGATTCCACAAACAAAAGTACTTCGCCCAGAGGCGTCTTCTTGGAAATGGGAAGTCAATTTGATCAAGAGCAATGAGCTGAATGCCTTCGTTGCGCCCGGTGGTAAGATCATGTTCTATACAGGCATCATCGACCGACTAAAACTCACTGATGATGAGATCGCTGCAATCATGGGTCACGAGATGGCACATGCACTGCGTGAACATGGTCGTGAAAATGTATCTCGTCAGTACGCACAGCAAGCAGGTTTAAGCATCTTAGCGGCAGCGACTGGTCTATCTGAAGGTCAAGCGCAACTTGCGCAGATGGTTGGTCAAATCGGTATCAGCTTGCCGAATAACCGTACTCAGGAGTCTGAAGCCGATGTACTTGGCACCGAGCTGATGGCGCGTGCAGGGTATAACCCGAATGCGTCGATTAGCCTATGGAAAAAGATGATCTCGGCAAGTAGTGGTAGCTCACCACAGTTTTTGAGTACCCACCCGAATCCATCGAATCGTATTCAAAACCTACAAGCCCTAATGCCAAAAGTGATGCCACTGTATCAACAAGCAAAACGCTAAGCACACATTCTGAAGCAATATTGAAAATACCGCATCGTTCATGATGCGGTATTTTTTTATGGTAGCGATTCTAGGAGTTTTGAAGAAAACATCGCTTTGCTTGAAATATGCTATATTTGTACACACTCCTTGTACAAAGTTTTTGCGTTATATTTGAATTAAAGGTCGCCTCATGCAACTGCAAACTCAACTTGAAGAATTACTGCAACAATGCTCACCAAGCCATTTGGAAATTTTGAATGAATCCTCAGGACATGGTGGTTACTTCCCTGGCAAAGAAAGTCATTTTAAAGTGACCATCGTCAGTGATGTTTTTCAAGGTTTGCGTTTGGTTCAACGCCATCAAAAGGTATATGGCTTAGTCGGTGATTTACTTGCACCCTCGAAAATTCACGCTTTAGCTATTCACGCTTACACACCAGATGAATGGACAGGCGAGCGACCTGACAGCCCAAATTGTGCGCACGCACCTAAGCATGCAAGTAGTTAACTTTATTTCCGTTTTTTTATTCTTATTTTTCATTTCAAGCCACTTTTTTAGCTAGAGAACTACTATGGATCAGCACCTATTGATTAAAATCATACATATGTCGATTGCCAGTTTGGTGTTTATTTTATTGATTGTACGTGCTTTTCCGATTTTGATTTTAAAAAAGTGGACGGTTGAACGCACTGTGTCCAACAAGATCATCGTCGGACTACAACATTTCAGTTATAGTGTGTTGATTTTGTCGGGATTGTGGCTGCTTTGGGACAATCAATTTCAGGTTGAAATGTGGTTTTATGCCAAAGTGATTTTATTTTTGGTCATTTTATCTGCATCCATGAAAGCATTTAGTCGCAAGTCAGAGCGCTTATTGGTGCAACGTCAAGCAGGCTTAGTGATTGCGATTGTGGCATTTCTTGCCTTATTCGCTTTGATCGGGATCAAACCACAGCTCGGCTAAATTTAGAATAGTTTTTTTAGAGATGTCATTACTAACATATTTTTTGACTGATTTTATTGACTTGTTTTTTTGAATTGGTTCGATACAACCAAAAGAAGGAATGGAGAACAACATGCTAACTCGCGTTGTATTTAACCAAAAAGGTGGTGTAGGCAAATCAAGCATTACCGTCAACTTAGCAGCAATCAGTGCAGCTCAAGGCTATCGTACTTTAGTAATCGACCTTGATCCACAATCGAACTCAAGTCAATACATTCTCGGTAGTGCACATGACAGCTTGCACACAGGTGCGGAACTGCCAACCTTTAGCCCGAATATGTATCATTTCTTTGAAGAAGTGGTGGCGCAGCCACAAGGCAAAGGCATTCTCGGTTCGGCAATCGGGTCGATCTTAAATAATAAAATCAAAGGCTTAGATGCAGTCATTCATCAGAGTCCGTTTCCAAATTTGCATGTGATTCCATCGAGTGCAGAGCTTGGCTCACTAGAGCATGCGCTTGAATCTAAACATAAAATTTATAAGCTACGTGATGCTTTGCAGAAAATCGCATCACAATATGATCGTGTCTATATCGACACACCGCCTGCATTTAACTTCTTTACCTTGTCTGCGTTGATTGCGTCAAATCGTGTCTTGATTCCATTTGACTGTGACGTATTCTCACACCGTGCACTATTAACGCTACTTGAAAATGTTGTAGAAACTCGTCAAGATCATAATGATGACTTGACTGTGGAAGGTGTGATTGTCAATCAGTTCCAAGCGCAAGCCAAGCTTCCAAAGGAAATTGTGGCACAGCTTCGTCAAGATCAACTGCCTGTATTTGACACCATGCTACCGCCATCTGTGATGATGAAAGAGTCACACTTGAAGAATCTACCATTGATTCATTTGGCTGCAGATCACAAGCTGACACAGACTTACCGCCAACTATTTGACGAGATTGAGCGTGAATAATGAATAAACTCACTTTAGCAACTGCTTTGGCGTCAAGCCTTATTCTAGGTGCTTGTGCAACTGGTCCAGTCAAGCCCGCCTATGTTTCACCAACCCAGTATCAATCGTGGAACTGCGCACAGCTTCACACCGAATACGCACGTATCGGCAAATATGTCAGTGATGGTGTTGAACCTGAAAAGCGTACAGGTATGGGCGTTGGTGTCGGACTTGGTGTCGGTGGCTGGGGTGGCGGTTGGGGCGTTCGCCCGAACATCTCAGTGAATATGGGGCAATCGAGCAACAGCAAACGCACAGAAATTGCTAAACTCTATGGTCAGCAAGATGCCATTGCACAAGCGGCACAATTTAAAAATTGTCCGATCCAAAACCTTCGTCCAAGTAATTAACCAAATCCTAACACATTGTCATGCAACACTATTTCTAAATAGTGCAAGTTACAAACTCATACTTTGATGCAATTTTCAGCAATATTATCTTGGGAATTGCATCATAATTGTTTATCTTACGCTCTCCTAACTCCCTCACACATCGCTGTGACTATTGAACCACTTTTATGATCGAATATAGCTTTATTCTTATTGCGCTGTTTGCTGTCATGATTATCCCAGGACCAACCAATGCATTGTTGGCGAGTTCTGCACAGCAAATCGGCATGCAAAAATCACTGCGCTTGATTCCAGCGGAGTTGATTGGCTATATGTATGCGATGGCACTGTGGTGGTTGATCGTTGCATTTACCGATGATATTTGGCCTTTATTTATTGATATTCTCCATTTTGCCAGTGCGATCTATGTCTTTTGGCTCGCTTTTCGTCTGTGGAAAATGAAACATCTGCATGCGCATAGTCAACGCAATAAAAATATCAAAGCCATGCAACTGTTTTACTCCACCTTTAAGAATCCAAAAGCCGCACTGTTCTCTGTGGGTATATTCCCACACGAAACGTGGAGCAATATCGAAAGCTATGCCATCAGCATGTTGCTTTTTTGTGCAGTATTGATTCCATCGGCTTTATTTTGGATGTTTTACGGCAGTCGCTTGCTGACGGGTCGCTTCAAAGGCATCAACCAAGAGCAACTCTACCGTAGTTCTGCACTGTTGTTGTTAGTCTGTATGTTGCCAATCATCGTACGTTTTTTTAATTAATCAATGTAGCCATTTCACGGCAAATTAGCATCACCCTTACAAAAAATGTCACTTCCTTCCCTTTTGTTTACAACAATAATTTGTGAAAATACCTTGATAAATCAACATAAACTGTGATTCGCTTAACAAAAATAATAAATAAAGTTTGAAATCTGTCATCAAGCATAGTATTTTAGTTATTAATGAGAATTTTATTATTTACAACAACGATTGTGGATACAATCAATAGCCTATCGGGGAGTCCGTGATGCAAGTTAAATCGGTAATGCTGATGTTGAGCATGACTGTCGGTTTCGCGTCATATACACACTCAGCTCGAATTCAACCGCAAACGCCTAAGCAAGAAGCGTCGATCATCAAATCTGTTGCCGATGCGAAAAAGACCACTGCAACGGCGAAAGGTGCGAGCCAACTGACTGCACTGGATAAACTGATCCAAAGCGCAAAGTTGTCTGCTGCATCAAAACCATCGACTGAAGAAAGCCAAGCACTCGCTAAGCTCAATAATCAAAAACTCAGCGTGGTTTCTCGTAGTAAGAAGTTTAGCAATCTATTCCAAAACTTATTCGGTAGTTAGTATCTACTAATAAAAATCGGAATAGAAAACGATTTACCTTCCTCCAAAAGCTGTCTTCGGACAGCTTTTTTTATGGAATATAACATTTAATTAAGGTGAAATAGCTGTTTAAGGACGTAAGTGTCGAGGACGAAATCCAACCAACAACAACACAACCGCATAAGTCGCTGCACCAACGATACACAGTAGCGCAAGCATCAGAATGCGCATCCAAGCACCTGCATCGCCGTCAAACCATTGTAAACCGAACCATAAAGCAATGATCATGGCAATATTGGCGATGGAAAACTGCATTATGGTTTTTTTCCAATGCCCTTCAAAACGATAAATATTCCGACGATGCAATGCGACATACAGCAAACCTGCATTCACTAAAGCAGAGCCTGAAGAAGCCAGTGCAAGCGCCATATGTTGCTCTTTCCACCCAATGAGATAGAAAATCCCAAGCAAAACAATAGTGATGAGCATATTGGCAAATACCGTGATCACACCGATGCGCACAGGCGTTTTGGTATCTTGCTGTGCAAAAAAACCTGGCGCAAAGACCTTAATCAACATAAATGAGATCACGCCTGCACTCATACATTGCAATGCCAAAGCAGTCATTTGCGTATCACGTAGGGTAAATTCACCATGTTGGAACAGCGTTTGAATGATCGGTGTAGCAAGCATACCCAGTGCTATACTGGCAGGCACACCGACCAAGATAATGACCTTTGCCGCCCAGTCGATCATGGCACGGAACTTTGTTGCATCTTGCTCTGCATGACGACTTGAGAGCGACGGTAAAATCACTGTACCAATCGCCACACCAATCAAACCCAATGGCAACTCGGTCATACGCTCGGCGGTGTATAACCACGACACTGAACCATCTTGCATATGCGATGCCCAAAAGGTATTGAGCAATAAATTGATCTGCGTCACCGACACACCGAATAGTGCAGGCAACATCAATTTTAAAATGCGTTGTACACCTTCATGCTTAAAATCGAGCTTCGGTGGAATCAGTAATTTCTTACGCCATAATTCGGGAAGCTGTAAGGCAAGCTGTAGCACACCAGCGATTAACACCCCCCAACCCAACGACATGATTGCAGGATCAGGGTACATTTTTGGCGCTAAAAATAGTGCCGCAAAAATCATACTCAGATTGAGCAAAACAGGCGCAAACGCAGGTGTGGTAAATGAACCATAACTATTCAAAATACTGCCCGCAAATGCCGTCAACGACATAAATAGCAAGTATGGAAAAGTCAGACGAAATAGATCAATGAGCTGTGCAAACTTGGCAGGATCATCGGCAAAACCGCCTGCATAGACGTAGAGAATCGCAGGCGCAGCAACCATCGCAATCATGGTCAATAAACTCATGATCAGCAATAAACCGCCAAACACACGACTAACTAAAATTTGTACTTCTTCATGCGTTTTTGAGGTTTTATATTCTGTGAGTACAGGGATAAAGGCTTGGGAAAATGCACCTTCAGCAAACAGTCGCCTGAAAAAATTGGGAATACGGAACGCCACCACGAAGGTATCGAAATCTTTGCCTGCACCAAATACATTGAGCAAGACCATATCTCGTACCAAGCCTAAGATGCGTGACACCATAGTCATCGCACTGACAATGACGGTCGATCGCCATAGCGCCATGGTTTCTATCCCAAATCACAAAAGTGCTTATTGTATAGTTAAAGCACTATAAATTCACTACAGCGTTAACCTCACTCGCAGTACGATGAGTACACCTTCGATCGGTTGCCTTGTATTGACTGTCTTGTATTGAACACTATTACTTCAACTAAAGATGAATTCTCAAAATTTGCATGTGTTAGCAGTCAATCCAATGATTTTATGTAGATCGTATTTGCTGTAAAAGCTGACGTAGTTTTTGCCAATCAAAAAAATCACCTGGATCAGTTTTACGTTGCGGCGCAATATCCGAATGTCCTGCAAGATGCTGTTTGGTTTTGGGATAAGCCGATTCGAGCGCAACGATCACTTGGCTGAGTTGCTGATATTGCGCCTCTTCAAATGGTAAATCATCACTGCCCTCAAGCTCGATACCGATGGAATAATCATTACATTCCACTTGCCCGAGGTAACTCGAACGCCCTGCATGCCATGCCCTATCATTAAAATTGACGAACTGTAAAATCTCACCAGTGCGCAAGATTAATAAATGCGCTGAAACCTCCATGCCTCGAATGGTTTCAAAATACGGGTGCTTGCTATGATCGAGTTGATTTTGAAAAAATTGCTCGATATAACCATCACCAAACTGCGACGGTGGCAAACTGATATTATGAATCACCACCAGACGAATCTCAGTCTGGTCAGGTCGTGCATTAAAATTCGGTGAAGCAACCTGACGAGCAATGTTTAACCGCCCTTGTTCGATTTTCAGTCCAGTCATAAAGCGTTAAAATATACATTGAAATTTATTCATTACCTTCTATATTACTTGAGTTAGTGGTTTTGTGCTGTGTAAATCTATGTCTAGCTTCAATATTTAACGACAAATATCAGCCACATCAAAAATCCGTTATAATCAATCGCAATTTTCACCATCCCTTTTTGAGTACACCATGATTTCGTCAACGATGCTTGAGCAAGCGATCCAAATCAATGTCCAACATGCACTTGCAGAAGATATTGGCGATGGCGACATTACCGCACAGCTCACGCCTGCGGACGAGATTGCCCACGCACGTGTGATTACTCGGGAAGATATGGTGCTTGCGGGACGTCCGTGGGTCGATGCAATATTTCAACAACTTGATCCAACTGTTGAAGTGATTTGGCTGAAAAATGATGGCGATACTGTCCTTGCCAACGAAGCCTTTTTAGAACTGATAGGCAACGCACGTAGTCTGCTCACAGGTGAACGTCCTGCACTGAATTTTGTGCAGACTTTATCTGCGGTAGCAACCAAAGTGAACGGTTATGTGAAATTGCTTGATGGCTTAAATACTAAAATTTTGGACACTCGCAAAACCATACCGGGATTACGCATCGCACAAAAATATGCGGTTGCCATGGGTGGTGGTCAAAATCATCGGATTGGCTTGTTTGATGCGTTCCTTATCAAAGAAAATCACATCATGGCGGCAGGTGGTATTGCACAAGCAATTGCTCAAGCACATGACATTGCACCGAATAAACCTGTCGAAGTGGAAGTAGAAAGTTTTGATGAGTTATCGCAAGCGCTTGAGGCAGGTGCGGACATTGTGATGTTGGATAATTTTAGTCAGCAAGAAATGATTGATGCAGTGAAATTGGTCGATGGGCGTTGCAAACTCGAAGCGTCGGGCAATATTACTGTGGAACGTTTACGTGAAGTGGCATCAACTGGTGTGGACTATATTTCGATGGGTGCACTGACTAAAGATGTGCAAGCCATTGATTTATCAATGCGTTTCGTCAAATAGAATTTCATTCCGATGACTCAATCAGCGCATCTCAGCCTCAAACTTCGCATTTATAATGATGATGAGATTGCCTTTGGACCAGGGAAAGCCGAGCTACTCCAAGCCATTCACGCAACAGGTTCAATCTCTAAAGCAGCCAAACAGATGAATATGAGCTACCGTCGTGCTTGGCAGTTGGTCGATACTATGAATCGAAATTTCATCTCGCCATTGGTCAGTACGCAAACGGGTGGCTCACATGGTGGTGGTGCGCAAGTCACTGCTTTTGGTTTGGAAATCGTCGAGAAATATCAAAAGATGCAAGCGATTGCAAAGCAAAGTATTGAAGGTGAAATGGTGGCGTTTTTCCAATTTATTCAAAAATATTAGTAGGGATCAGAAATAAACTTACGCAATCACCCCTGAATTCGCATTCAAACCATGTTAAGGTCGATTTTAATTTTAAAATAATTTTTTGAGGACAATATGATGGTGCGTTTTGCAGCTTTAAAATTTAATGTGGCAGTGATGAGTATCCTCTCTACAACGGGTGTGGCAAACGCACAGCTCACCATTAATGGGCAATCCGTCCAAGGTACAAGCAACAACGCCATCACCATTGCCTCATCGAATACGAGCAACTACCAACCCCAAAATAATTTTCAAAGCTGTATTGCCAATTTGCGTTCACGTGCAATTGCAAAGGGTGTGTCAGGTGCAACTTATGATCGTTACACCCAATCGCTTACACCTGACTATTCAGTGATTGATAAGCTGAATTATCAACCTGAGTTTAGCACCGATATTTGGGATTATTTGTCAGGCTTGGTTGATCAAGAACGTGTCGATGATGGACGCAAAAATATGGCGCAGTATCGCAGTGCATTGAATCGTGCATCATCGCAATATGGTGTACCTGCTGAAACCATTGCTGCGGTGTGGGGCGTGGAAAGTAATTATGGTGATATTTCAGGGAAATATCCACTTTTACAAGCCCTTGGCACACTCAGCTGTGAAGGGCGTCGTCAGTCCTATTTTCGTGGTGAATTTTTCACGACTTTAAAAATTTTACAACGTGGTGATTTGAGTGAAGATCAGCTCAAAGGCTCATGGGCAGGCGCATTTGGTCACACCCAGTTTATGCCGTCGACTTATGATCGTCTAGCTGTTGATTTTGATGGTGATGGTCGTCGTGATTTGGTGTCGAGTGTGCCTGATGCCCTCGCATCCACTGCAAATTTCCTCGACAAAGCAGGTTGGCAATCTGGTATGCCGTGGGGCTTTGAAGTCAATGTGCCTGGTGGTTATTATGTCGGCGGTGAAGGTCGTCGCAATAAAAAATCACTCAGCTATTGGGTCAATAAAGGTGTCAAGCGCATTGATGGCTCGCCAGTGATTCAAGGCAATTTAAGTGGTTCGACGAAAGCAGGCTTACTAGCCCCTGCTGGTGAAAATGGGCCTAAATTCTTAGTCTTCAAAAACTTTGATGCACTGTATAGCTATAACGCTGCCGAAAGCTATGCCCTCGCCATTGCCATGCTATCAGATCGCTTACAAGGTAAATCAGGCATTCAAGCGGCTTGGCCAACTGATGATCCTGGCACATCTCGTGCAGAACGTCGTGAAATCCAAACCTTATTACTTCAACGTGGTCATGACATCGGCGATGTTGATGGTTTGATTGGTAGCAAAAGCCGTGCAGCGATTCAAGTAGAACAACGACGTCTTGGCTTAGCAACGACTGGTCGTGCAGGTCAGCGTATTTTGACTGCGCTTCGTGCAGAAAGTTTGATGAAATAAGAAACTTGCAAATGGATGATAAATATTATGCTGTGACAATTTGTCACAGCATAATATTTCGCTTGCGTTCACTCGCATTGAGATTACAATAATTCGTTTAATCCACATTTATCTTTTAAGCCCTATCGTGACTTCTGAGCATTCAAATCCACAATCAAAACCTAGTCGACGCATTATGATGATGGCAGCAGGCACTGGCGGTCATGTCTTCCCTGCGCTTGCAGTTGCCAAAGCATTACAACAACGTGGTCATCAAATCTCTTGGCTTGCGACACCAAGTGGTATGGAAAATCGTCTATTAAAACAACATGATATTCCAATTCATCAAATTGACATTCAAGGTGTGCGTGGTAATGGTATTGTTCGTAAACTAAAAGCACCATTTAAAATACTTGGCGCAACGATCGCAGCAATGCGGATTATGAAATCATTAAAAATTGATGCGGTTGCAGGTTTTGGCGGTTATGTGTCTGGACCAGGCGGCTTGGCTGCGCGACTACTCGGTATTCCCGTATTAATCCACGAGCAAAATGCGGTTGCAGGCTTTACCAATACACAACTTGCACGGATTGCAAAAACCGTGTGTCAAGCTTTTCCAAAAGCATTTCCTGAATCTTCAAAGTTGATCACTACTGGCAATCCTGTACGTCAAGAGATTTGCCAGATATCTGCACCTGAAGAGCGCTATCAACAACGTGAAGCAGAAAATCAAGCCTTACAAATCCTCATCGTCGGTGGTTCACTTGGTGCTCAAGCTTTAAATGAACATATTCCTGCTGCACTGACTGGGTTGAATTTGCCCATGCATGTGCGTCATCAGTGTGGTCAACAACAACTTGAGCTTACCCAGCAACGCTACAATGACCTCGACAAATGTGATGGTTTTGAGGTACAAGTCCTACCATTTATTGAGGATATGGCGCTTGCCTATAGCCAAGCTGATTTAATTATTTGTCGTGCAGGTGCGCTGACGGTGACTGAGGTTGCAACCGTTGGTGTCGCTGCGGTTTTCATTCCATTGCCATCTGCGGTAGACGACCATCAAACCGCAAATGCACATTACTTGGCAGATGTCGGTGCAGCACAAATTTGCCCACAGGCAACGATGACTGCTGAAAGTTTACAACAGTTGCTTAGGCCATTAATGTCGAGAAATATTCTGTTAAATATGGCAAGCAAAGCCCGACAACAAGCGCAAAGCCAAGCCACAGCTCATGTTGCTGAACTGGTTGAAAGCTTATAAAGCCACTTGTCCAAGCAAATTCAGCGTACGATTTAGAGACCGATTTTTTAGAGAAAGCATTATGTCAGATACCACATTTACTGCAACTGAAGCCAAACAACTGATTAAAATCCCTGAAATGCGTCGTATCAAGCATATTCACTTTGTAGGGATTGGTGGCGCAGGCATGTGTGGTATTGCTGAGGTCTTAAAAAATCAAGGCTATAAAGTGTCTGGCTCAGACATTAAAGAATCAAAAACCACACAGCAACTTGAAAAAAACGGCATTGAAGTCTTTATCGGACATCAAGCCAGCAATATTGAAGGCGCCAATGTCTTAGTGGTTTCCACAGCGATTGATCTGGAAAATCCTGAAGTTCAAACAGCAAATGAACATCGTATCCCTGTGGTACGTCGTGCAGAAATGCTTGGTGAGCTGATGCGTTATCGTCACGGTATTGCGGTCGCAGGGACACATGGTAAAACCACAACGACCAGTCTTCTGACCTGTATGCTCGCTGAAGAAAATCTTGATCCAACGTATGTGATTGGCGGTTTGCTGAATCGTACAGGCGTTAACGCTGCACTTGGCGCAAGTCGTTATATCGTTGCCGAAGCAGACGAATCCGATGCTTCTTTCCTCTATCTTGAGCCGATGGCAGCGATTGTCACCAATATCGATGCCGATCATATGGACACCTACGGCGGTAGCTTTGACACTTTAAAAGATACTTTTATTCAATTTTTACATAAGTTACCGTTTTACGGTTTAGCCGTGGTCTGTGGCGACGATGCCAATATCCGTGAAATCATGCCTCGCATCGGTCGTCCTGTGCTGACGTATGGTTTTGAAGAAGATAATGACATTCGTGCCATTGATGTTGAACAAGATGGGATGCAATCTCACTTCACCGTACTGCGTAAAGATCGTGAGCCACTGCGCCTGACCATTAATCAACCTGGTATGCACAACATTCTCAATGCGTTGGCAGCGATTGGTGTTGCAACCGATGAGGGTGTATCTGACGCAGCGATTGCACGTGCATTAGAAGGTTTCAACGGTGTAGGTCGTCGCTTCCAAGTCCAAGGTGAATATGTCAAAGACAATGGAACGGTAAAACTGGTTGACGACTATGGGCACCATCCAAAAGAAGTCGAAGCAACCATCAAAGCAGCTCGTCAAAGTCATCCTGATCGTCGCTTAGTGCTTTTATTTCAGCCACATCGTTTTAGCCGTACACGAGATTGTTTTGATGACTTTGTTGATGTGCTATCACAAGTCGATGCGCTATTGTTGATGGAAGTTTATCCTGCGGGTGAAAAGCCGATCGTCGGTGCTGACAGCCGCACTCTTGCTCGGGCAATTCGTTTGCGTGGTCAGATTGAACCCATTATCATCGACCCTGTTGATGGTCAATTGCCGAGTGTATTAAAGAATTTGTTACAAGCGAATGATCTGCTTTTGACACAAGGTGCAGGTAATGTCGGTGCAATTTCGGTAGAATTGGCGCAAAATGAACTTTATCTCAATACTTAAGTGTTGTGATTTGCGTGTTATATGAGATTTCGATTCAATTGATGTCGTGAAATTTAGCCAGTCAATTGAACAAGTTTTAAAATTTTAGTGGTTTGAAATAAGGAATTCACCGTGTCACAGGTGCAAGATAAATTTGGAAAAGTTGCGGTATTACTCGGTGGAAAATCTGCGGAACGCCAAGTGTCACTCAATAGTGGACAATCCGTCCTTGATGCTTTGGTTCGTAGTGGAGTCAATGCAGAACCCTTTGACCCGTTAACTCGCCCTGTGACAGAGCTGACAGCTTATGATCGTGCATTTATTGTATTACACGGTCGTGGCGGTGAAGATGGTCAAATCCAAGGCGTTTTGGACTGGCTCAATATTCCTTACACAGGAACGCGTGTGCAAGGTTCTGCGATCGGTATGGATAAGGTCAAGACCAAGCAAATTTGGCAAGGTAGCGAATTGCCAACTGCGCCATATCGTTTGATCACTGCCGACACCAATTTTAATGAAGTGATTGATAAGCTCGGTTTGCCACTGATCATCAAGCCTGTACATGAAGGCTCAAGTATTGGTATGAGCAAAGTCGAAAAAACTGAAGACTTTGAAACTGCGCTGTCGAAAGCCACTACGCACGATTCAATTGTTATGGCTGAGCAATGGATCACAGGTTCTGAATACACTGTGGTCATTTTAAATGGTGAAGCGCTACCCGTGATTCGTTTAGAACCGCCAAAAGACGTGGCATTCTACGACTATGAAGCCAAATATAAACGCAACGACACGCAATACGGCATTCCATCAGGGCTTTCTGACGCTGACGAAAAGCATTTAAAAGAGTTGGCACTGCGTGCTTTCCAAGCTGTTGGCGCTTCAGGTTGGGGGCGTATTGATGCCATGCGTGATGAGCAAGGTAATTTTTGGTTACTTGAAGTGAATACCGTTCCAGGTATGACCGATCACTCCCTTGTACCAAAAGCAGCACAAGCGATTGGACTCAACTTCGATCAACTCTGTTTGACAATTTTAGAGCAGACTTTGGGCTAAAACATTTAATATGGCACAGCTACCCTTGTCCCTGCGACGTCGTCAAGCAGCGACCACCTCAATACATGACAAGCCACCGAGTATCGGTGAAACGCTATTGTCGTGGGGAAGTTGGCTATTACTGATATTTGCTCTATTGGTCTTTGTCTTTGGTGGTTATGCGTTGTATCAGCGTTTTATGCATGCAGAAATTGAGCATGTTGATGTGGTTGGTGTCAGTGCACCTGCACAACAGGCGTTGATTCAACACATCAAAGCAGACACAGCAAAAGGTTATTTCACCACTGATCTTGAACAAATTCGGGACAATGCCTTGAGTTTGTCGTGGATTGATCGTGTGGTGGTGTCACGTGCATGGCCAAATGCAATCGTTTTACGTGTCACACCACGACATGCGGTTGCACGTTGGGGGACAGGGCGTTATTTGAGTGATGATGGTGTGGTGTTCAAACCGGTACAGCGTTTTGATCATCAAAATTTGCCGTTGCTACACGGACCACACTCGCAGTCACGCATGATGATGACCAAATATCGTGATATTAATCAAATGTTTAGGCCGATGGATATGCGCCTGAAAGAGCTTTATCTGACAGAGCGTATGACGTGGTTTATGCAGTTTGACAATGGTATGCGTTTGATTGTTGATCAAGATCAAACCATGGGTAAATTGCAACGATTAAGCGAAATTGCCAAGACAGATTTAGGTCTAGTTTGGGACAATATTGCAGGGATAGATTTACGTTATCGCAATGGGCTCGCCGTGCAATGGAAAAATGCACAGCCAGTCAACATTGAAAATGGGCAATTTGTCATTCCAACACCAAGTATAGCGGTTGCAGAACAAAGCCAATCAAGCCCATAATAGGGCATTTTTTTAACACACGAAACGTACGGTTTGCGCTAAATGATTTACAACGTAACCGTGTAATAAAAGTCATAATGGTAATGAACAATGAGTGAAGCTGTGCCATCAGTTGTGGCCATAGATATTGGAACACATAAAGTGACGGTGTTGATCGGCAAGGTTCACGCACCAGACAAAATCGAAGTCATTGGCATGTCACATGCACGTAATCGTGGCATGAGTAAGGGCAAAATCGTCAGCTTGGATAAAGTCGTTTCTGCGATCAAAAATGCCGTGCAAGAAGCCGAAGATCAAGCGGAATGTCGTATCAATAGTGCTTGGATATCGATCCCAAGTACCGACTTGCGAAGCTTTTACGCCTCTGGTCGCACGCCGATTACCAGTGCAGATGGCTCGATTAGCACCAATGAAGTGGTTCGTGCTTTAGAGCTCGCTAAGACCAATCATCTCATTCCTGAATATTATCTTGCCAGTGCGGTGCCACTGGGTTTCGCTGTCGATGACAATGATGAATGGGTGCACAATCCTGTTGGGCTGACTGGACAAACCTTAACAGGTCATTATCAGCTAATGATGCTCCCGATCAGCACCATGCAAAACCTTGATAAAGCATTGAAAAGTGCCGGTATTGGCGTGGAAAAAATGGTGATTTCAGCCCTTGCAACCGCCGAAGCAAGTTTGCTCAAAGATGAAAAAGAGTATGGTGTTTGCCTGATTGATATTGGTGCGGGGACGACCAATATTGCCGTCTATCTCGGTGGACATCTCGCTTTTGCAAGTACCTTACCGCTTGGCGGAGAACATGTGACTCGTGATATCGCTGCGGTATTACAACTGACTACCGAAGAAGCTGAGCGGATTAAACATCTGCACGGCTGTGTTGATCATAGTGTGATCAAGCCTGATCATATGATCCAAGTCCAAGGCATCGACGGGCCACAAACCATTAGCCGTATTGAGCTCGCAGATATTATCAAAGCACGTTACGATGAAATCTTTGATCGTGTTTATCAAGAATTAAATCAAAATGGTGCACTTGCCAATCTATACCACGGCGTCGTGCTAACAGGTGATGCCAGCCAAATTGAAGGTGCGGTCAGTCATGCACGTCGTAAACTTGGTGTATCTGCACATCTTGGTAATCCACCATTACAAGTGCATAGTAAAGACGAGCTATTGCCTGCATTACGTCGATCGATTTATACCACTGCAAGTGGCTTGCTGATGTTTAGTCAGAGTGAAGCTCAAGACAGCGTGATTGATGAAAATCAGAATACATCATCGATTTGGAAGCGAATAGTCAACAGTAGTAATGACTTACTGTCAAATTTAAAAAACTTTTTTTAAAATTGAAAAGGTTTGAACGCACATAAAACAGTGCTTTAGTAATGAAATTTTTTTGTTTGTAATAAATTGAGTATGAGATATTACAAACTGAAAACAGCGTGCTAATATTTAGCTTTTATTTCAGGCAGTATACGGGCATAAGTGACTGCTATAACACAATTTTGGAAGTCGGAAGGTCATGCCTACAAATTCAATTACCTATATAGATGATGACGAAATGGACAACTACGGACAAGCACGCTTCACCGTTTTTGGGGTAGGCGGTGGTGGTGGTAATGCCGTACAGAACATGGTTCAACAACAAATTTCTGGGGTCAAATTTATCTGTGCAAATACAGATAAACAAGCGCTTGATCGTATGTCTGCACCAAATAAAGTGCAGTTAGGTGAACAAAGTACACGTGGTCTAGGTGCAGGTGCTAAACCTGAAATTGGTCGTGCTGCGGCTGAAGAAACACGTGATGCGATTCGTCAACACCTTGAAGGCACAGATATGGTTTTCGTCACCGCAGGTATGGGCGGTGGTACAGGAACAGGTGGTGCGCCAGTCGTTGCTGAGATTGCTAAGGAAATGGGCATTCTGACCGTAGGCGTGGTGACGACACCGTTTCGTTTTGAAGGTCGTCGTCGTGTCAAATCGGCTGAACAAGGTATTGAAGAGCTTGAAAAACATGTTGACTCGCTAATCATTATTCCAAACTCACGCTTACTCGATGTCTATGGCGACATCTCAATGCATGATGCGTATAAAAAAGCAGATGATGTCTTGCTCAATGCAGTACGCAGTATCTTTGATTTGGTGGTCAATCCTGGTCTCATCAACCTTGACTTTGCAGATTTAAAAACAGCCATGAGCACCCGTGGTTACGCCATGATGGGTACAGGTATTGGTCGTGGTGAAAAGCGTGCTGAACAAGCTGCTGAAATGGCGATCCGCAGTCCGCTATTGGATAAAGTCAATATTCGTGATGCTAAAGGCGTGTTATTAAATATCACTGGCGGTGAAGATTTATCACTGCGTGAAGCTGAAACGATTGCAGATTTTGTTGCTGAAATCGTCGATGAAGATGAAGTTGAATTTTTCTACGGCACAGCGATCGATCCAGATGTCCGTGACGAAATTCGTGTCACTGTGGTTGCTACTGGTTTAACACGTAATAATGATGACATTTCATCAACACCAAAACCAACTACACAACAACGCTCAAATCAAACTGCTCAAAGTAACGACGAAGAAGACGTTCCTGCAATCAGTCGTCAAGCACAGAGTAATCCTGCTGCTAATAATGATCATGTAGCATCAACCCAACAAAATACCGGTTCACCACGTCCAGCGCCAATGAGCATTCAAGACTATTTGAAAAATCAACAACGCAAATAACGTGTATTCGGCATAAGGATCATTGTCTACAGCAATGATCCTTATGTTTTTTTACATTCTATTTTGTGCTACCTTAGTTACAATTGCTCATCTTGTAAGTAAATATGTTCAAACAAAGATCAATCCGCCGAGTCGTTCGAGCGAGCGGTATCGGACTGCATAGCGGAAAAAAAGTCAAAATCAACTTTTTACCGAGCGAATGTGATACAGGAATTGTCTTTCGTCGCATTGATCTTGATCCAGTCGTAGAAATCCCTGCTGAAGCCATGCTCATCCAAGAGGCGTTCATGTGCTCAAACTTGGTCAAAGGCCAGGTTAAAGTCGGCACAGTCGAACACGTCATGAGTGCCATTGCGGCACTCGGTTTAGATAATCTCATTATTGAAATAGATGCTGCCGAGATTCCGATCATGGATGGTAGTGCAGGACCTTTTATCTATTTATTATTGCAAGGCGAGCTCATCGAGCAAGAGCAGGCCAAAAAATTTATCAAAATAAAAAAAGAAATACACGTTCAAACTGAGGATAAAACCGCATCGTTTCGCCCATATGATGGCTTTAAACTCAACTTTACCATTGATTTTGATCATCCCGCTTTTGATCAACGCCATCAGTCTTCATCGATTGAACTTTCTACTGAAAACTTTGTCAAAGAAATCAGTGAAGCTCGCACTTTTGGCTTTATGAAAGACTTAGAGCAACTCCAAGCGAACAATTTAGCTTTAGGCGCCAACCTTGATAATGCGATTGGTCTTGATGAGCATGGTGTGGTTAATGAGGGTGGTCTACGTTATACAGATGAGTTTGTCCGCCATAAAATTCTTGATGCAATTGGCGATTTATACTTGCTTCGTCATCAAATTATTGCGCAATTCGATGCATTTAAGTCAGGACATGCTCTCAACAACAAGTTGTTACGTGCCGTAGAGGATGATCCAAACAGCTTTGAAATTGTAACTTTTTGTAACCAAGCACAATGTCCGATAAAGTATGTCCCGATTGGCTAACTTACTGTCAGCAATGAATAAAATGTTATAATATTACATTTAGCTAAGCCTTTTAAATACATGCTTTTGCTCCAATTTCATTGTTTGGTAACATTGTAAATCTACTCTTGACTTGCCAAACGCATCAAAGCTTCGCTAAGCTTGGCATCTTTCACGATTCGGGCTGCTTGTTGTATCTCTTCTTGAGTTTCATTTGACAATCGTTTCGTTCGTGTATATTTTTTGCTACTAGACGGTTGTGAAACTGATTGCATAACTATTTTGATCTGTTGCACGTCGACTAGAGCAGGGATTGCTTTTAGATTCCGAATATATTGGCTATGCAGATAGCGCACTTGACTGATCAAAGCTTGATTGTCACCTGCGATTATAAGCGTACCATGCTGATAACATACAACCTGCCACGAACACCCTACGGGTAATAAAGGTTGAACTAACTTTGTAAGTTGTTGCCATGCATCAACTTGCTTTTGAAGAAATGTAAAATTTCCGACTCGTTGTGACGATGCTTGATCAGGCCTTTGAAATAAAGCTTTCGACTGACGCATTAGAACTCTCATCTGCGGATGCGTAATCTAGATATGTTAGCGTTGAATTTTTTATTGGCAAGTCATTCTGCATAGACATCACATTGATAAGGAAATCGAGGTTTTGATTTATGCATATTCGTCGTTTTTTGCTTGCTTTGTCTTTCGCAAGTTCAGCTATGTCAGTCGCTTTCGCAGACTATCAATCTTTAAACAGTATCGAATCGATGGATCGTTTAGAGCAGCTTTCTCGCACCTTGGGTAAAGGCTCATATTCACAAGACAGTCAAACAATTAGCAATGCAACTTTGGCGTCTGCATCTCAAAAACCTGTCGAGTTCAACAATGCATCTTTGAGTAAGTATGGTACTTCATCTGACACTTGGATGACAGCGCATCCTTTACCTGACGCACGTGTAAGCTCAAGCTATGGAAAACGTACACTTTTAGGTACTACTCGTAAACATTCAGGTATTGATCTTGCTGCGCCAACAGGTACTTCTATCTACGCAACTGGCGCTGGTGTCGTGACAAAGTCAGGCTGGGGCACTGGCTACGGTTATTATGTTGAAATTGATCATAGCAATGGCTACAAGACGCGTTATGCGCATGCCTCTCGCTTAATTGCCAAAGTTGGCGATTACGTGAATCCAGGTGATCATATCGCTAATGTGGGTTGCACAGGTCGTTGCACAGGACCACACTTACATTTTGAAGTCGTGAAAAATGATAAACGTCAAAACCCTGCAACATATCTTGCATTATTACCTTAACACAAAATTTTTAAGGTATTCAAAACGCTCAATTAAACATTGGGCGTTTTTTACAATTTAAGCAAAATCATTTTTTTAGTCAGCTTAGAAAATCATAATGTTTAAATTATTGAGCTTTCACTTCGACCTCGTAAATATAATAAAACAAAATATTATTGCTTTTCATGATGCGTTTTGCATGTTTTTTACGAACTTTTAACCATTTTCTGTGAATATTTGTTAAGTGTCGTCTTTAGCCATCCGCTATTTTCCCTTATTTAGATATCCTATTTTTACTCCTAAGGGATTATGACATTGACCGTTGCAATGAAATGATATGACTGCATTAGTAGAATATGGTGGCGAGGAAAATCATGGCTTTTTATAATGATACAGATAATTTAGAAACCAAAGAGTGGCAGGATGCGTTTGACTCCGTGATCGAAAATATGGGGACTGAACGTGCTGCATTTATTCTTAAAGCCTTGTATCAGCGAGCCATCGCCAAACATGTGCCAATCCAACGCCTGAACACGCCTTATTTAAATACAATCTCTGTCGATGAACAACAGGCGATGCCTGGCGATCCTTACATGGAGCGTCGTATTCGTGCATTAATTCGTTGGAATGCGTTAGCGATGGTACTTCGTGCCAATAAAGTCGATGATCTCGGTGGACATTTAGCGACTTTTGCATCGAGCGCAACGCTTTATGATGTGGGGTTTAATCACTTTTTCCGTGCCAACAGTGACAGCTTCGGTGGAGACTTAATTTACTATCAAGGTCACTCTGCACCAGGGATTTATGCACGCTCATTTTTAGAAGGACGATTAACCGAAGATCAGCTGGAAAACTTTCGTCGTGAGGTTGATGGCAATGGCTTGTCGAGCTACCCACATCCTTATTTAATGCCTGAATATTGGCAATTCCCAACGGTATCCATGGGTCTTGGTCCAATCATGTCGATTTATCAAGCGCATATTCAAAAATATTTGATGAATCGTGGCTTGATCAAAGAAGAAGACCGTAAAGTTTGGGCCTATCTTGGCGATGGTGAAATGGATGAACCTGAAAGCCTTGGTGCAATTTCACTGGCAGGTCGTGAAGGATTGGATAACCTGATCTGGGTCATTAACTGTAATCTCCAACGTCTGGATGGTCCCGTGCGTGGTAATGGCAAAATCATTCAAGAACTTGAGTCCATTTTCCGTGGCGCAGGTTGGCGTGTCATCAAAGTCATTTGGGGTCGCCATTGGGATCCTTTGTTAAATCAAGACGATTCAGGCGCGCTAAAAGCCGTGATGGAAGAAGCCGTAGATGGTGATTTCCAACGCTTCCAAGCCAAAGGCGGTGGCTATGCCCGTGAGCATTTCTTTGGGAAATATCCTGAAGCGAAAAAATTGGTCGAGCATTTAAGTGATGAAGATATTGATGCGCTCAATCGTGGTGGTCACGATCCGTATAAAGTATACGCTGCTTATGCTGCTGCGATGCAAGGCAATGGTCAGCCGACGGTAATTTTGGCAAAAACAGTGAAAGGTTATGGGTTGTCAAATGAAGCCGAAAGTGTCAATAAAACGCATCAAATCAAAAAACTACCTGTAGAATCTTTAAAATACTTCCGCAATCGCTTTAATTTGCCATTTAGCGATGAGCAACTTCAAGAATTGCCATTTTTCCGACCAAGTGAAAACTCACCTGAAATCAAGTATATGAAGGCACGCCGTGAAGCTTTAGGTGGTTATTTGCCTGCACGTCGCAGTGAAAGTGAAATTCTGCCAATCCCTGAGCTCAGTATTTTTGATGCAGTACTCAAAGGCAGCGGTGAAAAAGAGCTGTCCACCACCATGATGATGGTGCGTTTGATTTCTGCTTTACTCAAAGATAACGCCATTAAAGACCGTGTGGTACCGATCGTGCCTGACGAAGCACGTACTTTTGGTCTAGAAGGTATGTTCCGTCAACTTGGAATTTATGCGGCCAATGGACAGAACTACACACCTGAAGATAATGAACAGCTGATGAACTATCGTGAGGCCAAAGACGGTCACATGCTACAAGAGGGCATCAACGAAGCAGGTGCAATGAGTGCGTGGATTGCCTTGGCGACCAGTTATTCTAGCAACGACCTACCAATGATCCCAATGTACATGTATTACTCGATGTTTGGTTTCCAACGCATTGGCGATTTGGCATGGGCAGCGGGTGATGCACAAGCGCAAGGTTTCTTGCTCGGCGCAACGGCTGGACGCACCACATTGAATGGTGAAGGCTTACAACATCAAGATGGTCATTCTCACATTTTGGCTGCAACTATTCCAAACTGTGTTGCCTATGATCCATGTTTTGGTTATGAACTTGCAGTGATCGTACATGATGGCTTAAAACGCATGTATCAAGATCAAGAGCGTGTGTTCTACTACCTCACCGTCATGAATGAAAATTACGAGCATCCTGCAATGTTAGAAGGCGCTGAAGAGGGTATTCGTCGTGGTATCTACCTGTTTGAAAAAGATGACAATGCCACCGTTCAATTACTTGGCTCAGGTGTGATTCTGCGTGAAGTGATCAAAGCCGCTAAAATCTTGCGTGAAGAATACCAAATTCATAGCAATGTTTGGAGTGTGACGAGCTTTAACGAATTGGCTCGTGACGGCATGGCATGTGAAGAATACAACCGCAATCACCCGCTCAGCGACGAACCTAAAGAAAGCTGGCTTTCCCAGCAGATGCGTCCATATCATGGTACGGTCGTCGCAGCGACTGACCATATGCGCATGTATAGCGAGCAGATTCGTCCATATTTACCTGACAATCGTCCTTATGCCACCCTCGGTACAGACGGCTATGGTCGCTCAGATACCCGAGAAAAACTGCGTAGCTACTTCGAAGTAGATGCCGCACATATCGTTGTTGCCACGCTTAAACAGCTCGCTGACGAAGGTGAAGTGGATAATCGTTTGGTTAAAGATGCAATTACCAGCTTTGAAATTGACGTGGATCGCCCAATTGCTTGGCAACCTCAAGATCACGCTAAAATCAAACCAGTTGCTGAATACGTTGAACCAACATCAAAAGAGGAGAAATAATCATGCAAATCATTACTCCTGATATTGGTGTGGAACAAGCGCAAGTCACTGAGATTTTAGTCAAAGTCGGTGATCAGATTGCTGAAAATGACAGTATTTTGGTTTTAGAATCGGACAAAGCCTCAGTCGAAGTGCCGAGCACTGCCAAAGGTACAGTGAAATCCATTTCGGTCAATGTTGGCGATACAGTCAAAGAAGGCACACTTTTGATTGAACTGGAAGCTGGAGAGTCATCAGAAGCGAGCGAGCAATCTGCAACTAAAGCTGATGCAACGCCTGAAAGCACAGCACCGTCAACTGACGATGCAAAAGTAGAAGTAGCTCCTGCAAAAGAAGCATCTCAGGCAGACGCACCGTCTGAAAGTCGTGAAATCGAACTGAAAGTCCCAGATATTGGCGTGGAGAAAGCCTCGGTTGCCGAAGTCTTGGTCAAAGTCGGTGATGTCATTGCCGAGGACGATAGCATTATCGTGGTGGAGTCGGATAAAGCCACTGTCGAAGTGCCAAGTACTGCCAGTGGTGAAGTGCTCTCGATCGCTGTTAAAGCTGGCGATATGGTGAAAGAAGGCGTGTTGATGTTGATGGTAAAATCAAAATCAGGCGCAGGTGCACAAAGTAGCGAGAATACGAGCACAACAGAAGCGCAAAAGCCTTCTGAAGAAAAGGCACAAACGACCTCTGCTGAAAAACCACAGGCAGAATCTGCGCCAGCAACGTCATCTAGTACTGAACAAGGCACAAGCACCGCAAAACTCACTGATGCTGAAATCGAAGCCAACGCCAAAGTTTATGCAGGACCTGCGGTACGTCAAATGGCACGTCAACTCGGCGTCGTGCTCAGCCAAGTCAAAGCAACGGGTTCAAATGACCGCATCCTGAAAGAAGATGTTTATGCTTATGTTAAAGATCGTTTAAATACATCGTCACCGTCAGGAGGCGCTACTGGTGTAGCACAAGCCTCAGGCTTACCAAAAATACCATGTTTTGATGATTATGGTGGTGGTGAAGTCAAAGCAATGACTCGCTTGCAACAAGTATCCGTGCCACAGCTGTCTTTAAATAATTTTATTCCTCAAGTGACGCAGTTTGATCTTGCAGATATTACCGAACTAGAAGCATGGCGGAATGAACTCAAAGCTGATTTTAAGAAACGTGGTATCAGTTTGACGATTTTGGCATTTATTGCAAAAGTAGTTGCGCATTTGCTCAAGCAAGAGCCGTATTTTGCTGGTCATCTTGCCGATGATCAAAAATCAGTGTTATTACGCAATGAAATTCATATGGGTATTGCGGTAGCAACGGACGATGGTTTGACCGTGCCTGTGCTACGTAATCCTGATCTGAAGTCGATTGCGCAAATCGCCACCGAGCTTGCTGAACTCAGCCAAAAAGCACGTGATAAGAAGCTCGCACCGAAAGATTTGCAAGGTGCAAACTTCACCATCACCAGTCTAGGCAGTATCGGCGGTACAGCATTTACACCACTGGTCAATTGGCCACAAGTTGCGATTCTCGGGATTTCACCTGCGACCATGCAACCTGTTTGGGATGGACAGCAGTTCCAACCCAAGCTAATGCTACCATTGTCACTGTCTTATGATCATCGTGTGATTAATGGTGCTGATGCCGCAAGATTTACCTATAAATTGACTAAGTTATTGCACGATATCCGTTCAATATTGTTGTAATTCGATCAACGCAGAAACTTAAACTGTTTTTCATGTGATAAGAAAAAAGCCTTAAGACGAATCTTAAGGCTTTTTTGAGTTGCTTGTGATTAGTGCGAATGTCCTTTCGCTTGGTGCTTCACAGCACTGTTATCAAGAAACGTCCTGTTTCTATTTCATTTATCAATGAGTAATCCATTTACTCTATTGCTTCACAGCAAGTCTTTTTATCACAGACATCCTGTCTGTTGATGTGATCATTTTATAAATTGTACTCAATGACAGAAAGCCTACATCTACGCCAAAAGTTGTAAGTGATTTCTTACAAAGTTTAAAAATAGTTGCATAACTTATTGCTGATTTGGCTTAAGATAATTACATCAAATAACACGAAGACTAATCATGCCTGCTTTTGAAATTGGTTTACTCACACCACAAATCGTTTGGCGACATTTTCAAACCTTATGCAATATTCCACGTCCATCAAAACATGAGCAGGTTTTGCGTGACTATCTTCAGCAGTGGGCAATACAACGAGGCTTGGAAACGCAAGTCGATGACATTGGCAATCTCGTGATTCGAAAACCTGCAAGCGAAGGTATGGAAAATGCGATTCCTGTCATTCTGCAAGGTCATCTCGATATGGTCACACAAGTCAATCGAGATACAGCACATGACTTTCTACGTGATCCCATTCAGCCAGTGATCGAAGAGGGTTGGCTCATTGCAAAACATACGACCTTGGGTGCTGATAATGGGATTGGTGTCGCACTGGCTTTGGCTGTACTTGAATCAGACGATTTTGCACATGGATCAATCGAAGTACTGCTTACTGTCGATGAAGAAGCAGGGATGAGTGGGGCTCGGTTTCTATCGCCAGATATTTTAACAGGACAATGGCTGATCAATATTGATACTGAACAATGGGGTGAGTTGTATTTGGGCTGTGCAGGGAGTCAGGATGTTGAAGTCGATCAAACTGCTCAGTTTATCGAAGCACCACCAAATTTAGCATTTTATGATATTCAAATCTTCGGACTGAAAGGTGGACATTCTGGGCTAGATATCCATGAGGGGCGGGGCAACGCCAATGTGATTTTGGCGAAATTTTTATCTGAATACCTGCACAATCTAGATGGTCATTTAATCTCTATGCAGGGTGGCACAGCACGTAATGCCATTGCAAGAGAAGCCTCTGCAACTATTGCGATTCCAACCAATCAATTTGAAAACTTACAAAAGGCTATATTCAATACAGAATGCAAATGGCGAGAGAAACTACAAAATGTAGATGATGATCTGCATATCCAAATTCAGAAATCTACGCAAAATCATCAATACATTTTAGAAGAAGAACAGCAAAATCATTGGCTTCAAGCTTTAGCCATTTGCCCTTATGGTGTAAGCAAATTTAGCCAAACGATTCCTGATATTGTTGAAACCTCGAATAATATTGGTGTGGTTAAAGTCAATCAAAACGGTCTGCGTGCTTCCATTATGGTTCGCTCTTTAATTAATTCAGATGCTTCAGCTTTGGCAGAACGCATTCAACAGCACTTTATCAACCACAATCTTCAAGCGACTTTAGCACCTCTTGTTTCAGGATGGACGCCAAATCCAAGTTCCCAAGCCTTAGTCTGCTTGCAACAAGCCTACCGAGATGTATTTGGCGTCGAAGCAAAACATAAAGTGATTCATGCAGGATTGGAGTGTGGCATCATTGCAGAGCATTATCCGCATTTAGAAATGGTCTCTTTTGGTCCAGATATCCGTGGCGCACATGCACCTGGAGAAAGGGTAAATATTGAAACCGTTGAAAAGTGTTGGAACTTGCTCAAATCTGCATTGGGATCTGTGCCATCAAAGCAAGCGTTTTAATTGAATTGTTTCACGTGGAACACATGACTGCATTTGAATGTTTAATCGCTTTTATACGATTGAGCGCTTTAAAGCCAAATTTTAGTCAAAAAAAAACGGCAACAGGGGTGTGTTACCGTATAAAACCAAAAAAGGGATTTTACGCTTTGCATTATATCGCAAAAATGAGATTTTACAATACAAATTATAAAAATATTTTCAATTAGATCACATTATTATCAAATGAGTGTGAATTAAAACTGTATTTGCATGGTTGCATCAAGTGCCAATGGCTCAGGTAAAATCACCGAAAGTTTACGACACAGTGCGGTCAATTCATCACTCGAATTTGGTGTAAGCGTGATATGTCCTAACTTACGGCCTTCCCGTTCAGACTTATCATAAAGATGTAGATGGGCACTGTCTAAAGCGAGAATGAGTGCTGAATTTGGATGCTGAGAAATAATATTGACCATCACCGTTGGTCGGATCGTTTTGGTTGACCCGAGTGGTAAGCCTGCAACTGCACGAATATGATTTTCAAATTGTGAGCATACCGAACCTTCGATAGACCAATGTCCCGAATTATGCACACGTGGCGCCATTTCATTGGCAAACATGCCTTGTTCAGTGACAAACAGCTCAAGGGTTAGCACACCAACATAGTCCAAATGATTGAGCAAGCGAGTAATATAGTCTTCTGCGATTGGCTGAAGATGCAAGCTATTCGGCGCAGGGACGATCGAATGCGACAAAATGCCATGATGATGGTGATTTTCTGCCAGATCCCATGTTCGCACTTCACCGTCTTGACCACGCACCGCAATGATCGAAACTTCACGGTTAAACTGTACAAAACTTTCGGCAATCAATGATTTGGCAGTTCCCAGCTCATCCCAAGCTTCTCCTATTTGCGCTTCATTTTTGAGGACAAATTGACCTTTGCCATCATAGCCACCTGTGGCGGTTTTAAGCACAATCGGGAAACCTAAATCACTTACGGCTTGCTGTAAACTTTCTAAACTATCCACTGCACGATAAGGCGCAACAGGAATGTCTAGTTCATCAAATAAAGATTTTTCCAGCAAACGATTTTGCGCAATCGCTAAAGCCTGACGTGGGGGATAAATTTGCTTAGATTGAATGAGCTGATCAACAGCTGTAAGTGGCGTATTTTCAAACTCAAGACTAAACACATCAGCACTTTGAATGAATTTTTCTAAACCATTTTCTTCTTGGCTAGATATCACTTGACCCAAAATTGCAGAAGGGCAATCTGTACTTGCTTCTAAAAAGGTACATTGAATATTCAATGGCAAAGCGGCTTGAGCCATCATCCGACCCAGCTGACCACCACCAAAAATACCGATTGTCGTATTCGCCATGAGATTAAACCTGTCCAGGAATGTTTTTACTTGCAACTTTTTCTGTTTGTGCGGTGCGAAAATCAGCGACATTTTTAGCAATGTCGGTACGCTGTAAACCGACAATTTGCGCTGCCATGATCGCCGCATTGGTCGCACCTGCAGGACCAATCGCCAAAGTGCCAACCGCAATACCCGCAGGCATTTGTACGATAGAAAGCAGAGAATCCACACCATTTAAAATCGATGATTTCACAGGCACACCAAGTACAGGCAAATCGGTCTTGGCTGCACACATCCCTGGGAGATGTGCCGCACCACCCGCACCTGCGATAATCACTTGAATACCACGCTCACGTGCACTTTCAGCATATTCAAACAAGCGGTCTGGCGTGCGATGCGCAGACACCACTTCCGCCTCAAAAGGCACATTGAGCTGTTTCAACATATTTGCCGTGTGCTCAAGTGTCGCCCAATCAGATTGAGAGCCCATAATAATCCCAACTAAAGGCTGAGCATCGGTAGTGTTGATCGCATTCATTGGCATAGTTCCGCTAAGTGATGACGAAAAGTAAAAATTCAGAATGGTCAAAGCATTAAATTCAAACGACCAAACCAAAAATGAAAATAAGAAACTGCATATTATAGCGATTTTCATATCGAAACCAAAATTGAAATACGACGTTTAAATTTAAAAAGTCTGTGGAAAGAAAGTATAAGGTCTAGCGAATAAATTTAAATTTGTGGATAACCCTTTAGTGTAAATATTATTTTTCATTATTAATTCAATAGATTAAACTGTGGACAAGTCTGTGCACAACTTTAAAAATCATCTAAAGCAGCTTCAAAAAGTCCATTTTTTAAAGATTCAAAACATGCATCCGAAATTTTGAATTGACGTAGAATCGCACAAAAATTTTTAAAGCGAAAGTAAAATGAAAGGCTTTCCGACGAATGAAATTCATCACAATAATTAAGATTAAGTTTTTGATAAATTTAAAATTAATTTTTAAGCACATCGGCAATGCTTGGGTCTTTATTAAATACAGACTTTGCATAAGGGCATAAAGGAATGATTTTTAAGTTTTTTCACCGAGCGAAGACGACTACTGCATCTAAAAGCTGACGACAGATACCTTGTCCACGATAATCTTCTGACACATCGGTATGGTCAATAATAAACATGCCTTCTCCTGCCCATGTATATGCCATTTCTCCAGCGAGCTTTTCTTAGCCGTTATCATTATATAGAGCTTGAAATAGACTATGTTTGCCATCGTCTTGTTGTTGAATATCCATATTTATTTCCTTTTTAACTATTTCAGTTCTCCATGAGAAAAGCGCCAAAACTGACGTTTCGACGCTTTGATTTTGACACTTTTAACTGAGCATGTTTGTGATGAAAAGTTAAAATACTGAGATGCTTTACAGATCAGGCATCAATGTCGGCATTCAGTGCATTGTCTTCAATAAAGATACGGCGTGGCTCGACATCATCACCCATCAAACAAGAGAACATCCGATCTGCTTCGATGGCATCATCAATGGTGACTTGTAGCATATTGCGGTTTTCAGGATCCATCGTAGTTTCCCAAAGTTGTTCCGCATTCATCTCACCAAGACCTTTATAGCGCTGAATCATCATGCCACGACGTGAGTCTTGCAAAATCTGTTGCCACACTTGATGGAAGTTTTCAACGAAGATTTTCCGTTCGCCTTTTTCCAAATATGCGCCTTTTTCCAATAAGTTAAACCAACTTTTTGAATTTTTCAGTAAGCGTGCATATTCCGCAGAATGTAATAATGTGCCATCAAGTAGATAATGATGCGGTAAATTATGGACATAAATGGTAATTCGTGGGTAATAGCTGATGGTACTTTCACCCTCAACCTGTACATCGAACTGCTCCAACTCAAACACGGTACGCAAACTCGGTTGTAGACGATTCATCACCGCAACCAATTGTTCAGTCCATTGTCGCACATAAGCTTGGTCTGTTTTTTGCTCGGTATGGAACGCTTCAAGTTCAAGCAAAGCATCAAGCAAAGTTGCAGGGAAGCGCTGGGTCAAACGACTAATTGACTTCTGTGATACTTGATAATCTTTGATGAGTTGCTCAAGTGCAGCACCACTCACCGCTGGAGCTTCACTACTAATATGTAATGCCAAATCATCTATCGCATTAGAAATCAAATAGGTTTCAAGTGCTTCATCATCTTTAATATATTGTTCTTGCTTGCCTTTTTTCAACTTATACAGCGGTGGCTGAGCAATATAAATATAACCACGCTCGACCAATTCAGGCATTTGACGGAAGAAGAATGTCAAAAGCAAAGTACGGATGTGTGAACCATCGACATCAGCATCGGTCATGATGATGATTTTGTGGTAGCGCAATTTGTCAGGATTATAGTCTTCACGACCAATCCCAGTACCCAGTGCAGTAATCAACGTACCAACTTCTTGGCTAGAAATCATCTTGTCAAAACGGGCACGTTCGACATTCAAAATCTTACCTTTCAACGGTAAAATTGCTTGCATTTTACGGTTACGACCTTGTTTCGCCGAACCGCCCGCCGAGTCACCCTCGACGAGATAAAGTTCTGATAATGCTGGATCTTTTTCTTGGCAATCGGCTAATTTTCCAGGCAATCCTGCAATATCCAATGCACTCTTACGACGGGTCATTTCACGGGCTTTACGGGCTGCATCACGAGCACGTGCGGCATCAATGATTTTGCTTGCGATGGATTTTGCTGCTTGCGGATTTTCCAAAAGATACGCCGAAAATTCCTTATTCATCGCCTGTTCAACCGCAGGCTTCACTTCACTGGATACCAATTTTTCTTTGGTTTGTGAGGAGAATTTTGGATCAGGCACTTTCACCGAAATGATCGCTGTTAAACCTTCACGCGCATCATCACCAGTGACGGATACTTTTTCTTTTTTGAGAATGTTTTCACTTTCAAGATATTGGTTTAATCCACGAGTCAGCGCCGCACGGAAGCCTGCCAAGTGCGTTCCGCCGTCTTTTTGCGGAATATTATTGGTAAAGCACAGCACATTTTCTTGATAGGATTCATTCCATTGCAAAGCAACTTCGACACCAATGCCGTTATCTGCATCCACAGTGAAATGGAAAATTTCATTGAGATGGGTTTTGCCTTGATTAATGTATTTCACAAACTCAGATAAACCACCTGCAAAATCAAACACATGCTCTAAATCAACACGCTCATCACGGAGTACAATGCGTACACCTGCATTCAAAAATGACAGCTCACGTAGGCGACGTGCCAAAATATCGACATTAAAAATGGTTTGACTAAATGTTTCGCCACTTGGTAGGAAACGCACCGTGGTGCCTGAATCAGTGGTTGTACCCGTTTCTTTCAGTGGAAATTGCGGATCGCCGTGACGATATTCTTGTTCAAAGACTTTACCTTGACGTTTAATTTTTAAGAAGAGTTGGCTAGAAAGGGCATTGACCACCGAAACGCCAACACCATGCAAACCACCTGAGACTTTATAGCTATTATCATCAAATTTACCGCCCGCATGTAGAATGGTTAAAATCACTTCTGCAGCAGATACGCCTTCTTCAGGGTGAATCTCTGTAGGAATACCCCGACCATTGTCCGATACGCTGACCGACTCATCATCATGAATGGTCACTTGAATCTCATCACAATGACCTGCGAGCGCTTCATCAATGGCATTATCAACGACTTCAAACACCATATGATGCAAGCCCGTACCATCGTCGGTATCGCCGATATACATGCCGGGACGTTTGCGCACTGCATCGAGTCCACGCAGGACTTTAATACTCGAAGAATCATAAGCCTTTTCAGCAACAGGTTCAGGTGCTTGATGTGCTTCTGTATCGCTGATTTGTTCGTTATTCACGTGTTCACTGTTGTTTGCATTGTTTTGCTCTGAACTCATGATTTCTCCCTGAATTTTTCATTGCCAAAAGGTTTCAATCGATCGACATCGCATAAGATTGGTTTAGATTGAAACCGAACGCACTTGCCCAGATTCGACACAATACAATTGATACGGCAACTGGATGTCATCCATATATTGTTGCACGGCTTGTTGATCTAAAGTGGTGAGGAAAACCTGACTACCTAATTGATGCAAACGGCGTATTAATCGTTGTTGTGCCTGCGTATCGAGCTCTGCGGTTACATCATCCAATAATACCACAGTTTCCTTATTTGAGCGATTTAAAAGGGCAATTTGGGCCAGTTTCAGCGCCACGATCAGTAGCTTCTTTTGACCACGTGATAGCACTTCTTCGGCATAGCCAATTGGCGTTTTAAAGCGTAAATCTGCACGATGCACACCATAATTTGTCGTGCGTCGATCAATGTCTTTTTGTAGACTTTGTGCAAGATGTTCAGACAAACCTAAATCGGTTGAAAAGCCTGCCACATATTCCAAATCAATCTCTAAATGTGGCAAGAGTAATTTGAGTTCTGCTTGTACATCCGCATGCCATTGACTCACGATCAATTCACGTAATAAATGAATCTGCTCACCTGAAGTCGCAAGCAATTGATCCCACGTTCTGACTTGTTCACGGCTGACAGGGTAGCTTTTGAGTAGGCTATTGCGTTGTTTCAATGCTCTTGCATAGTTTTGCCATACCGCAAAAAAATCAGGTTCCACGTGAAACATGAGCCAATCTAACATTTGTCGACGAGGTTTTGCACCATGATCGATAATGTCTGTACTTTGTGGCTCGATCACCTGTACAGGAAGTAATTTTGCCATTTGACCTTGTGTTGCCACACTATCGCCATTGACCCGCATGGTCTGTTCGCCACTGCTGAGCTTTTGCAAACCAATGCGATAGTCCTGCGACTGCGCATAGATCATGGTGTCGGCTTGATGATATTGGATATAGTGTTTTGGAATATGGGTACGAAAAGAACGCCCTGTGGCAAGCAAATGAATCGCTTCGAGAATTGAAGTTTTTCCAGAACCATTTGCGCCATAGAAAATATTAAACGGTTGCAAATCATGCATTGCAACCGTTTGGATATTTCGAAGTCGTTCGATACGCAGTTTTTGCAACAGCATTGGGGGATTAGACTCGCATTGGCATCACGACATAGGTTTGCGCAGGCTGATTTGGATCTTGAATCAATACTGATTGGTTGGATTCTGACATTTGCATTTGCACATCATCGCCATCCAATACATTCACCACATCAAGTAGGTATTGCGCATTAAATGACATTTCCAAAGTATCACCTTGATACTGCATGGCAAAATCTTCAACTGCTTCGTCTTGCTCTGGATTATTGGCTTTAAGCTGTAATATGTCAGCATTAAAAGTCAAGAACACACCACGCAATTTTTCATTACTCAAAATTGCCACACGTTGCAAGGTTTGCTTAAAGGCATCGTGCGCCAAGGTTGCAATTTTATCGCCACCTTTTGGAATCACACGACGATAATCAGGGAATTTACCATCAATGAGTTTAGTCGTGAAACGTACTACGATTGCTGATTCATTGTCTTTGCTTGGCTGTTCAATCGTCACATTCAATAGTTCACGACCAATCAAAATCGTTAACGGCAAATCTTCCACCGTTAACAGACGTTGTAACTCACCAACCGCTTTACGAGGTACGATGGCTTGTTGTACTTCTTCAGTATTTGAAGTTGCAGTCGCTTCAGATAATGCCAAACGATGTCCATCTGTAGTTACCGCACGCAATTGATTTTGTTCAATTTCTAACAAAGTGCCAGTGAGATAAAAACGTACATCTTGCACCGCCATGGCAAAAGATGTTTTTTCAAATAAATGTTTTAAAGCAACTTGTGAAACTTGGACTTCAGTGCCTTGTGCACCATCATTGGTCAATAACGGATAATCTTCCGCAGGCAAAGTGCCGAGTACAAAACGACTCTGACCAGACTTGAGTACACAACGTTGATCGTCAGTCACTTGCAAATCCAGTAACGCTGAATTCGGCAAAGATTTGCAGATATCCATTAGCTTTCGAGCAGGCACAGTGCTTTCACCTGCTTGGATACATGCCCCTGCTTCGAGCGCAGTACTTGCCACAAGCTCCACTTCGAGATCAGAACCAGTAATGGTTAATTCTGCATCGCTGACTTGGATTTTGATATTGGACAAAATATTCATGGTATGACGACGTTCAACAGCCCCCATCACATGGGTCAATACATTGAGTAAAGTTTCTTTCGCTATCTTTAAATGCAAGCTAGTCATGAGTTAAAATCCAAATTTTCAGCAAAATATAATCAATATCGAAGGTAGAATAATGTGTAATGCGAATTGATTGAAATGAATGCTCAATCTAAGCATATTCAAGGACAATTGACAATTGATAATTTATTGCATTTTAAGTAAAAAGAAGCCATAAACCATCATGATAAATAAAACTAAGTTATTGAATTAAATTATTAATTTAATTTTATAAATTAGCTTTGTAGTAAGCGATGTAAGTTTTTATAGTCATCATTAAAGCTTGGGTCTTGATTGCGTAGGCTTTGTACTTTTTCGCAGGCGTGCATCACCGTACTATGGTCACGTCCACCAAATGCCATACCAATCTCAGGATAGCTATCACCTGTCAGTTCACGTGCAAGTCCCATCGCCATCTGACGAGGACGAGCGTAAATTCGAGTGCGTTTCGGTCCAGTCAATTCTTTAAGTGGAATACGAAAATATTCACAGACTACTTTTTGAATATTTTCCACACTGATATTTCGTGCACGAATCGCTAAAACATCTTTGAGCGACTCACGCACCACTTCTAAATCAATTGCTGAACCACGAAAACGTGCCGTTGCAACCACACGGTTTAATGCACCTTCAAGTTCACGCACGTTCGCAACCACTTGCTGTGCAATAAACAAAGCACAATTGCGTGGTAAATCAATCTCGCTACTTTCAGCTTTTTTCAGCAAAATTTCGGTACGTGTTTCAATATCTGGAGGCTCAACACCAACCGATAAACCCCAAGAAAAACGTGAAACCAATCGAGGATCAAGCTCTGTTAACTCTTTTGGATAACGATCTGAAGTGAGAATAATTTGTTTAGATTCATCAAGTAAGGCATTAAAAGTATAGAAAAACTCTTGTAAGCTCGCTTCTTTACCCGCCAAAAGATGAATATCATCAACCAACATCAAATCCAGTGAACGACAATTTTTCTTAAATTCTTCAATTTTCTTACGCTGTAAGGCACTGACAAAATCCTGCACAAAACTTTCTGCCGTCATGTACATGACTTTGGCATTCGGTTTTTGTTGCAATAACGCGTTGCCCACAGCTTGCATTAAATGCGTTTTACCCAAGCCCGTCGGACCATATAAGAATAATGGGTTGTGATCATCAGCACCCAACTTGGTCAGAACTTTACGGCAAGCATCTGCTGCCATTTGGTTGGAACGACCTTCAACAAATAAATTGAAGTTCAATGCAGGATTGAGCTGACGAACTTTTCTCGGTTTTGCGCTGTCGTTTGAGGTTGCTTTTGCAAGTGGAACAGAGTGGTGTGTGGTGGTATTTTGTGAAGTTGCACTTTGCAAAGCAGCTGAAGTCGTTGCAGGTACTTCACTTTGTTTTAAAATATCTTTACCTGGACGTGATCCAACCAATATATCGACTTGACGCACACGTCCTTCAGAGATCTGCTCAGCCATGATCGAAATGATTTCGTGATAATCCTTTTCGATATGACTCTTCCAATATGGACTTGGCACATACAGTTTTAAGCAATCTGGATGTTCTTCTGCCTCAAGTGGTCTGATCCACATGGTGAAGTGGTTATCAGACACATGCTTGCGTAAGCGTTCTAAACATTCTGCCCAAAGCATTGATGTCTCCCAATCCCTAACTATCTTTTTAAATTCAAAAAACGACCCATGCCCGACTTGTACTTTTCGGGGTCGACATTCTAACCAAGTTCAATCACGCTGTCATAAGCCAATCGATGCGAATGCATAAATTATCCACAAATAAATGAATTTAAATTCAAAAAACGAATGTGGATAACTATTTCTTCAAGCTGTGGATAAAATAACACGAAAACTTATCCACAATTTACTATTTTTAGATAAACATAGTTATACACAAGCTATCTATATGAATATTTGAAACATAAAGATAAATTCCACAGAAAAACTGTGCTCTTATAATAACAAATTTAAATTTTAAATTTATAAATTTAAATTTAGATCTCCATGTATTGTGAACAACTCAAGCATAGAAGGTGATGATGGCTTCGTTATCAAAGTTGTTAAATTGCTCGTCTAGAGTCTTATTAAAAGCGAGATGTGTGTTTTAACTTCTATAGTTTGAAACCTTGACCTTAGTGAAGAACTTTGAAAATCGCAGATCAAAGACTTAACTTTTTTGAATTTAAAAAAGCTTAAACATTACTTTGCAGTCTTATACATGTCTTACTATGGACTTCTTAGATTAATAAGAATATGCATTTCAGTAATGATACATCGTAAAAAAAGAGCACAATAATAGTGATAAGATTCGATTGGTGTTTTGAATTCAAAAATCTATGATTAGGCTGTATACTCTGTTTTTGAATTTAAATTCAAAAAACACATCAATTTGTGGAAAACTTCCTACTTATCTGCACTTTTTGCATTGACAGTTGAGGCTGAGATGCATAAAATTGCGCACCTTTAATATTGAACATTGATTTGGAGTTTCGAGATGAAACGTACATTCCAACCAAGTGAATTGAAACGTAAACGTGTTCACGGTTTCCGCGCTCGTATGGCTACTAAAGCTGGTCGTCAAGTGCTTGCTCGTCGTCGTGCAAAAGGTCGTCACAGCCTTACAGTATAATCATTGCATTATACTGTGGTCTGTTGACTAAAGCTTGGTTTGATGCGTGCTACTATTGAATCAAAGCGAGCAACAAAAAATAATTTGTGAAATCGTATGACATCTTATCCTTTTGGGGCAGATCAGCGATTATTATGCGCCAAAGATTTTTCGGGTGTATTTGATCACACGTTATTTAAAGTTCATCAACCTAGCTTTTTAATCCTTGCAACAGCAAAACCAGTCGCAGCTACGGCACGGATTGGTTTAGTCGTTGCGAAGAAGAAAGTTCGACGTGCGCACGAGAGAAATCGTGTCAAGCGTATTAGCCGTGAAAGTTTTCGTTTACATCAGCGAGATTTGGCTGGCTTAGATATTGTGGTCTTACCCAAAATCGGTATAGAAAAAATATCGAATGCAGATTTGCATCAACAATTACAATTGGCATGGCAGAAGTTATCTAAACAATTTGCCAAACACCAACGCCAAAAATCACCTCTTTTAGCGTCTTCTTAGCGTGACTGCCAATGCAAAAGCTACTTCATTGGTGTATTCGATTTTATCAAATTGCAATCAGTCCTTTGCTTGGACCACGTTGTCGTTACATTCCTACTTGTTCTCAGTATGCGATCGAAGCGATTCAACTTCATGGTGCAACAAAAGGTGTGTATTATAGCGCCAAGCGGATTTGTCGATGTCATCCGTGGGGTGGTTATGGCTATGATCCTGTACCGAAAAAACCACTGCGATGTATTTCGTTGCAACTTTCTGATTCTCAAATCTCTTACGTTTATGTACCCTTGCGTGAACGTCAAAATAATTCAACTGTTTTCAATCATTTAGGGTAAAAATTATGCAACAATGGGCTCGATTTGCAATTCTCGGCGCCATGTTTGTGACGGCTTATTTGCTCATCTTAGCGTGGCAAAAAGATTATGGTGGGGCGCAGGCTGAAACAGCACAACAAGCTGTTGCAGTTCAACAAAGTGCCAATACATCATCTGATATTCCATCAGCGCAGGCACAAGCAGCATCGGCGACAGATATTCCACAAGCCAATACAGCACAGACAGACACACCAGTTGCGTCGACTGCCAATTCTCAGCAATTGGTGACGGTTGCAACAGATATGTACAATGTCTGGATCGATCCAAAAGGTGGCGATATTGTGCGTTTGGAGCTGTTGTCACATGACAAGAGCAAAGACAGTGATCAGCCTTTTGTGATGTTGCATAATGACAAAAATATCTATGTAGCGCAGTCTGGTTTGATTGGTGCGGATGGACCTGATAGCCGTACTCGTCCGATGTATGAAGTTGATAAAAACAGCTATAGCATCGACGAAGCACAATCAACAGTCACCAAGGACGATACAGCACATAAAGTGCTTGAAGTACCAATGGTGTACAAAACTTCTGATGGCGTAGAAATTTTTAAAATTTTTAAATTTACTTCAGGTGAATATCCGATTCAGGTGACACATCGTATCGTCAACCGTAGCGCAGGCAACTGGCAAGGTCAGATGTTTGGTCAGCTGAAACGTGACGACGCTGCCGATCCTGGTAAATCTGATCAAGGGATTTTTACGTTAGGCACCTTCTTAGGTGGTGCTTGGGGTACGCCTGAAGAGCATTATAACAAGTTAAAATTTGCCAATTTCAATGAAGAAAAATTGAATGTCCAAGCCAAAGAAGCTTGGGTAGCGATTGTTCAACATTATTTTGTTTCGGCTTGGGTTCCTGATAAGAGTTACACCGCACAATTAGAATCACGTAATAGCAATGATATGCATATCATTGGTTTCCGTTCGCCATTGGTGAATGTGCCTGCGGGCAAACAATTCGATATCAGTGCGACTTTGTATTCTGGTCCAAAAATCCAATCTGAACTGAAAGAATTGGCAACGGGTCTGAACCAAACTGTAGACTATGGTTGGTTGTGGCCGATTGCAAAACTCTTGTTCTGGGGCTTGGAATTCTTCCATAACATCGTGGGCAACTGGGGCTGGGCAATTGTCTTATTGACCATTTTAGTCAAATTGATCTTATGGCCATTATCTGCAAAAAGCTATCGCTCAATGGCGAAGATGCGTGTCATCGCACCTGAAATGCAACGCATGAAAGAAGAGTTTGGCGATGACCGTATGCGCTTCTCGCAAGAGATGATGGCGCTGTATAAACGTGAACAGGTCAATCCGTTGTCAGGCTGTTTACCGCTATTGATGCAGATGCCAATTTTCCTTGCCTTGTATTGGGTATTGATGGAAAGTGTCGAGCTGCGTCATGCGCCGTGGATATTGTGGATTCAAGATTTATCGGCAATGGATCCGTGGTTTATTTTGCCACTGGTCATGGGTGCAACCATGTACTTCCAACAGATGTTGAACCCACAACCGACTGATCCAATGCAAGCGAAAGTCTTCCGTTTGATGCCGATTATTTTCACTGTATTCTTGCTGTTCTTCCCTGCAGGTTTGGTGTTGTACTGGATCGTCAACAACTTGATTACCATCGCGCAGCAATGGTTTATCAATAAGAGTGCTGAAAAACAAGGTTTAAGCACAGCGGCAAAATAAGCTGTTTTAAAACCACATCAACCGTCTAGGATTTCTAGGCGGTTTTTTTAATGCTGGCTATCAATGCCAATTCATGAAAAAATTCTTTAACTTCTTTTGTCGTAAATAATGTCACTATGAGCCAATCCAACACGCCAATCCAAGCCACTCACCCCACGATTGCAGCGATAGCAACACCATCGGGGCGTGGCGGTGTCGGTGTGATTCGGCTCTCTGGTACAAAAGCATTTCAAATCGCTGAGGCACTGACGCAGAAAAAATTGCCTGAACCGCGAATGGCAGGATTTCGTCAGTTTTTTGATGAATCAGGTGAAGTGCTCGATGAAGGTTTGATTTTACGCTTTGCCAATCCATCCTCATTCACAGGCGAAGATGTGGTCGAGATACAAGGTCACGGTGGCGTAGTCATTCTCAACACCTTGTTAGCCCGTGTGTTGGCACTCGGTGCGACGGCGGCTAAAGCAGGCGAATTCTCCATGCGTGCTTTTGAAAATGGCAAAATGGATTTGGTCCAAGCCGAAGCCATAGCCGATTTGATTGATGCGACTTCACAGGCGGCGGCACGTTCTGCGGTGCGCTCATTACAAGGTGCGTTTTCACTACGAGTCAATGAAGTCTTAGAAAAACTCATTCATCTGCGTTTACACGTGGAAGCGGCGATTGATTTTCCTGAAGAAGAAATTGATTTTCTCGCAGATGGGAAAATTTTGGCGTTGCTTGAAGAAGTACAATCTTCGGTGAAACAGGTGCAACTGTCCGCCAAACAAGGACAATTGCTCCGTGAAGGTTTGCAAGTGGTGATCGCAGGCAAACCTAATGCAGGCAAATCAAGCCTACTTAATGCCTTAGCAGGCAATGATCGAGCGATTGTCACCGATATTGCAGGGACAACGCGTGATGTTTTACATGAAAAAATCAGCTTAAATGGTTTACCGATTACCCTTACAGATACAGCAGGATTACGTGATACAGGTGATGTGGTGGAGCAAGAGGGTATTCGCCGTGCTTATAAAGAGATTGTGCAGGCGGATTTACGTTTGTTTGTCTATGACATGAGTGCAGAGCAACAACCGATTGCATTAGCACAGCAATTCTTTGCGGAATATATCGATCCGAAGCATCTGATCCTCATCGCCAATAAAAGCGATCTCAGTGATGCGACACCACAAGTGGACAGTTTGGATGGCTACAAACGTGTGATTTTGTCGGCGAAGCAACAGCTTGGTATTGATGACTTGATCGAAGTGATTACCCAATATGCAGGCTTTCAACCTGAGGAAGATAGCTTTATCGCACGGACACGACACTTAGATGCCATGCAACGCACGCAAGTTTATCTCGCAGAAGCTCGAGAACAGCTTGTAGAGTATCATGCGGGGGAATTGGTGGCGGAGTCACTACGACTTGCTCAAAACGCTTTAGGCGAGATTACAGGTGAGTTTAGCGCTGATGATTTGCTAGGGAAAATCTTTGGCTCGTTCTGTATTGGGAAATGATTTTTACGCGAAAAAGGCTCATTTAAGCCCTAATGATTTTAAAGTGATCTTTAAATCAAATCCCTAAGAGTCATCTTAGGGATTTTTTATTGAAAAGCATAAAAATGGTCACTGTACATCATGGCAATGTTTTGTATATTGAAATAAACCTATTTTAGGAAAAAACAGGATGTTTAAGAAAAAACAATCAGCAGTCAGATGGATCATTGGTGGTAGTAGCGGTATCGGCTTGGAATTGGCGAAACGCTATCTTAAAGCAGGTGATAAAGTCTGTATTTTTGCCCATGCCGATGTCGAAGATGCGGTAAAATATTTATCCAAATACGCCAAAGATCGCAAAAAATCAGATCAATTTATCAGAGGTTACACACTTGATGTGCTGAATATTTCACAGATCGAAAGTGCGTTCGCACAAGCTAATCAAGACATGTCATTACCAATGACCGTGATCAACTGTGCTGGGATTGTCTGCGCTGTGCCTTTTGAGGAGCAAACGGCTGAGCAGTTCGAGCGTCAAATTAACATCAATTTGATCGGCAGTCGGCATATCGCTGCCAGTGCTTTAAGTTATCTCAAACAAGCACGTGGGCAATCGAAGCACAATCCAAAATTGGTTTTAGTTGCCTCGATGGCGGGCATACTGGGTTGTTATGGCTATGCAGGCTATTGCGCATCGAAGTTTGGTACGATTGGCTTGGCGGATGTATTACGTCTTGAGCTGAAATCGCAAAACATCGATGTGGCAGTGGTTTGTCCGCCTGAGATCGAAACACCAATGGTCTTTGAAGAAAGAAAAATTGGCTCAAAGATTACTTCAGAACTCAAACAAATGGGTGGATCATTAAAAGTTGAACCTGCATGTAAAGCGATCATGGCAGGGATTGAACGAGATACATTTTTTATCATCCCAGGCAAACAAGCACGTGTGTTACATCGTCTCATCGGCATGTTCCCAGTCGTGGCAAGACAACAAATCGACCGTCAATTGGCACTGATTCTCAGTAAATCTCAGTGTTGAATTGACAGTCCTCACGATATTTTAAAAATAATTTTTCGGACGTGTGTTTCAAAAGGTCGGTTTCATCCGATCTTTTGTTATCTCTACCAATTGAATTTTTTAAAAAATCGATAAAATAAAAAAATTGATGTGATGAAGCATGTATTTTTCAGCATGTAAAAAAGATCGTTTCAGTTGGGAAATTGAAAGAAATCAAAGCGTAGGATACTAAAAAATGAAACTATGAGAAGCTGACCAAGCACGTAAAGACAGTACCAATGTCAGCGCATTTATCGATGATGTAAATCAAAAATATGTTTTTAATATCCAATCGTTTTCAGCGCTATATGATTGGGGCTTTGAAAAAGATGATGCCACTCGGCTTTTGGGGAGATGAAGACGATCAACAATATCAAAACCCATATTCGCAGTAATATGACACCACCTCATGTCCCCGCTGTGATTTATCAAGTGTCGGAAATTTAAAAAACCAAGAGTGGCAAAGTGGTTGAGCTTGAGGTACGTGATGTGGTGGATGGTAGAGCAATTCAAAATAGTGAGGCGATTGCCAATCCACACGTATTGGAAGAGTTTAAAAATCGGTCTGAACTTGTTTTATGAAATGCGCTATCTTTAGAGAAATCATAAGATGTAAAAAAACCGCTCATCAGAGCGGTTTTTTGTGATTAATACAATCAGTTAAGGCTTAGAAACGGTGTTTCGCAGCGATACCAAATGTATTGTAGTCGTTGTCGCCAGCTTCACCGAAGCCTACACGACCTTCAAGACTGGTTTGTTGTGAAATAAACTTACGTGCATTTACACCAAATTCACTGTTATCCGTGATGTCGTTACTTTGATAGTCAGCACCTAGACTGAAGGTGTTGTCAATGTAGTAATCCGCTGCAAGGTTATATTCGTCTAAGTCGCCGAATGCTGCACCTGCTTCAAGATTTACAGCGTTATCACCGATTTGTGTAACATATTTCGCACGAAGTGTCGGGTCTACACCATCGTTGTCACGGTCATCTTCATAACCTTTGACACCAGCAGCGATCAACAAGTTAGGTACTGGTAAGTAACCAACTTCAACGCCATAAGTTGTCAAATCGTTGTCTAGATCGACATCATCATACTCATAGGTATTTTGAGCGATGTTACCACCAATATAGAAGTCAGAATTTGGTACATAATATTCTACACCAGCGCCGTAACGATTGTTCTCAGCTTCACCTTGATCTTGGAAAGTTGCGCCAGCAGACACATTACTTGCACGGTTGACAAAAGCTGCTTCAGCAAGTGGAGCGTTTTTGTCTTGAACTGGGTTGAAGTAATATGTACCACCCAAATCAAATTGACTACCAGAGTCGCCATTATCAGGGTCAAGATAGCCTGCGCCTGCGCCAACTTCAAATTGATATGCATTGGCATTGATCATTGCAAGAGAAGTGGTTGCCGCAAGAATGGCAGTAGCAAGAGTTAACTTTTTCATAATATCCTCCAAAATTTGGAATTCACATTTTTTGTTACATTTTCTAGTTTAAGAAATATTTTATTTGCGTCAAATCGAGTTGGTTAAAGCGTGTAAGCAAAATATTTGGTTATGTAACAATATTGAAATATATAATTTTAACTAATTGAAATTTATAAATTAAAATTATTGTAAAGATTCATCAATGAATTGTTATGCTATGTATACTGGGGTTTTGTTGATGAAAAATTCGTCAATATTTTAAATTTTTTATAGACAAACTTTTAAACTATTTTTGAAATATTTACAGATTTAAGGACAATTTTAGCTGCTTGCAACTTTAATTTTGACGATTGAAGCTAAATGATGAGTTGTCGTTTGATTGTGCTAAAATGTCGCTCAATTTTTATGTTGTGACAGTTTAATTATGGAAATTAATCCTTTTGTACTTCGATTAAAAGATTTGACCGATCGTGGCGAGATGTTACGGGGGTATCTTTGACTACGATCTGAAGAAAGAACGCTTAGAAGAAGTTTTACGTGAGCTTGAAGACCCTGAGATTTGGAATGATCAAGCCCGTGCACAAGCCATCGCTAAAGAAAAAGGCGCATTAGAAAATAGTGTTGGTGTCTTAGATCAGCTCGCTGAGCAATTGATCGATGCACAGGCGATGCTCGATTTGGCAGTAGAAGCAGAAGATGAAAGCCTGCTGGAAGATGTCACCGCAGAACTTGATACCGCAGAGCAAGCCTTAGAAAAATTAGAATTCCAACGCATGTTTAGCAATCCAATGGATCCGAATCCGTGTTTTGTTGAGATTCAATCAGGTTCGGGTGGTACAGAAGCGCAGGACTGGGCATCCATGCTCCTACGGATGTATATGCGCTGGATTGAACGTCATGGCTTCAAAGCTGACTTGATGGAAGTATCGGACGGTGATGTTGCTGGGATTAAGTCGGCGACGATTCGTGTCGAAGGCGAGTTTGCCTATGGTTGGTTGCGTACTGAGTCTGGTGTGCATCGTCTGGTGCGTAAGTCACCGTTTGACAGTAACAATAACCGTCATACCTCGTTCTCTGCGGTGTTTGTCTCGCCTGAGATTGATGACAATATCGAGATCGATATCAATCCGTCAGATGTGCGTACTGATACCTACCGTGCCTCGGGTGCAGGTGGTCAGCACATTAACAAAACCGATTCGGCAGTGCGTCTGACTCATGCGCCAACAGGCATCGTGGTGGCGTGTCAAAACCAGCGTTCACAACATGCCAACCGTGATGCAGCGTGGAAACAGCTTCGTGCAAAACTCTATGAATTAGAAATGAAAAAGCGTAACGAAGCAGCCCAAGCGCTCGAAGATACCAAGTCAGACATTGGCTGGGGCAGTCAGATTCGCTCTTATGTGTTGGATGATTCACGCATCAAAGATTTGCGTACCAATATTGAAACCTCAAATACCAAAGCAGTATTGGATGGTGATTTGGATAAATTTATTGAAGCGAGTTTAAAGCAAGGTCTTTAAGTTCAATAGCTTAGTAATAATATGATGAGTTGCCACAGCGTAACTCATCCTATTGAACTGGTTCAAGCAAAGTAGACATTCTCTCGATAATGTAATAAATCGTAAAAAAAAGATTTTAATATCGAAAAAATACGATATATTGGATTCAGCGCTGAATGATGTCCGCTGTGTTTGTTTAATGGTCATTGTTGTGGTGAGTGAAAGTTAGTGAATTGAATATGGATACAGAAGCGATTTTCAAAGCATTGGCAAACCCAATGCGCCGTCAAATTTTGCAGTGGCTCAAAGACCCTGCACAATATTTGACGTCAGAAGAATGCTTTGGCTTTACCCAAGGTGTCTGTGCAGGAAATATCGAACGTCTGAGCGGATTGTCACAATCCACCATGTCCAATCATCTCTCGGTACTACAACAGGCTGGTTTGATCAGTGTGCATAAGCATGGACAATGGTCATATTTCTCTCGTAACGAGGACGTGATTCAGCAATATATTGAATACTTAAAAGACGCATTATAAGCCGTCATGTGAGGTCAAAATGGCTGAGTTAAATACACCGCTACAAGTCGGTGACGTAGAGATTTCAAATCGTTTGGTGCTTGCACCATTGACACGTGCACGTTCGGGCGAGATTCGTGTACCGAATGATCTGAACGTCGAATACTATCGTCAACGTGCCAATGCGGGTTTGATGCTTACTGAAGCCGTGGTGGTCAGTCCAACAGCGGTTGGCTATGAACATACACCAGGGCTATATAATGCAGAACAAGTCGCAGGCTGGGAAAAAGTCGTCGATGCAGTGCATGAGCAAGGTTCAAAAATCTTTGCACAGCTCTGGCATGTGGGACGTATTTCCCATCCAGACTTGTTAAATGGTGAAACGCCAGTGTCTGCCAGTGCAGTGCAAGCCGATGGTCATGTCAGCTTGCTTCGTCCGAAACGTCCGTTTGAAACGCCACGTCCATTGTCGATTGATGAAATTAAAAGCATTGTACAAGACTATAAAAATGCCGCAGCACTTGCCAAACAAGCAGGCTTTGATGGTGTCGAACTGCATGCTGCCAACGGTTATTTGATTGATCAATTCTTACAAAGCTCAACCAATCTGCGTGATGATGAATATGGCGGTGCGATCGAAAATCGTGCACGTTTATTATTAGAAGTGGTTGATGCCTTTATCGAGGTATGGGGCGCAGGTCGAGTCGGCGTACATATTGCGCCACGTATGGATGCGCACGACATGGGCGATGCCAACCCAAGTGAAACCTTTGGCTACGCCGTTGAGCAACTCAGTCAGCGTGGGATTGCATTTATCTTTGCCCGTGAATATCAAGCCGAAGATAGCTTGAGTCCAGAACTTCGTGCCAAGTTTAAAGGTGTTTGGATCGCCAATGAAAAGCTCACGGCTGAATCAGCAAAACAAATCCTTGCTGAGGGCAAAGCCGATGCAGTGGCATTTGGTTTAGCCTATATCGCTAATCCTGACCTTTATCAGCGCTTACTCGACAATGCACCATTGAATCGAGTTAATCCAGAAACCTTATACGGACGCACTGCAGAAGGTTATACCGATTATCCTGCACTGGAAAAAGCAGACGTTTAATTGTTACTTATAATTTTTATCGAAAAAGCTCATCATCAAGGCAATCTTGACGGTGAGTTTTTTATTGAACCCTTTCTAAATGTTTCACGTGAAACGTCGAGATATGTCTGATACTGTATCATGTCATTAAGCAGAGAATAATAAAAAAGGGAGCGGTGAAAATGGAAAAAGCCATCAGTTTAATTGCTACTTCTGCCTTACTGAGTGCTTGCGTCACAGCAAACGATCTATTGTATCTCGGTTTAGGCTTTAACAGCTATGAAAACACCCCAGTGATTTTGACCCACTATTCGATGGAAATGCCGCTGGCAGAAACACCTCCGATGCTGATTGCAGGTGCGGCAGATCAATCCATGTCGAGGCGTAATGGCGGTGGTGCAGTAAATAGTGTGCTAACGCCACCAAAAGACGTCGGTCGAGACGGGCACTGGCAAGTGTCTGCGCAGTGGGTCGAGCTGATGACCAACCGAGCCTATCGTGCCACGCTGAATGTGCCGATCAAAGAGATTAATATAGAATACGGTGGCTATGTTTTTACCCCTATTTTTGGTCCAAATGGCTTGATGATGATTGGCTCGGACAAAGTCGGTTTAGATGAAAGCTATCGCCGAAATATCGCTGTGGTGTGTGGCGAGCGTGTGCCGTCAGCCGATGCAGAGTGGAAAGACAAACACGGTATTTTACCCGGCATCGAGATTATTCTGCCGAAAATTCCAAAACCTGCATCTTATACAGACTGTCGGATTCCTGCGCTAACACAGAACAAATAAAACTGTTCAGATGAAAAAGCACTGAAATTCACGCATAATGCGCAAGACCTTTTAGAATTATCAAAGCCATTTAGCCGATGACTGAACAGACTCAATTCCCACCATTTTGGTATAACTTGCTTTTAAGTTGTATCAAGCCACTGTATCGCTCACGGGTAAAAAAACGCTCGGGGCATTTGGCGGATTATCAGGATGAAGTGCGAGAGCGTTTTGGCGAATTTCAAATAGCGAAGAATCAAAAGGTGATTTGGTTTCATGCGGTATCGGTCGGTGAAACCAATGCGGCACAGCCGTTGATTGCACATTATCTCAAGCTCGGTCAGGCAGTACTGGTCACCAATACCACACGCACAGGGCAGGTTCGTGCCAAGTCATTATTTTCAGAACACTATCCTGAATTATTTCAAGCGGTATTTTTACCAGTAGATCAACGTGATTTGATTGAACAATTTATTTCACACTATCAGCCACGCATTTTATTGTTGATGGAAACTGAGCTGTGGCCAAATCTATTGGCGTGCGTGCATCAACGGCAGATTCCACAACTTTTACTAAATGCACGTTTATCGGAAAAATCAGCCAAAGGCTATGCCAAGTTCAAGCGCTTAACCGCACCGATGTTGCAACAATTGGATTTTATTGCGGCGCAAGATCAAGCGAGCAAACAACGCTTTGTCGATTTGGGAAAATCGAGCGAACAAGTAGAAGTATTGGGTAATGTGAAATTTGACATGACTATGCCTGATCAGTTTCTTCAGCAAGCGGAACAATTCAAACAAGACTGGTCATTAGAAGATCGGCAAATCATCGTGCTTGCCAGTACCCATGCGCCTGAAGAAGCGCAAATACTCAATGCATTAAAACCGCATTTACAGCAGAATCCGCAACTTTTATGTATAGTCGTGCCACGGCATCCTGAACGCTTTCAAGCCGTTTTTGATGAGATCAAAAGCCTTGATTTGAAAGTACAACGTCGTAGTTTACATCAAACTATTGACGCATCGACCCAAGTCTATTTGGCAGATTCGATGGGGGAGATGTGGTTGTGGTTTGCATTGGCGCAGGTCGCCTATGTCGGTGGTTCGCTGAACGAACCGGGTGGCGGACACAATATTCTTGAGCCGATCGCAACCGATGTGGCAACAGTTCTGGGTAAAAATTATTTTAATTTTCAAAGTATCGTCGATGAATTTCTCAGTCATGATGCGGTGTTGGTTGCATCTGATGCTAATCACGCTGTAGCGCAAATGATAGATTTAATTAATGATCAGTCACGCCGTCAGCAACAGGTTGATCGGGCACAGCAGATTTTACATGCCAATCAAGGTGCAGTGGAGCGACACATTACTTTAATTGATCGCTATCTAATATTAAAAAATAGCCAAGCTGAAAGCATCACATCTGAGTCGGCATTATGAATTTAGTGTTGTTGCCTGAACAAACGGATTCAACGATTTGGCAGATTAACGATGCACGACAAGTTAGTCATTTAAAGCAACATTTAGATGTCAAAATCGGCGATCAGATCAAAGTTGGTGTGCTCAATCAAGCACGGTATCTTGCTGAAGTCGTTGAAATTCAATCTAATCAAATGATTGTGACACCAGTCGAACAACAAGCCATTCCTAATAAATTACCTGTGACTTTGATTTTGGCATTGCCTCGCCCGAAAGTATTAAGGCGCTTGATCATGGATAGTGTGACTTTGGGTGTAGAGAAAATCGTCTTGCTACATAGCTATCGTGTTGATAAAAGCTATTGGCAAACGCCTTTTCTTGAGCAGTTAGATCATTATATTCAGCTTGGACTCGAACAAGCAGGGGATGTGATTGCACCATCAATTCTTCTTGAAAAACGCTTTAAACCCTTTGTTGAAGATCGTTTATCTGTGTGGAATCACAGTCAAACAACCTTTGTAGCACATCCTTATACAACAGATGCGATGCCGATCAACTTCAATCAACAGTGTCAACTGATGATCGGTCCAGAGGGTGGTTTTATTCCCTATGAGATTGATTTGCTCAAAGAAAACGGTTGCCACATTCATCATGTTGGCAACCGTATTTTGCGTACTGAAACCGCAGTGTCGAATATTCTCGGGCGATTATTCTGCGCTTGATGTTGGCGCCGCGATCGCTTGTGGTGTCGACATTTTCATCTCTTGGATTGGATATGGAATATTGACACCTTCACGGTTAAATGCTTGTTTCACTTCAGATTGAATCTCGCTACCCGAAGCGAGAATATTGGTTTCTTTCAGGTCAATCCACCAACGCACGGTAAGGTTGACCGAGAAGTCTGCCAATGCCGTTACGATCACTGTATGCGCAGGATTACCAAGTACATTGGCGTTATTTTCCAAGATACGATTGATGATCGCTTTTGCCTTATCAATATCATCATCATAGCCAATACCCACCACAAATTCACAGCGACGACGATTATACGCAGTGTTGACCGTGATCGGACTGGTATAAACCGTGGCATTTGGAATCACCAAACGACGACCATCATATGAGCGTAAGAAGGTCGCACGAATCTGAATGTCTTCAACTGTACCTTCCAAACCTTCGACGATGATATCATCACCAATACGGAACGGTTCGCCAAGTAAGATCAAAATCCCTGACAATAAGTTTTGGAAAATATCTTTAAATGCAAAACCGATGGCGACGGAGCCAATACCGAGTGCACCGATCAACTGACCTGGTGAAAAACCAGGAATGATGATCACCAATGCAACCAAAAAGCCGAGAGAAATAATCACCACACTACCGACACGGTTCAATACCATGACAAGATTTTGACGCGTATTAGCGCGTTTTAATAATGCTTTACGAATAAAATATTTGAATAGACGTGTAAGCAATAAGAAAATACAGAAAACAACAAGCCCGATAATGATATACGGCACACGCTCCCAAAAGGCAGTGATGAACTTATTCACGATGGCATAGCTATCACTATATTTTTGCGATTCCTCAATGACTTTGGCAGTGGTACGCTGACCTGCCTCGAGCAACATATTGCCCGATTGTTTTGCGGTATCGACCGCAGAAGATTCATTACTCACAGCGCTTTTCCAAATAAAATAAAAACAGTGTGCCTGAGCACTTGAAAAGATTCAGTTTATGAAATGTGAATTTTAGAAACATATTATGAAGTGGTCATTTATTATCGTTACGCATCATCTAAAAAATGTTCCACGTGAAACATCAACAATGATGGTCATATGATCATTTACAGAACGCGCACGATCCGTTCATGATTGCAGATCGGCTTAACAAAATCCAACTGGTGAAGCACAGCAACGCAGGGCATTATTTTAAACGGTATAAAAATGACAGAATTCTTTGGAGAAATAACATGTTGAAATCAGAATTTGCGAAAACCTTTGCCATGCTTGCTACAGGATTAAGCTGTGTACTGATGGCGCAAAATACACTTGCGGATGCGCCTGAGCATCGCATTATCAATCTACAAGCGGAAGCAACCCGTGAGGTGGCGAATGATGAAATGCAAGCCACACTCTATACTGAGCTGAATGAAAAAGATGCAGCCACGCTTGCCAATAAGATCAATAGTATCGTCAATCAAGCGATGAATACTGCCAAAAGCTATCCAAAAGTTGTGATCAAAACAGGTGGTCAAAACACCTATCCTGTGTACAACGACAAACAACAATTGATCAATTGGCGTGGTCGTGCGGAAGTGATCTTGAATAGCCAAGACTTTAAGCAAACCAGTGAATTGATTGCAAAATTGCAAGAAAACATGCAACTCGGCAATATCAATTTTGAAGTGTCTGATGAACAGCGTAATCAAGTCGAAAGTGAGCTGTATATCGAAGCGTCAAAAGCATTCCAACAACGTGCCAAGCTTTTACTTGCACCGTGGGGAGCATCGAATTATGAGTTAGTGAATCTACAACTCAATGCCAATGCAAACCGTCCAATGCCGATCTATGCGGCACGTGGTTCGTCATTTAAAGCAGACAGCATTGAAAGTCAAAATGTTGAAGCAGGGAATAGTGAAATTACCGTGATTGCAAATGGGAGCATTCAGTTGAAATAAGCAATTTGATAGCTGAAAAATACTCGCAGAAGCGAGTATTTTTTTACATTGAATTTGTGCGGTTGCTTTGTTGATGCAAAGACTTATTGATCTAACACATCAAGAATAACTTGCGTGACATCTTGAGACAGATCACGATCGTTAAATATTTCATAAGCAGTGATGGTGACATCAGTATTCGATGGTAGGAGCTTTTGTTCTTCTTCGATGAGATGTTCGATTGGTAAAATAGTCTGTTTAATCGCAAACAAATCAATATCTTCAAAAGGAATCTCTTCATCATCAAGGATCAGCGCGTCTTGCGTCAAATACGGTCGGATGATCGTCGGAATGATGGACTGAATATCAGTGATGTCAAATACGCAAATGTCACGCTCTTCATCGTTCTTTCCTAAGTTTTCTTTGGCTTCAATGATGAGATGATAGTAGGGCATGAGACGATCCTCAGTAAAAATTCACATCGGGTGGATTTCATTTTACTATGCGCAAAAAATCGCCATCACGCAAGCTTTTTACATGCTTATTTACATGATGACGAAGCATTGATACCTAACTTTAAAACGTCGTATTCAAACAATTTAAATTTTAAAAGACACTTTAAAACCCTGATGCATGACCTTCGCTTGGATATTTAAACTGATATTTCAAATCCAGTTGCCACGTTTGATTTGCACCCAGTGGCTGTTGCCATTGGTATATATTCTTTTGTCCTTGCCATTCTGTTGCTGTCGGTGCATGGCTAAATTGATGTTCAACTTTGAGCGCATCATTTTGGCTCTGAGGTACACTTTCAAAGACGATCAGATCTATCGCTTGCGTATGGCGGTTTTGAATTTGATATTGTTTTGATAAGACTTCTACAGTGTGTTTGCTAAATGCGCCTGTTTGATCTTGATCACGTTGTTCATTTAAGACTTTGACCAAGACTTGCTCATCTTCACCAAAGTTAAAATGCATTTGCTCCGCACTCGGATTTTGCCACTGACGTTGACCGATATAGTCGCCATCACGATAGAGTTTGATTTCACCACTTGGCCAGTCACCTGTGACACGTGGAATCTCGGCACTCAAAAAGGCGCGTTGTTGTTGCTGTGGAATCACCCATGTGCTGAGTTTTGCGGCATAAGATTGTTGATCAAGGGGTAGTGAAATTTGCTGTTTACTACTTGGGATTGATGCCCGTGTGGTGGTGGTAAATTGGGTGCTATAGGTTTGTTGCACTTGTTCAAACTGAGGAAAACGAGGTTCTTCTAAACGCTTGGCACCCATCGCATCTGCACTCGATCTTGCGTGTAATGCGGCAACTTCCATCGCAACAGGCGCAGGTTCGTACGTAGGTTCATTACGTGGTTCGTAATAGTTTACCCACCACGGATTGGGTTGGATTTGTTCAATCCGACCTTGTGGTGTATTGGTCGATAGTGTCAATTTTACATTGTCCCAATCTTCACCTGTTTTTTGCGCAATCGTCGCCATACGAGTAAGCGTGACTTGTTTCGTCACACTATTCAGCTCGGCTTTGTAGCTTGGTCGCCACGTCGCATAAGGCACTTGATAGGCGATTTGAATCGTGCCCGAAGACGGTGCATTGACGTGAAGCTGTAGCGTGCGCTGATTAAAACGATGATCACCAATCTGGTTTAAATCTTGATTTAACTCTTGTAGGCGTTGTTCAAGTTCTTTTTTCTCTTGGCTCGCTGTGGAAATGGTGAGGTAAGCATCATAGGCTTGCTGACGTACCGTCAACGCATTGCCTTGTTTAATATTGCCTAAAAAGGTGTTTTGTAATTCGGCAGCTTGGATTTTTGCATTCAGTTTGGCGATGTCGCTTTCTAATTGTTTGATTTCATTTTTAAGTGCAGAAGATTCACGTCCTGCAGGTTTATCCAATGCACTATCGACACTGGTCACTGCGCCGATATCGACATTTTGCCCTTGTACTTTGATCGCAGATACATCGAAATTGGCAGGCAATCCCTCCAATTCGACCAAACGCTCACCCGCACGCACAGGAATATTACGCTCGACCAATGCACCATTGGGATAAACCGTGACATGTTGAATCGGTGCATCTTTCAATGCCAAAGCCCAGCTTTGCTGTGCAAATGCACCGATGATGCAGATGCTTAAAACTGAATATTTCATGGTCATGCCGTCCTCAAATTTATTATGCGAATACCAATGTTGTTAAAATGATTAAATCAATAAAATATAGTAACTCTACGCATTTTGACTGCGAAATACAAAATAAACACACCCCAATAAGCACAATCCTGCCCAGAGATAATCCATTTTGAAGGGTTGTTTAAACAGGTAAATCATGAAGGGTACAAACACGATCAAGGTCATGACTTCTTGGCTGATTTTCATCTGACCCAGTGACCAACCCTGTGCATCGAGCCAACGTGTTGCAGGAATCATAAAGCTATATTCAAGTAGCGCAATCGCCCAACCGAATAGGATCGCTTGCCAAATGGGTGCATCGTGTAAAAATTTGAGATGACCGTACCATGCCAACGTCATAAAACAATTGGAAATGACTAAAAATACAAAAGCCCAAGCTGTAATTGACATTTAAAACTGCTCTGAAATTTTTTCATAGTGTATGTCGAAATATCACCTCATCACTATAAAAAGTCGTTAAATCATCATCATTTTTATCCAGTAAACACAGACATTGATCTGACAATAAAAAGCACTATCTTTTCCCGATGAGCCTTGCTATCTTGCTAGGCGAATTAAAAACAATGCGTCGCAACCGTTTGCAACGTATAGCGATCGCAAGAGAGAAGAGAGTAGTACAGATGCATCTGCATATTTTGGGTATTTGTGGCACATTCATGGGTTCATTGGCATTATTGGCACGTGAGTTAGGACATACGGTGACGGGTAGTGATCAAAACGTCTATCCACCAATGTCTACCCAACTCGAAAATGCAGGCATCGCATTGATGCAAGGCTACGATCGGAGTCATCTACAGCCACATCCCGATTTAGTCATCGTCGGCAATGCCATGAAGCGTGGGATTGATGCGGTGGAGTATATGCTTGATGAAGGGCTTGCTTATACCTCAGGACCTCAGTTCTTAGCTGACCATGTACTCAAAGATAAACACGTACTTGGTGTTGCAGGGACTCATGGTAAAACCACGACGACGACCATGCTTGCTTGGGTATTGGATCAAGCAGGACTCAATCCAGGTTTCCTCATCGGTGGTGTACCACTCGGTTTTAGTGAAAGTGCTCGATTGGGTGACAAATATTTCGTGGTTGAAGCCGATGAATATGATTCTGCATTCTTCGATAAGCGTTCTAAGTTTGTACATTATCATCCACGCACAGCGATTCTCAATAATCTTGAATTTGACCATGCTGATATTTTTGATGATTTGGCAGCGATTCAAAAACAATTTCATCATTTAGTACGTACCATTCCAAGCACAGGTCGCATCATTGCACCCATCACTGAAACCCATATTGACGAAGTCTTAGAAATGGGCTGTTGGACGCCTGTGACACGTACAGGTTTTGCGGTCGAAGATCAAGTTGAACTCTCCGCAGAGCTGATCTCAGCCGATGGTAGTCACTTCAAAGTGTTGCATTTCGGCATTGAAAAAGGCGAAGTGCAATGGACGATGACAGGTCAACACAGCGTCGCCAATGCACTGGCAACCATTGCGGCAGCGGAGCATGTTGGGGTGAGTATTCACCAAGCCTGTGAAGCTTTATCGAACTTCGGTGGCGTGAAACGTCGCATGGAGTTACTCGATACCATCAACGGTATTGAGGTTTATGACGACTTTGCCCACCACCCAACAGCGATCGAAACTACGCTGGACGGTGCACGCAAACGTCTCGGCGAACGTCGTCTATGGGCGATCATCGAGCCACGCTCGAACACCATGCGGATGGGTAGCCACAAAGCAGGACTTGCACACTCGGCACGTGTTGCTGATGAGGTGATTTGGTATCAACCAGAAGGTTTGGATTGGGATTTACAACCTGTGGTCGAAGCTTCAAGTAACTCAGCGCAGGTCAGTCAATCGCTCGATCAAATCATTGAACGTGTAAAAAATGAAGCGCATTCAGGCGATGCAGTGGTGATCATGTCCAATGGTGGTTTTGGTGGATTGCATCAAAAGTTGATTCAAGCTTTAAAAGTCTGAGTTCACAGGTGAATCATTTGTAAACTTTTGCAATACTTTTTGAAAAAAATACACAGTAAGCACGATCAAAGCGCTAGACTTTGGTCGGGTAAAATTTTAAAAAACGTCAAAGCTTAATTTTTACAAAACCAAGTTAAATCAATAGTTTGAAACAAATTCTATCATTATTATTTTTTACAGAAGATTGGCAGTTTTAGACCAAAGCATGATTGTTCAGCTATGCAAAGCAAGTTTTACTAAGTTCAGAATAAACATCATTTGATGTATTGTGATATTTGTCATGCTCCCGATCATGAATACGACTCATGCAAGAAGTCAAGCAACCTCGCATTTGACAACATGTATGGCGAAGCGTGAAACAACATACAAATAGAACAACACATCAACGGACATAGCAAGCGAAGGGAAAGCCAAATGAATGAACTCTATCCAGTGCCAGAGCAATTTGCCACAACTGCACGTACCAATCTCGAAGAATATGAAGCACGTTATCAGCAGTCGATCGACGATCCTGAAGGCTTTTGGGCGGAGCAGGCAAAAATCATTGACTGGATTAAACCTTTTACCAAAGTTAAAGACACCAATTTTGACCGAGATAATTTTAAAATTGAATGGTTTGCAGATGGTGAGTTGAATGTTGCTGCCAACTGTCTTGATCGTCATCTTAAAGAACATCCACATAAGCCTGCGATCATTTGGGAAGGTGACCATCCATCACGTCATAAGATCGTATCGTTTAAAGAATTGCATGATGAAGTCTGTCGTTTTGCCAATGTCTTGAAAAAACGTGGGATTGGTAAGGGCGACCGTGTAGTGCTGTATATGCCAATGGTGACAGAAGCTGCTGTAGCGATGCTTGCCTGCGCACGTATTGGTGCGGTGCATTGTGTAGTATTCGGTGGCTTCTCACCTGATTCATTAGCGAGTCGTATTGAAGATTCACAAGCAAAATTGGTCATTACAGCAGACTCAGGCTTACGTGGTGGCAAGCTATTACCACTGAAAGAAAATGTCGATGCGGCACTTGAGATCGCAGGGACGGAAAGCGTAGAAAATGTCATCGTGGTCTATCGCAATGCCAACCCAATCGACATGAAAGAAGGGCGTGACCTGTGGTATCACCTTGAAATCATGGAAGTCAATGCAGACTGTCCACCTGAGCCGATGAAAGCGGAAGATCCGTTATTTATTCTCTATACTTCAGGCTCAACTGGTAAACCAAAAGGCGTATTGCATACCACAGGTGGCTATCTTGTCTATGCGACCAGTACCTTCAAAGAAGTCTTCGATGTGAAGCAAGATGATGTGTATTGGTGTACCGCAGATATTGGCTGGATTACAGGACATTCTTACTTGATCTATGGACCACTTGCCAATGGGACAACCACGGTGATGTTCGAAGGTGTGCCACAATATCCATCGTGGGCACGTATCGGCCATGTGGTCGATAAACACAAAGTGTCGATACTCTACACCGCACCAACGGCGATCCGTGCCATGATGCGTGAGGGTGATGCTTATGTGCGTGAAAGTAATCGCAGTAGCTTACGTCTGCTTGGGTCAGTCGGTGAGCCGATCAACCCCGAAGCGTGGAATTGGTACTATGAGGTGGTCGGTGAAGGACGTTGCCCGATCGTCGATACATGGTGGCAGACAGAAACAGGCGGAATTCTGATTGCACCATTACCAGGTGCGATTGACTTGAAGCCAGGTTCAGCGACCAAGCCATTCTTCGGAGTTAAACCGGCACTGGTCGATGGTGAAGGTCAAGTAATTGAAGGTGCGGCAGAAGGTAATCTCGTCATTCAAGACTCATGGCCGGGTCAGATGCGTGATATTTGGGGTGATCATGAACGCTTCCTCGAAGCTTATTTCTCTACATTCCCAGGGAACTATTTCACAGGTGACGGCTCACGTCGTGACGAAGATGGCTACTATTGGATCACAGGGCGTGTTGATGACGTGCTCAATGTATCGGGGCATCGTCTAGGCACAGCAGAGATCGAAAGTGCGTTGGTACTGCATGAAGCGGTCGCTGAGGCGGCTGTGGTCGGTATGCCACATGAGATCAAAGGACAAGGTATCTGTACGTTCGTCACATTACAAGCAGGTGTCGATGAAAGTGAAGAACTCCGCAAAGAGCTGGTCCAGTGGGTGCGTAAAGTGATGGGGCCTGTAGCCAGTCCTGATGCGCTACACTGGGCACCGTCACTACCAAAAACACGTTCAGGTAAGATCATGCGTCGTATCTTGCGTAAGATCGTTGCCAATGAACAAGACAGTATCGGTGATACTTCGACATTGGCAGAACCGCAGGTGGTGGAGCAATTGATCATTACGGTACATGGTCAGAAATAAACGCTAATCCTTAAAATGACAGATCTTCAAAAATCCAGCTTGTGAAATCAGGCTGGATTTTTTAATATATAGTCTAATCCAAATAAAACCGATACAATATTTATAACAATCTTAATTAATGAAATAAACAATGACTTATTCAATAGACTATCGCAAACAGGTACTT